>JBDTNQ010000006.1:0-89374 GCA_039933635.1 Acidobacteriota bacterium
GCCCCAATGGCGGCTCGTCCCTCTACGACAAGATCACCTCGACCGAGCTGCGCACGCTGACGATCGCGGCGCGCACCGACTGGCTCTGCGACCAACTCGACCGGCCCAACTTCGAGTGCGCGGCTGACGGCGCGAACGTTCGGATCAACGCCTCCTTTACCACCCAATTTGGCTATTCGCCGGCCGAGATGCTCGGGCAGCGGTGGGTCCGCATGATCCATGACGACGATCGGGAGCGGGTCATGAACGAGTGGGCGCACGCGATCGACGACCGGCGGATGTTCGAGTCCTCGTACCGGGCGAAGACGCGCGCGGGCGTGGTCATGCGCGTACGGGTGATCGCGGAGCCGCAGCCCCATCCGACGACGGGCGCGATTCTCCGCTGGCTCGGCCGCATCGAAATCGTGAAGTCGGAAACCGGAGCGGCGGCATGAACGCCCTCGCCTTCGTCCGCCAGTCGGTCGGCCGCGACGCCCTCGCGCTGCTCCCGCCAGAGATGACGTCGCCCGCGGCCGTCGCGATGCTGATCGCCATCGGTTGGCAGGAGTCGCGTTTCGAGAAGCGCCTCCAGATGGGCGGTGGACCGGCGCGTGGGTACTGGCAGTTCGAGCTCGGCGGTGTCAGCGCCGCGATGGGGCCACGCGCGAACGCGGCGGCCCTGAACGCGGCGGCCGCGAAGCTCGGCTACACCACACCGCTAACGCGCAACTTCTGCTACACGGCGATCGCCTACCAGGACGTCCTCGCCTGCGTGTGCGCGCGGTTGCTGCTCTGGAACGTGCCGGCGCCGTTGCCGACGCGTGAACAACCGAACGAGGGCTGGTCGCAATACATCGCGGCGTGGAATCCGGGCCGGCCGAAGCCAGCCACCTGGCCGTTCGCGTGGGACATCGGGTGGGCGTCCATTCCGCCCCAGAACTGAGGAGAGAAGCAATGTCTGAACTGATGCTGAAAGTACTGAAGGGCCTGATCGGCGTGCTCTTGGTGCCGATCACCAACTGGCTCGTCAGCAAAGGAATTCTGAGTTCCAACGAGACGACGCAGCTCGTGGCTGAAGTCGTCAGCTACGTCGTGGTGATCCTCGGCGCGATCGTTGTCACGGTGAAACAGCATCGTCGCGAACGGACCGCGCTCGCCATGAAGCCGGGGTCGACTCCGACCGACCTGACCGAGCAGATCAAGTCTGGCGCCTCGGCGCCGCTCATGGGCAGTCCCGATATCGCACCGCGTATCGCGCCGAAGCTGGCGATTCTGCTGGCCGTCGCACTGAGCGCCTCGCTCGCGCTGCCGGCCTGCTCGACGTTCCAGCCGCCAGCCTCGGTGACGACCACGCAGGGGCAGAACGCATTTCGCGCCGACGTCGCGGTGCAGCGCCTCGGTGAGCTGCAGACGGTCGTCATCGCCGCCAATCGTCAGGGCCTGCTCGCGGACGCGACCGCCACGCGCATCGTCCAGTTCACCGTCGGCAGCATCAAGACGCTCAAGGAGACGCCTGACGGTTGGCGCGCGACAGTGTCGACCGGGTGGGCCTCGCTGAAGTCGGTCCTGCCGCCCACGACCGGGAACGTATCTGCGGCGCTGAACGCCGTCGACCTTGCACTCGCGCTGATCGGAGGTGGCCAGTGAATCCGGAACTCCTGAAGCTCCTGCTCAACACCGTGGTCCCGATCGTCGCGACAGCCATTCGCGCGCATCACAACGCGACCGGCCGTATGCCGACGGACGCTGAGGTCCAGGCCGCGCTGCAGTTCGACGCCGATCGCTACATCGCGGAGGGCGAAGCTTTCCTGCGGGCCAAGGGCGCCACGGTGCCGGGAGCGGGCAAGTGAAGGCGATCCTCCTCGCCCTCATCCTCATCGTGCCGGCGCCCGCGGCCGCGCAGGTCGACGCGCGCGCGGTCCTCATCGCCGCGGGCGTGGCGGGCGGCGCGTATCTCGCGCACAAGGGCGACGAGGCCGCACACAACCATCTGACCTGGTCGGCCGACCACAAGAAGGCCGCGGACTGGCTCAGCACCGGCATCGTGGCCGGCGCGATCCTCACACCGTGCTTGAACTCGCAGCGAGCCTCGGGCCTCGAGGTCCGGGGGTGCCTGAAGCGCGAAGGCCTCCGGATCGGCCTGGCCGTCGGCGCCGCGGAGACCGCGAAGTACTTCATCCACCGCGATCGCCCGGATGGCTCGGATCGGAAGTCGTTCTTCAGCGAGCACACGGCGATCGCGTGCACGGCCGGGCTGAGCTCGAAGAAGGAGCTGCTCGGGCTCGCGCTGTGCGGCGCCGCGGGCTATCTGCGCGTGGCCGGCGAAAAGCATTGGTTCACGGACATCCTCGTTGGTGCGGGTGTCGGGTTCGGCATGTCGAGGATCGCCCGGTGAAGACGCGATCGCCAGAGATGGCCGTACAGGCGCGGTGCATGGCCGAGCAGATATTCGAGCCGCTGAAGGCGGTTGCGAATGCGCACGGCTACGCCTTAGCGGTGCATGGCAGTCTCACGCGCGACATCGATCTGGTCCTCGTGCCATGGACCGTCGAGGCCGTCGCCCAGGACACGGTCGCACGTGCCTGCATCGCGGAGATCGAGCGCATCAACGGCTACGTCTTCGTCGGCGAGAACATGGTCAACGTCGACCCGTACGACTTCTGCAAGCGGTCGCCGCAGCCGATGGCGCACGGTCGGATCGGCTGGTCGATTCATCTCGGCGGGGCCGGCGCCTTCGTGGACCTCTCGGTCTTTCCGCCCATCGCGAATCCAGTTCAGGCGTTGCATGCGGCGCTGGATGAGAGTGTTGCGCGCCAGCGTGAGCGGCAGCGTGCGTTCGATGAACGCGACGCGAAGGAGAACATCTGATGCCGCGCCTCAATCTCATGGGCGCTCCGCTGCTCTCCGGCATCGGTGACGGTGTCACCGGGCGCTGGCTGAACCTCGTGGAGTCCGCTCGGCAGGACTGCTCAACCGGGGTGTGCCGGATCGTTGCGCGCACGGAGCCGAGTGGTCCTGAACGCGAGCTCGACAGCCGCGGCGCGAACTTCTTTGCGGCCGGCTTTGGCGTCTGGGCGGCGTACCTCGCAGGGAGCGGGTATCGAGATTCTCACGGGAATACCCATCCGAGTTGGATGCCGCTGGAGGTCGACTCCAGTCGCGCGGTGCTCGTGACCGACCATGACACGGGCGGCGGGCTCTGGCTCGTCCGGCCGAATGGCATCGTGGATGAGCTGGTGCCGTCGTGGGTGGTGCTCGACGTCCAGCAAGGGGACATCGCGGACGGCGTGGCGATCTACCGCACAGGCGGGCTCGTGCATCGCTGGCCGGACGGGAAGGTCTTTCCGGTTCCGTTCTCGGATCCCCGCTTCGATGATCGGTTTCTCTGCGGCGGTGGACCCGGCGGGCTCTGGTTTGTGCCCTGGGACCAGCCCGATCGCGCCCTGCTGCTCAGCGCCGATGGTCGGGACTTCAACCCGGACATCTGCGCGCTCAGCAACGGCATGGTCCGCGTCGTCTCGTCGATGACCGCTGGCGAAGGTCCGAACGACCTGCGCGTCTACGACATCAACCCGGAGAAGGGCCTCGTCAACGGACTCTCGCAGTCGTTCCTAGACGTCCGCAATCTGCCGACACCGGCCATCGAGATTCCGGAGGCCAAGCGGAGCACGCGGCCGATCGGGGTGGGCTGTTTCTCCGAGCCCGGCGGATTCGAACTGACCGGCTACGACGCGCGGAACAAAGTCGACGGTCTCATCACCGATAAGACCCGCGGGATCCTCATCACGCTCGAAACGGACCCGCCCGAGGCGATCGATCACTCAACGGCGCGCGCGATCCGCGAGCACCTCCCGCTCTATTGCTACCTCGATCGCAAGGGCCTGGCGCCGAAGGACATGCCCGCGTTTGTCGGCGCACGCCGGCTGGCCATGCTCCGCAACACGATTGAGCCCGGCGAGTCACGCGACCAGGCGAACGCCCGTCTCAAGCAGAACCTCGCGGACCTCCGTGCAGCTGGTCTCGACGTCGTTGGCGACATTCAACTGACCGCGCCAGCCATCTGGGATCCGCGTGAGGTCGCCGCCCGGGCGATTGACTTCTGGAATCTCTGCGTCGACGCCGGTGTGCTGGCGGTGTGGTGCTTCGAATGGGACCGCGCTGATGGCATCCGCACGCAACCGCTCTATCAGCAAGCCGTTGCCGACATGCGCGCCGCGTCGGCCGACTGGACGGTCTTCCCGACCGGCGCCGCGACGCAACCAATACCGAAACCTACACCCGCGCCGACGCCGGCGCCGCACCCGCACGAGGACACCACTATGAAAGCGCGACAGATCTATCTCCGCAGCGTTGGCGACTCTTCGAAGTTCATTGGCGTTACGAAGGCCGAGCACGGTGGGTTGCTGGTCGTCGGCACCGAGAAGCAGGCCTTCTTCGCCTACCTGTTCGACAACCGATGGGACGAGAACATGCACGTCGAGCTCGGCATCAACACCGACGTGAAGGTGATGGCACCGGGCGACGGCGGGCAGCTCTCGCTGAGCGATCGCTTCGGCTCTACGCTCGTCATCAAGAAGGGCGACATCAAAGGCTGGGGCCTCGTGGCCACGGGATCGCCGGTGAGCGGCCGCGTCGGGCGCGCGGACTATCACGGCGACGACGTCGGCCAGGTCCGCACGCTGGACCCCACGCGGCCCATCCTCAGCTGGGAGAGCTTCGAAGCGATCGACGCGAAGAGCGGCGAGGTCCTCGGCCCTTTCTAGACGGCCCTGGGGGCATCGGCTCCCAGGGCCTTGATCCGAACGCGCCAATCCGGGCTGGGTTCTGCAGCCACCACGACCACCGCGGCCGCGTCGTGTTCGATGCGCAGTACTTCCCGTATTTCTGGGACAAACACCTGAAGGGTGAACGCGTCGACGACGGCGCCGGGCACCTGGTCGATCCGCTCGACGAGCTGCGGGCGTGCCTTGACATCAAAGGGCGCGCGGGCATCACAGACGTCGTGTGCGACCTGCCAGACGGCACGGTCTACGACGCGGACTGGATCACCTCGCAGCCCGACTGGACGCACGGCGATATCGAGCCGTTCCGTGCGATGGTCCGCTGGCTCTTGGCGCAGGGCTTCCGCCCGATCATCTACATCCTCACCGGCGAGGCCGCGGATGCGGAGCTGCTCTACAACGGCGTGTTCCGTCTGCTCGTGCGATCCCTGAAGGAGTTCGCGGATATCGCGCGCTGGATGTGGGCGTGGGAGACCGTCGGCGCCGGCTCACCGATCCGCGCGAAGGCGAACCACGACGCGATCGTCATCATGGACGAGGAGCTGGGGCCGAACGCGTGTCTCGGCTGGCACAGCAACAGCGCGCCGCCAGGGCGCTGCACGATTGCGTCGGCGCTGGGCCCCGTGCACGACGAGCTCGGCAACCCCACGCCGCAGCCGCCGCGGTCGAAGCTCAAGCCCACCGATCCGGAGACGTGGATCGAGGACGACGATCCGACCGAGGGTGAGGAATCGGCCTGGGCGACGAAGGCCGAGCGTCGTGTGGCGCGGCGAGGGTTCTGGTTTCACCAGGGCCCGCCCGAGTGGGATCGTGCCAGGTGGATTGAATTCCTCGATCGCTTCCTGCGAGAGGGCACACCCATTCCGTCTCTCGGCCGTGGCGCGGCCGGGCCCGACTGGTTTGTGGACGACGTGCGTCCCGAGCTCTGCGCTGGGGAGCCAGACGGCATTCCGTTCAAGTTCATCCGCGGTGGGAAGACCGCTGCGGACATCGCGTCGTTCGCGGCCCAGATGGACGCGGACGGCATTCGGTCACAGGGCTGCCTGCCGGCGGCCGAGTAGAGGTGCAGTCATGAAGCGAATCCTATCGATCCTCATCCTCGCGCTCGCGGCCGCGGTGCCGGTGCACGCCCAAACGCTCACCGCCTCGAGCGTCACGCTCGACACCTACTGGGACGTGCAGACCTTCGGCAGCAACACGAGTTTTATGCGCGGGCTGGCCTCGCGTCACGTGAATGGGGAGCTGCGGTTTCTGTCCGCGACACACACCGGCCAACTGCAGGAGTTCAGGATCGGCTCGACGCCATCGACTGGCCGGATCACGTCGACGACGAATCAATGGAACATCAGCGCGGTCACGGGCGACTTCACCGGGATCTATTTCGAAGAGGCGAAGGATCGCCTCTGGGTCACCGCGTCAGTCGACTACGGAGATTCGAAGACGTACTACCCGACCCGCATCTCAACGCTGACGTTGAACGCCGATGGCAGCATCTCGAACGTGAAGACCGTCTCCCTCGAGGGCGTGACGTCGAAGCGCCTCTACGGAGGCGTGCAGTCGGTGCCGCCGGCGGTCAACGCCGCCCTCGGGGGGAAGTGCCCGTATATGGCGGGCTGGGGCGGCTACACGTCGCTCGCGCAACAGGTGAGCCGCGCGGCGATGGGGCCGTCTGTCATTTGCATTCCCGACATCGCCGGCCTGCCGAACGGCGCCGAGATTCCATCCAGCGCCTTCAAGGTGATCCTCGACACGCCGACGGACCAGCGAGGGGTGCGCGCGACGACGCCCCTGAACTACTTCGATAGCGGCGACACCGATGACACCGGCACGCGCCGCGAGAACCCGCAGACACCACCGACGCGCGCGCCCTGGCCCGCGGCGCAATGGCTCAGCCCGAATACGGTCGCGTCGCAGGGGCCGATCGGCGCGAACCTGTTCGTATGGGGTGACAGCTACTACAACAACGCATTCTTCAGCGGGAACACCCTCGTGCTCGTCGCCGCGGTCTGCGGCGGGAAGTGCTGGTACCAGAATTCGACCCTGCACTTCGACACGCGCCTGCAGGAAGTGCACGCCTGGGACGGTACGAAACTCGGCACGAGCACGATGAAGCGGCCGGACAGCATGGCCGAGCTCGTACTGCCGCGCGGCATTGTCGGGTCGTGGGACGGCGACGTCCCGATGGCAAACATCAGTGGCGTCACCGTCGACAGTGCAACGGGCAACCCATACGCGATCGGCTTTCCGCTTGGGAACCCCAGCGGCGGGCCCGGAGGCCAGTGGGACACGGGACGACTCTATAGGCTGAAGATCGGCGCTGGGTCGACGACGCCACCCGTCGAACCGCCACCGCCACCTCCACCGCCCGTGGATCCGCCACCGGTGACGCCACCTCCCGTCACGCCGCCGCCGGCCGCGGTGTTCTCGCTGACGGTCGACAAGGCCTCGGTCCTCGTCGGCCAGGCTTACACGCTGACGGTGGCCACCGACGCGAATCAGCACAACGTCATGCTCGATGGCGCGCGCCTCAACTGCGGTCCCTGCGCGGTCACGATGCCGGTGACGAAGCCCGCGGCCGGGACCTTCACGCACACGCTCGCCGCGACCGACGTCAGCGGGACGGCCCGCTCGCCTGTGACCGTCACGGTCAAAGTAACGGCGCCGGCGCCGCCTCCGCCATCGGATCCATGCGTCGCGAATCCAGCCGCGCTGGTCGTCTCGGCTTGGCCGTCATCTGCGGAGGGGTCGACGCAGCTGCGGTACAGCTACGCCGTGTCGGGTGCCGTCGTAACGGTGAAGTCGGTGGCGCTGACCTTCGGGCCGACGACGCTGACGATCCGGGATTCGCGCGGCTGCACCGTGGTGAAGGCGAACTGACATGGCGCTCTCGGTCGTCCAGCGGGCTGACGACGGCCAGCCCGACGACAGTCGCAGCACGATCGTCCTGACGTTCGGCGGCGCGCCGACGCCAGGCAACGTGATGGTGGCGATCATCTCGACCGGCGACTTTCCATCGCCCGGGACGATGACCCCGCCGTCCGGTTGGACCACGGTGGACGACCTGAACCAGGACTTCGTCGGCCTCCACGTCTACCGACGCGTCGTCCAGAGCGGTGACGGCGCGTCGTACACCTGGACCTACGACGTCACCGACAACCATCACGGCGTTCTGTGGGAGGTGACGGAAGCCGACGTCGCCGCGCCCATCAACGCGTTCGGTAAGGCAGTCAGCGGCTCGTCGCTGACGCTGGCGCCGAGCGCGACGCCGACAGTAGACGGGTGCCTCGCGCTGTCGGTCTACTCGAACGATAGCGGTGGAATTTCCGGCGTGTCAGCCGGATGGACGCTGGACGTCAACCAGGACGTGAGCCATCCGGCCGATGCAGCGTCCAGGAACGCATTGACATCAGGGCTCAGCGCGGTGTCGGTGACGTGGACGCAGAACTTTGGCAATGCGTGCGGGGCGTACATCGTGCTGATTGAACCAGCGGCCGCAGCTGCCGGCGGGGCTCCGCCGATGCGTGCCATCAATCCCGGTTTGTTGTCCCTGTTGACGAGGTAACCCATGAGCAGGATGTATTCGGTGGTGTTCGCGAGCGTGGCCATCACGGCCCAGCAGGATCTCTTCGAGATCGTGGCGGCGTCGGGAAAGCCGTGCGTCATTCATTCGATCGAGATCGAGCAGTCCACAGAGGTGGGCGACGCCCAGGAAGAGGGGCTCAGCCTCCTGTGGAAAGACGGGTCGACAACGTCTGGCAGCGGCGGCAGTGCGCCAACGCCGGCGCCGCAGACCCTTGGAGACGCGGCTGCGGGGTTCGCCTCAGAAGTCAACAACACCACCAAGGCCACGGCCGGCACGATCTTGACCAAGCGCGCGTGGAACTGGAATGTCCGCATGCCATTCCTGAAGGTCTTCACACCCGAGACGCGGCCGGTCATCGCCGGTGGCGCCCGAGCCACGCTGGAGCTGGCGACCACTCCGGCGGACTCCATCACGGTGAGCGGCACGATCATGGTCGAGGAGCTGGGGTAGGGCGCGATCCTGCGCAGCGGAGAGATAGATACGGCGGGTTCGGCCCGCCTCATGAGGGAGCGACACGATGGCAAACGCGCTGTACAACACGTTCAAGGAAGGGCTGCTCGACAAGCTCTTCGATCTCAATTCCGACACGATCAAGGCGTCCTTGATCGATTCCGCGGACTACACGTTTTCCGCGGCCCACGACGAGTACTCGGGCGGCTCGCGCGACGTGGCGCTGGTTGCGATCGTGGCGGAATCGGCCGCACTCGGGTCACCGACGATCACCAACGGCGTCTTCGACAGCGCCGACTTCGCCTGGTCGACCGTCAGCGGCGATCAGTCCGAGGCGATCATTCTCTGGGATGACACGATCACCAACGACCGCCTGATCGCGTTCTACGACACCGGCATCACGGGCATGCCCGTGACACCGTCGGGCGGCAACATCAACGTCACGGTCGGCACGAACTGGTTTTCGCTCTAGCGCTCGTGCGCGGAGCAGGGAGGTTGACGATGATTGCGGAACAGGAAACGTGCGTGGGCTGCGGGGCGCCCACCAATGGCTACGAGTACGTGGGTGTCGGCGAAGGGCCAGACGCGCCGGCGAATCAACACGGCTTCAAGGCGGAGGCCTTTCCCGTGTGCAAGGCCTGCCATACGGAGCCGAAGCGCCCGATGAAGCTGCACTACTTCCACCGATCGCAGGTGGGGAAGGCGCTGCAGCGCGCCGGATCGCCGACGCTTGGGTGACCAGGTGACCGTCGCCCGGCCCTGGGGTGGGATGAACCCCAACAGTACGCACCAGCGGTGGAGCGCCTGGACCTTCGTGGTTCAGGCGCGCGCCGACAAGCGACCCGCCCGCCTCGAGGTCGTGGACAACGCCCGCCGATTCTTTCGGGCGGGGTTCAAGTCCACGGTCGGGCGCCTGCAGGTCGAGGTGACCGGCAGTCGCTACGTGATCGCCGTCCAGATCGAAGGCCCGCCCTGTCACGATCCAGCCTACCGGCTGCACGTCGCCGGCGAGGTGCGCGAGCGCTTCGTGCGTCCGGGCTTTGGGCCAGGCGCGCGCCTGGTGCAGATGGACGTGCGGCTCCTAGCCGGGACCGCTGAAGACGGACAACCGGCCGCCCAACTGCTCGTGCTGCCTTCGATCTACTTCGACGAACCGGTGGTCACGCCCTAGCCATGCCGTCTGTCTTCCGCCGTCCGTTCGATTACGCGCTCCGGCAGAGCACGAGGCTCGTTGCGATCTTCGGTCCGGCTGGACCCACGACGCTGGTGCTCACGGCGATCGCGTCGACGGCGGTCCTGACGGCGCCGACGCTCAGCTTCGGTGTCACCACTCCGAGTCTCAACAGCACAGCCGCACTGACGGCGCCGTCCCTCGCGCCGGTCGTCACGCTCCCGGCCGTCGGCGCGACCAGCGCGCTCGCGGCGCCCAGTGTCGGCGGGACCGCGACGCTTCCGTCGATCGGCTCGACGACGGCGCTCACGCCGCCGGTTCTCGGGCTCTCGGCGACGGTGCCAGCCCTCGCATCGACCGCGACCATCACGGCGCCGTCCGTCGGCGTGACCGTGACGGGTGCGTCGATCGGCACAGGTAGCGCTCTGGTCGCACCGACCGTGTCCGCCGACGGCGTGCTCGTCCTGCCGGCGATCGCGAGTGGCTCCAGCCTGTCCACGCCCGCGGTCGGCCAGCAACTCGCGCTGACGGCCGGCCTGAGCTCGAGCGTTGCGCTCACGGCGCCAAGCGTGGCCCTCGGAGTCGTGTCTCCAGCGATCGCGAGTACCGCGGCGCTGGTCGCTCCCGTGGTCGGCCAGACCGTGACGGCGCCGAGTCTGGCCAGTGGCGCGCAACTGACGGCGCCGCTCCTGGGCGGCGGCGTCCTGATTCCTGCGATTGCCTCGGCGGCTTCGCTCACGGCGCCGACGGTCGGGCTGACAATCACGCTGCCGTCGATTGCGGCGACGAGCGGTATCGTCGCGCCGGCGCTCGGCGTGTTGGTGTCACCGGTAGCGATCGCGTCGGGCGCGACGCTCGTGCCGCCGACGATTCAGATGGTCGTCACGGTGCCAGCCATCGCCAGCACGGCGGCGTCCACGTCGCCGTCGGTCGCGCCTCGGGTGCAGATGGGCGCCGGCATTTCCGCGTCCTCGACGACCTCGCCACCGGCGGCGGTACTTGTTCTGACCATCCCGTCACTGACGTCGACGGTCAGCTTGGTGGCGCCGGCGACGGGTCAGACGGTGGTCATATCGGCGATCGCCAGCGGAGCCGTCCTGCGTCCGATGACGGTGTTCGACGCATCCGTCGTCCTGCCGCCCTCGCCAGTCCTGAGGCTCGTGTCGCCCGTCAGCCGTCTTGTGATGCTCAGAACGAAGGCGACCACGGCCGTCGAGCTCGCCAGCCTGTCCGAAGCCTCATCCACGGAGATCCGCGTGCATTCGCTCGTCAGCCGGGACGTGCGCCTGACCTCAAGACGTACGGAAGAAGAGTAGGAGCGCAGCAACGATGGCAAGAGACATTCTGCACGTCGGCGACGTCGGAATCCCGATCCTGGTGCAGGTCATTGACCGAGTGACGAAGCAGCCGGTCGACCTGACGGACTTCGTGAGCGGCTTCGTCCGACTGAAGAAACCAGGAACAGCGCCCACCAACAAGGCCGCCGTCCTGCACGACGGACCCAACGGGTGGATCAAATACATCACCGTCGGCGGAGACATCGACACCCCTGGCCCGTGGAAGGCGCAGGCGTATCAGGTCACGACCACGGGGGACGGTCCGTGGTCGGGCGACGAGGACGAGTTCCTCGTGCGGGCGAACCTGAGCTGATCTCCGGCGCCGCTCTCGCACAGCATGCGGGTGTCGGGTCCAGGGTGGAGCATCGAAGAAATCGTCGCCCTCATGGACCGGCCGCGTTAGAATCGGCCGGTCCATATGGCAAGAGCCCGGCCTTCAGCCCTCGTCGATACGCGCGTTATCTACTGCGGCGACAATATCGAACAACTCAGCCGTCTGCCAGATGCGTGTGTCGATCTGATCTACATCGATCCGCCGTTCAACTCGAACCGGAATTACGAAGTGTTCTGGGGCGAGACGAAGGAAAAACGGTCGTTCGAGGACCGGCACGAATCCAGCCAGATGTATATCGAGTTCATGCGCCCGCGCTGCGTAGAACTGGCCCGCGTGCTGAAGAAGACCGGGAGCTTCTACTACCACTGCGACTGGCACGCCTCCCATTACGTCCGCGTCATGCTCGACCAGATTTTCGGGGAGAACAATTTCCAATCTGAGATCATCTGGCATCGAACGATGGCGAAGGGCCTGTCGTTCACCGGCTTCCCGAACAACCACGATACGATTTTACTTTACGGTGGTGGCGGAGAACTGACGTTCAATCGACCATACGATCCGTACGACCCTGACAACCTGGACGAAAAGACGTCCGAGAAATACTCTCTCAAAGATCCTGACGGCCGACGCTATCAACTCACCAGCTTGCTCAATCCGAGCAATGACCGTCCAAACCTGACCTACGAGTTTTTGGGCGTGAAGCGCGTGTGGCGCTGGACGAAGCAGCGGATGCAAGAGGCCTACGAGACGGGCTTTGTCGTCCAGCCAAGTCCTGGCGCTGTCCCTCGATTCAAGCGATATCTTGACGAACAGGAAGGACGGCCGATTGATACCGTGTGGACGGACATCCCGCCGATCAACTCTCAGGCGCAGGAACGGCTCGGCTACCCGACACAGAAGCCGCTCGCGCTTCTCGACAGAATTATCAGGGCGAGCAGCAACGAGCATGACGTAGTGCTGGACGCCTTCTGCGGCTGTGGCACGGCCCTCGTGGCAGCCCAGAAGCTCAATCGGCAGTGGATCGGCATCGACATCAGTCCCACGGCCTGCCGCGTTATGGCGAAGCGCCTAAAGGATGTGTGTGGCCTCAAGGAAGGCCAACAGGCATGGCTTGATGGAAGGGGCTTCATTGTCGAAGACCTGCCCTGGACTGAGGATCGGCTCAGGAAGCTGCCACCGTTCGAGTTTGAGAACTGGGCGGTTGTCGCGCTAGGTGGCACTCCGAACAAGGCCCAAGTGGGCGACATGGGTATCGACGGCAAGATCTACCCGGTATCAGCCGCGCCAGAGAAGAAGGGTAAGGCGACCGGGCATCTCGATTTTATGGACGACTGGTACCCCGTCCAGGTGAAGCAGAAGGACAAGGCCGGACGACCGGACATCGACGCCTTTGAGGCCATGATGACGCGGACAGATCGGAAGGTTGGCTTCTTCGTGTCGTTTGACTACACCCGCGACGCCGAAGTGGAGGCCCGAGCCTTTCAGCGGAAGTGCGGGCGCGAAATCAGGTTGTTGACCGTTCGGGAAATACTGGAAGACGAGAATCTGAAACCGGGGCGGCGCTAATCCGATTTCTTGGATTCGCCTATTTCAAACTGAGACACTACCCGCCACGCCAGAGCGCCATACGGCCTTTGACGCGCGGATGTTGACCCATAAAATGGGCCCACGTATGCAAAGCTTTGCAACCAGAGCCTTTGCTGGTCAGCCATCGGCCTTCTAAGCCGAGGGTCGCAGGTTCGAGACCTGCCAGGCGCGCCAAATCGCCTCGGTTCCCGCCTCACGTCGTTGTTGCGGGAGTCGCGGCGATTTGCGTCTCGTGTGCGGGTCTCGAAGCTGCGACCCGAGGAGCACCGGCCGAGGGTCGCCCGCTCGTCGACTCGCGGCGGGGGTGGGGCCCCGCCGAACTTCTTGAAGAGATCGAGACCCGCGAGGCGCGCCATTTCGCTTCGCGGAATGCCCGCGCCCGGCATGCCTGCGGGGTCGGCTCACGCAGACCGAGACCGGCCAGCGGGCTCACAGGCTGCGGGCTGCCCGATATAGGCGACGGCTACCAACTCAAGGCTGAACGCGTGGCGAGGATCGTTTGTCGCTCTCGGGACGAGGCGTCCTTGCCCCCCGCGACAGACGGGGCCCGCGGCGCGAGCGGAAACCGGCGGAACAGTTTCTCCGCCAGCGGGGCAAACTCAGCGCGCTCGATTTCGCAGGCGGATCGCATGGCGACCTGGTCCTCCTCGATCAGATAGTACTGTCGCCAAGCCGATCCGGCGTTCGGAACCTGCCGGTCGTACTCGGCGATCTTCGCCTGCCTCTCGGCAATACTTCTGACGATCCACTGCAGGTGCAGGAAGTAACTGTCCGCCGGGCACACCGCGCCGTCTCGGACCGCAATGCCCGGGCTATGAATGTCGGTCGTGAACGAAACGTGTCGGCGATTGTACAAACGCCACTGATCGTGCGGAGGATTCTCGTGTGCCCTCAGGGCCGACAGCCGCTGTTGGTCATTCAGCACGCAGTGCCGGAGCCGGAACGCGTGCGCCCTTTCCGGTGGTCCCAGCGTGAGCGCGCGCGCGCGCAGGAGTAGGTCGACCGACGGCACTTCGTCATCATCAAAGCGCAGGATCCAGTCGGTGTCGCAGCGCCACGAGATCGCCTCGATGATACCTTCGACCCGTCCGAGCGGATTGGCCACGAGTTCCGTCCTGAACCCGGAACGCCGGCATACATCGTAGGTGTCATCCGCCGACGCCTCGTCGACGAAGATGACGGGTTGTGCGCCCACCTGCCGATAGAACTCGAGAATGAGATCGATGTGTCCCGACGAGTTCTTCGTCGGGATGACGATGGTCATGCCTGGGTGATCGCCTGCCCGAGCCCGATGACAGTCAGGTGCGGATTGCTCACGGCCGGGCCGAGGCTCCGCCAGCAATCGACCACCGTCTTGGCCTCGGCTCCCCGATAGGCGTGAATCGCAGCGATGTACGAGGATTCGGCATGCATGAGGACCACGACAGGAGCCGCGCCGACACAGGCGGTCACGTCCTCGGCGGGCTCGAAGCGCCCGTCGAGCGCCGCGGCCCCGCCCAGCGCCCGCGTATCATACGCGATGATCCGGACCCCGTCTGCGTGGAGGGCCTCGATCAGGGCCATCGACGGAGAGCCGAGGACGTGCGGCGTCGATGGCTTGTACGCCAGTCCGAGGAGCGCCACGGCTCGGGCGCCCGCCCGTGCCATCGCCCCGCGCACGGTCGACAGGAGCAGGTCGTGCTGCGCGCGGTTGACGGCCACGACCGCATCCACGAGCGGGGCCGTGTGGTCATGTTCGGCGGCCCACGCCGCGAGCGCGGCCGTGTCGCGGGGAAAGCAGGGACCGCCAAAGGCCAGACCCGCCCGCAGGAATCGGGCCCCGATGCGGCCATCCGATCCGAGGGCGGTGGTGATCGCGTCCACGCTGGCGCCGGGGATTCCGGCGCACATCTGAGACAGGAAATTCGCGAAGCTGATCTTGATCGTGAGGTAGTTGTTCAGCGCGATCTTCGTGATTTCCGCATCGATCAGTGACATGTGGTGAATCACCGGCACATTGCGCAGGAGCTTCCGGTGTACGCGCTCCACCGCCAATCCCGCCGCGCGATCGTCCGCACCGATGATGATGAGATCCGGACGCTCGAAATCCGCGACGACCGATCCGAGTGCGATCAGTTCCGGGTTGTAGCAGATGGCGACGCCTTTCCCGATAGACCCGTCGAACGCGCGCGCCATCGCCGGAATCAACACTCCCGTCATCGATCCTGGTGAAACGGTGCTGCCAATGACGATGGTGTAGCGCTCGCGCCGGCTTGCACGGAGCGAGTCGCACAGCCCGGTGAGCGCACCGGCGAGCGGCGCCGTGTCGAGGCTGCCGTCCAGCCGGCTGGGGGTCGGCAGGAGCAGGAACGCCATGTCGGCGTGCCCGGCCGCGTCCGCTGAGCTGTGGCTGGCACGCAGTCGTCCTGCACATGTGTGCCTGAGCACTTCGTCCACGCCGGGCTCGTCACTGACGGCGGTGCCCGCATTGATGCGACCGACGAGTGCGACGTCCGTGTCGAGCCCGAGCACGTCGAAGCCGCTTCTCGCGAGACAGGCGGCAAACCCGAGACCGACCTTTCCAAGGCCAATCACGCAGATCGGCTCCCGGTCTTTGACAGATTCGTCGTGCATGCCGGACATTATCCGGCATGGGTGACACGTTTCAGGTGTTCGACGTCGCGCAGGACGTCGGGATGTTCGCCACGGTGACGTACTGCGCGCTGCTGGCGAAAGCCTGCGAAGAACAGGGCATCGAGCCGTTCATCACCGTTTCGAGTCCCCACTACCGTTCTCTCCGCCTGGGTCCCAACTGGTTCCGATATTTTTTCGGCCACAAGCGTCTGCAGATATCGGACGACGACCTCGAGACACTGCGAACGGAGGGCAGGGTCCTGACGATCCGCGACCGTGGCGGCATCAACCTCTTCGCGCGAGGTGTCATCGACTGCGAAATCACGAACGACCTCGACGCCTTCTCGGAGGCGACGCGGCTGTTCGACAAATACTTCGCCGTGCACCCCGCCATTCTCGAGCGGGTCGATGCGTTCGCGGGCGCTCACCTGACCGCGGGACCGGTCCTGGGCATCCACTTTCGGGGCACCGACCACCACCGCGAGTACGCGGTCGTCGACTACGGGGCCGTGACGTCCGCCGTCGACCGGTACTTTCCCGATCACGAATCCGTGTTCCTCACGACCGACGAGGCGGCGTTCGTGGACTTCGCCCGGGCGCACCTGCCAGGCCGTCGGATCGTCACGCCGCGCGCCACGGTGCAGCCGCAGCATCGCGTCGATCAGGGCGACAACTACAACAAGGGGCTGGACGCCCTGACCGACTGCCTGCTGCTCTCGCGCTGTCAGGCTCTGGTCAAGACGCCATCCGCGTTGTCGGCCTGGGCCAAGGCGTTCAATCCGTCGATGGAGGTCGTGCTGGTCGGCAAGCCCTACCAGAATCCCTGGAAGCACGTGGTGCCATGGGTCAACCTCACCGGCCTGGGATACTTTCCCGAGTCGCTGCTGTATCGCTGGGATGCGGAGACAATGGCTGTGAATCGCGTACTCGCGATCCTGGCGGAGCCGCCTGCCTGAAGGCCGACTCGGCCGGTCGCGCCGCAGCCGACGTGTGCCGCGGGGTCGCCCTAGGCCACGAGTGTCCGGGCCGGCTGATGTTACGTTGACCCTTGCTATGCACCCGATGCGTCCGCCTGATACTCGCGCGCTGTTCTTTCTTCACATCCCGAAGACCGGTGGCACGTCGCTCCGCGATCTGCTCTCACCGCGGTTCGCGCCCTCCGAAGTGTTGGCGTTCGAACGGAAGGACCCGGCCGCCGCCCTTACTGACAAGCTCGCGCGGATCGACCGCTCGGCCTTTGTCCACGGACACATTCCCTACGCGCTCGTCAATCACTTCGCTCGACGGCCGTGTGTCGTCACCATCCTGCGCGACCCGATCGACCGCGCGGTGTCGGCATTCCGGTATATGCGGTTGCAGGCGCCGGCCATGACCGAAGCCGCGAAGGCGGGGTCGGTCTCTCCCGCGCGCGCGAGAGACTACGCTGCGGCCGCGCGCCTGTCGCTCGGGGACTTCCTTCGCGACGAACCAGCAGCTGCGGCGCGCCACCTCGGCAATCTGCAAACGTGGTTGCTGTCGACACCACATCTCACCGAACGCTTCGACTATTCCGACGACTATCAGGTCGCCATCGCTGCGGACGACCTGACACGCGCGAAACAGCATCTCGCCGCGTGCGACGTGGTCGTGCTGACCGAACGTCTTGACGAGTCACTGCCGCTCCTCGCGGACGCGCTGGCAACGCGCCCCTTCGGCGCGATCGGGACGGCGAACCGTACCGCGGCGCGCGAGCCGGTCATGCCGCGCGATGAGGCGACGTCGGCAGCGCTCGCCACACTGACGAGTCACGATCGCGCGCTCTATGCACATGCGCGCGTCCTGTTTCAGGACCGCCTCGATGGGCTGGCGCGCCGCCGAAGAGCCGTCACGGCTGTAACCTCGCCTAGCTGGCCGCCTTCTGCGGTGTCGAACGTCTGCACGTTCGACGGGCCCATTCCGGGCGACGGCTGGTATGGCCAGGAACGCGCAGGCGATCGCTGGTTCAGCTGGACCGGGCCGACCTGCGAATCGACGATTGCCCTGACGTCACCGGCGGGATCGGCGCCGTGTCAGTTCGCGATGACGGTCGAGCACGCCATGCACTGGGAGTTCCTCGCGGGCGTGGACGTTCGCCTGAACGGCGTCCGGCTCGATCTGCAGTGGCCCTCGGACGGCCGTCGAGTCACGGCACCCGTCTCCCGAGCGGTGCTACGAGCGTCCGGCCACCCCAACACGATCACGATCCACGTGCCGAGCGTGTCTCGCCCGAGCGACGACGAGGGGTCTGATGACAGCCGGCTGCTCGGGATTGCCGTGTCGCGCGTGGAGCTGGTGCGCTAACATTCTGGCCTATGAACCTCGTCACACGAGTTCTCGCCGTCGTCGGGCTACCACTGGCCGTCGTGGGGTCCCTTCGCGCACAGGCCACCTTCTTCACGGTCACCGTTGTTCCGTCCGTCCACGGATCGGTGACGCTCACCCCGGCGCTGCCAGCAGACGGCAAGTACGCCGCGGGTACCGTCGTCACTGTGTCGACGACGCCCGAGGCGGGGTATGCGCTGGATTCTGCGTGGTACTCGGTGCCCGGGCGGTTCGGGCAGATGTATCACGAGGCCATGACGCGCGCCTACAAGGTGACCATCGACCAGGACAAGCGCATCGGCGCCTCGTTCATCGAAGAGTCCGCGGTGAAGGACCTCATCGTCACGAATGACGTCGTGTACGCCAAGCCGGGGGTGAAGCCGTTGAAGTACGACGTCTTCTCGCCGAAGGGTGCCCGGAACCTTCCGGTCATCGTCATCGTTCATGGCGGCGGCTGGAACGCGAACGATGAAGACGTCATGCGCGGGCTCGCGAGGGAGTTGACGAAGGGCGGCAAGTTCGTGGCGGTCAGCATGGACTACCGCTGGGCCGGCAAGGCCGACGGCGATGCGACCAGCAACACGATGGCGAATCTGATCGAGGACGTCTTCGGCGGCATCGCTCATGTCATGGAACACGCGACGCAGTATGGCGGCGACCCGGCCAGGATCGGCGTCACGGGAGATAGCGCCGGCGGACACTTGTCTGCCGCAGCGTCGTTGATGACCAACATGATTGGTTCTCGCGGGTTCGGAAAGACGCCAGGCGTGTTCGAATACATGCCGAGCTATCTGCCCAAGGGCAAGACGGTCGAGCAGGTGCGGACCGAGATGTCCGCGGCCATCAAGGCCGCGGCCCCCAGTTACGGCGTGTTCAGCGCGGCTCAGTTGAATACGAACTCGGACGATCCGGCCGCCGATCAATCCTGGAAGGAAGCTATTGCTCCGCTCGGCCACATTCCCCAGGTGACCGAGAGGGCGGTGCCGCAGTTTCTCGTGCGTGGCACCAAGGATTCGCTGATTTCTGATGCGATGGTCAAGGAATTCGTGGACGCCCTCGTCAAGGCCGGCCAGCGTGCGGAGTACGTACAGGTCGGCGGGGCCAGTCACGCCTTCTTCGATTGGAAGCCCGATGCAGGGACCAAGGCGACATTCGCGAAGTATGGCGTGTACTACGCCGCAGCAATGAAGGCCTTCTTTATGTCGGTTCTCTACTAATCGCGCTGTCGATCACCCGGATGGGCCCGGCGCTCGCCTCCACGGCGGGCCGGGCCCTGTCACAGACCAGCGGTCACCAGACGAATCGGCCGGCTCCTGCCCGCCGGTCAGAATACCGACGTCATACAAACAGCCTCCCATCGTGGTAGGGTACCGGCCTGCTCGTCGTCGTTCGCCATTAACGGACCCTACTTAGAGGTGTGGCCATGCGGACGAAATCCCCGAAACGCGACGGCTTCCAGGTATTCGCCGTAACGGGCGTCAACACAATCTCGTTCGCCATTGCGGCGGACCCGGCCGCGCGACACGGGCTGCTGGGGTTTGCGGTCGAGCGCGTCGACCCGACGGAGAACGAACAATTCTTCGTGTTCGGTTTCAAAGTCTTCAAGTCGCTCGTGCCTCATCCCGACGAAGCGCTCAAGGTGAGCACGTTCCAACATCCGGTTCAGAGCCTGGTCTGGGACGACTTCACGGCCAAGCCCGATCGTGACTACACGTACATCTTCCACCCGCTGCGGGGCAAGCCCAAGAACATCGATCGCAGCGCGCCACCGCTCTCGATCACCGTGCACACCGAACCCCTCTTCAGCGCGGATGAGCATGACGTCTTCTTCAATCGAGGCGTCGCGAGTAGTCAGGCGTATGTCCGCGAGTTCGGCAACAAGAAGCCCGACGATCCGACCCTCAGCAAAGCGGAACAAGCGAGGGCCCTTCAGTGGCTCACGCGCGAACTCGACGACGCGATTCTGAAGTTCATCGACCACGCGGCCCAGGGTGATGCCCTGCGCTGCTGCTTCTACGAGTTCCGGTACCTGCCGGTGGCAAAGGCTCTCAAGGCGGCACTGGACAAGGGCGTGGACGTGCAGATCATCTGCGACGCCAAGGAAAACGGCACGCCCGCCAAGCCCGGAAAGGCGGCCGTTCCAGCCTTTCCGCGCAAGGAGAATCTGAAGACCATCGCGGATGCGGGACTGCCACCCGCGAGCATCGTCCGCCGCGAGGCGCGGCCCTCGAACATCGCGCACAACAAGTTCATGGTCCTGCTCAAGGGCCAGCAGCGGACACCAACCGAGGTCTGGACAGGATCGACCAACATCTCCGTCGGCGGCATTTCAGGCCAGACGAATGTCGGTCACTGGGTCCGAAACACCACGGTGGCGGCCAAGTACCTCGAATACTGGCAGATCCTCAGCCTGGACCCCGGCGCGACGAAGACCCAGAACGGTAGTACGGCCGCGGGCAGGAAGAAGAACGCCGACTTCTACACGGAAGTGGAGGGCCTCCTCAGTGCCCCCACGACGCTGGCCGCCATCCCCCAAGGCATCACGCCCATCTTCAGTCCAAGGAGAGGCGGGAATGTTCTTCAGGGCTACATCGATCTGGTCGACACGGCGCATGACGCCTCGTGCATCACCCTCGCATTCGGCGTCAACGCCAAGTTCAAGGCCGCGCTGAAGGACAACACGGTCCAGAGCCCCCTCATATTCATGCTCCTCGAAAAGGAAGATGTGCCCAATCCGACGAGCACGATACCCTTCGTCCGGCTGACGGCGGGTAATAATATCTACGAGGCGTTCGGCGCCTTCATCGACACGCCGGTGTATCAATGGGCGCGAGAGACCAACACGCGCGCGCTCCAGCTCAACACGCACGTCGCCTACATCCACTCGAAGTTTCTCTTGCGGGATCCGCTCGGGGCCGACCCGGTCGTTGTCACCGGTTCCGCCAACTTCAGCGACGACTCGACGAACGGCAATGACGAGAACATGCTCGTGATCCGCGGTAACAGGCGAGTGGCGGACATCTACTTCACGGAGTTCAACCGGCTGTTCAACCACTACTACTTCCGGTCGGTGATGGAACAGGTCCTGCGCCGGAATCCGCACGCGAGCCAGGACGCGAGTCTTTTTCTTGCCGAGGACGACAGCTGGCTCGACAAATACAAGCCTGGTTCGCTGCGCAGCAAGCGGGTCGCCATGTTCACGAATATGGCGACATGAGGCGCCGGCGCGCGCCTGCGCGACGCGCTACTTCCAGGCGTTCATGGCCTTTCTGGCGGGCGCGTCCGGGCCAAGCTCGCTGACTTCGAGCCGGTTGCCGTCCGGATCCGTAATCGCGACGGTCAGCGAGCCACTGCCGATGATGCGCGGCACCCCGACGTCCATGCCGCGCTCGCGCAGCTTCGCGGCCACCATCTGCACATCGTCCACGTGGATGCCGAAATGCGTGAACGCCGCCGCGCGCCCCACGGCGGCCGGCATGAGCTCGACAAACGTGTTGCGGCTCGCCTGCAGGTACGTGAGGGTCGGCTGGCCCGCGGCGTTGCGAATCGTGAACGCTTCGGGAAAGCCGAGCGTTTCGGTGTAGAACGCGAGCATCTCGTCGTAGTGCGGCGTCACGAACGCCAGGTGGTTGATGCCGTTCATACCGGGTAGGCGGCGCTCTTGCGTCGCAGCGGTCGCGATCGCCGCTCCAGCCGTGAGGCCGACGAGGAAGACAAGGGTACTGCGCAGGGCCATGAGTGTGCCTCCGTCCCGTATCGTATGGGTTGTGGCGGCTCGCTCAAAGCGGGGCGCACGGTCTCCGGCCTGTATGTCGGCCTCAACTTCAGTCTCTGATCGATCCGTCATCGCGCCCCACAGCGGATGGGATCGATCCGACCGCGGCGATGCTGACGTAAGATGCACCGATTGCCGATGGCCGCCTCGCGAATCGAAGATGCTCTCGGCTGCGCCCTTCAGCAATCCATCACGGCGCCGGCTGGCGGGGTGCACGCGGCAGGCACCCCACCGCAGCTCGCCGCGGCCGTTCGCTACGCCGTATTTCCCGGCGGTTCCCGAACCCGGCCGCGACTCTGCCTGGCGGTCGCGCGGGCATGCGGTGATCGCGATCCCGCATCCGCGGATGCCGTTGCCGCGTCCATCGAACTTCTACACTGCGCCTCGCTCGTGCACGACGATCTCCCGTGTTTTGACGACGCGCCCGTGCGGCGGGGGCGAGCGTCCGTGCATCGCGCGTTTGGCGAGCGCGTGGCACTGCTTGCCGGCGATGCGCTCATCGTGCTTGCCTTCGAGAATCTGGCGCGCGCGTCTCGCGCCGATCGACTCGGCCCGCTATTGCTGAGTCTGACCCATGCGGCCGGTCTCGTCGATGGCACGATCGCCGGCCAGGCATGGGAGTCCGAGCCTGACGTGCCCTTGGCGCACTATCACCGCAGCAAGACGGCCGCGCTGTTCGTGGCGGCCGCGGTAACCGGCGCATATGCCGGTGGACACGACGCGAGTGACAGCTGGCGTCCTCTCGGCGAGCGTCTTGGCGAGGCGTATCAGGTGGCGGACGACATCAGCGACGTCGTGGCCTGCGCCGACGCGGCGGGGAAGCCTGTCGGGCGAGACGTCGCCCTCGGGCGACCAAGCGCTGCGATCGCACTCGGCGTGACCGGGGCCATCGACCGTCTCGAGCGGTTGGTCGCACAAGCGCTCGACACCATCCCCTCCTGCCCGGGCGCCGAGGACCTTCGAGCCGAGATCGTGCGTGAGGCCGAGCGGCGGTTCACGTTTTCCAGAGAAGGTGTGCGAACTCCGCGATGAACCGGGGATGCTTCTTCCCGATCGCCAGCAACAGCGACATCGTCGACGCATCGGTATCCAACGTGCTGAGACTGCCAATCAGGGTGTTGAGCGTCTCGTCGTCGAGGTGCGCCAGTTTCTCCTTGGCGAGGTAGTTGCGGATCTGCTTCTTCTCCATCCGGCTGCGCCAGGCCCGATCGTAGGACTGGAGAAACGTCTCGCTGGCATCACGTGCCTGCCACGCGCGTGCGGCGACGTCGCCAGCGAGTTTCCCGGAGATGCAGGCGTTGACGATGCCGCCGCCCGTCAGGGGATCGATCAGGCGGGCCGCGTCGCCGACGAGCATCAGCCCAGGCGTGACGGTCTTTGGCAACGGGCGGCTCGTCGACACCGCGCCCGCGACCATGTCCAGGGGCTTGCCGTTGCGGAAGGCCGGTTGTGACGCGATCCAGCCATCGAGATAGGCCTTGGTGTCGGCGAGTCCGTTGAGTTGCGACATCTGAACGCCGATGCCGACGTTGGCCACCTCGTGACTTTTCGGAAAGACCCAGATGTATCCCCCCGGCGCGCATGACCCGAGGTAGAAATCGCAGTAGCGGGCGTCGCAGCGGATGTTGGCCAGGCGGTACTGGAATGTCGCATCCACATCGCGGGTCTTCACCATCGTCCGCAGACCCGCCCACCGTCCCACCTGCGACTCGAATCCGTCGGCGCCGATGGTGACCATGGCGCGGATCTCGACATCCTCGCCAAGCGACTTGCCGACGACGCCGCGGACGACGCCGTTGTCGATCAACACGTTCGTCGCGAAGGTCTTGAGCAGGATGTCCGCGCCCGCTCGTGCCGCGTCCTCGGCCAACGCCTTGTCGAAGAGGACGCGCTCGAGCACGATCCCGACTTCATTCCCCGCGCGCTTCGCGCCGATGGTGGCGCTCGTGCCGTTGGGCGCGAAGATGCGAGCGGCGTCGGACCTGGTCGCGATCCAGCGCGGATCTTCGGAGACCTCGCATTCCGCCATCCACTCCCTGGAGACGCCTTCCGCGCATCGTACCGGTGAACCGATCTCCTGACGTTTCTCGATGAGCAATGTGCGCGCGCCCTGGCGGGCGGCGAACTTGGCGGCCATCGACCCACCCGGACCGGCGCCCACGACGAGGACGTCTGTGTCGATCGTCTTCACGGTGTCAGGACGGCGGCAACGGTCGTGGCGCGACGCGCTTTCCGGCTTTGGGCCGCATGGCCGGTGGCACGGGCTTGCCCGGATCGCCGACGATGGCCCCGACCGGACAAATCACCGCGCACAACCCGCACTGCGTGCAGGATGGCAGAAAGACGACGGTCGACGTTCCCTTCAGGAAGATGTCGTTGGTGGGACAAATACCCACGCACGCACCGCAATGCACGCAGACATCGTTGTCGACAATCATGGTCTTCGTTCTCTCCTACGACGACGCAGCCAGCACCCACAGCAGCGCCGGGAGCACGGCCATCGCAAGCCGTGATGAGCGCACATACGCCTGGATTGCCGCATCGAGGCGGGTATCCACAGGCAACCGAAGCGCGGGGCCGAGCATCAGGACGGCAATCGCGCTGGTGAGGATCACGCCACACGCGATCGCTCCAGGCGTCACATGCGTGGAGGCGACGAGGACGCCGGTGACGAACGGTACAAACGCGGCGATGGTGAGCCCGACGGCCGTCCGCACGGCCAGACGGGCGCCGGCCACCGTGGCGAGCGTTGGCCGCCCGCCGATCGCATCGCCCGAACGGTCCCGCACGTCCATCAGGATCTCTCGCCCTGTCAGCATGAGGAACACACCGAGCGCGAGCCACCATTGCCAACGCGCACCGCCACCAGGCGTGAGCGCCAGTGGCGTCCACAAGGGGCCGGTCGCGAACCATGCGGTCGCCACGTTGGGCAGGATGAGGGCGCGTCGCAGCAGAGGCGAATACAGGCCGAGGCACACGGCCGAGCCGAGAGCGATCAAGAAAGCCAGAGATCCCAGCTGCCAGGCGATGAGCAGACCCACCGTGGCAAATACCCCGGCCGCGCACCAGCCGAGCGCGAGCGTGTGCCGCGGTGACGACTCGAAGTGGCCCGCGTGGTTCACGCGATCGATCGCGCGATCGCACAAGTCGTTCACGAGGAAGCCAAATGAAGAAATCGTGGCAATGACAGCCGAAAACGCCGCCATTCGACGGAAGTCGCCGCCTGCGCCCGCAGTGGTAGCGAGCACGTTGGCCACGATCACGGGCCAGAAATAGAAGCGCGCGCTCTGAAGCACCGTGCGCATGAGGTGTTCTAGCGTTGATCGATGACGACCGATGCCACGATGTCCGGGGCGCCGGCCGACTTGATCATCCTGGCGCCCGGCATCTGCGTCGATACCACAAGGGCCGCGTCGCCCTCCGTCAGCCCGCGCGATACCGCCTTCTGCAATTCATCCACGTAGGCGGGCGCCGTGAACCACTGATAGTTGTGCGCGGCGTAGAGGACGTCGTACTTGCCGTCCGTTGCCGCGCGCCAGGCCGTAAGCGCATCCGCGAACGTCTTTAGCGATGTTCGCAGAATCAGGCCGGCGTCCGGCCCTTGCGTGCCAAGCGCATCGCCCCCGAACAACACTCGATTGGACGCGTCGAGCAACGTGATGCCCGTCGTCGAATGACCCACGAGCGCGTGAACCTCGAGCCTCAGGGGCCGCCCAGCGCGGTCGGTTCCGAGGTCGAGGCGGTCGCCGCTGCTGACGTACCTGACGTTCGTGACGGACGTGGGCACGGTCATGCCCTTCGGCCAATACACCGGCGTGTTCGCGAACTGTGAGACTCCGCCGAGCTGACCTTCGTCGTCGCTCGTCACGACCACCTCGAGCGGTGTGCGGCCGGCGAGGTTCCTGACGAATGCCGCGATCCCCGGCGTGCCAGTGCCCGTGCCGATCAGGAGCGCCTTCGTGGATCCCACGACCAGGAACAGTGACTGATTTCCGTAATCCCGAATCAGGTAGATGACACTCCTGATGCCATCCACCGCCGCGTAGCGGCCGTTCGCCGCCGTCGGCGCCGATGGCCCAGGAATGGCGATCGCGTGGTATTTGGTCTTGTCGCCCGTGCCGGCAAGCACGCCACCGGGATAGAGGTTGGCGAACGTGTAGACGACGCCCGCGGAGTCGATGGTGGCGATGGCTGCGTTGCGGCCCACGCTGCGGTACGGTTCTCCCACAACGGTGCCGTCGAGAATGGCATCGGCGACGCGCGCCTGATCGTCGACGTAGCTCTTGTCGAGCGGGCGACCGTTGATCGGCGGCTTTCCGCGGGCGCCCTGTTTGATCTGGTAAAAGTGGGCCGGGAGCACGTCCACGCGGTCGAACGGTCGCAGGACGTCCCGCAGGTGGTGCACGGCCTGCGCGTACTGCGTCGCGAGGCCGAAGTGGGCCCACACATACGCGGAGCCGATCGCGTCCCCGGTGGCGATCATCCGGTTCTCACGATCGAAGTAGCCCGTGGAGCCAGGCGTGTGGCAGTGGATATCGATCGCGACGAGCACGCGACCACCGAGATCGATCTGCGACGCGGCCTGTCCCGATCCGTGTGTGGTCGAACCGCCGCCTTCCCGAATCGGCGCGTAATTGGCCGGCGCGTTGGTGCGGGGCCAGTCGAGGTCCGGATAGTACACGGTCCGATCGCTCATCAGGCCGTTCTTGCCGGTATGGTCGCCGTGGCTGTGGGTGTTGGCGACGACGAAGTCCACGGATGTGCCACGGACGCTACCGTCGTTGTTGTGGCTCAGCAGATGACGCACGACCGTCTTCAGGTCGTTCGTGCCGGGGATGTCCGCCGTGTTCTGCGCGGTGTCCACCAGCAATGCACGCTCGGCTCCCTCGAACAAATACATGGTCGAGCCCTGCGACGTCGCGCCGCCCGCGTTGGGCAGGTAGTCCTCGATGCGCCAGGTGCGTTGGCCCCGCGCGTTGGTCGCGAGCAGGTAGGCGGTGTAGGCGCCCCACGGATTTTCGGTCGCGAAACCGGTGCCCTTGGCCATCCCGTCGTCGGTGAACACTTCCGGCAGAAACCCTGGAACGAGCCGGTTGTATTCGACGACGGGAGGGCTCTGGGCGATCAGCCGGGCGGCGGACGGTGCCATGCCGACCACTACGGTGAGCGCAAGGAGAAGAATCGGGCCGGGTCTCCGCATGACGAAGAGAGTGTAGACCACGCGGCTGGCCGCGCTCGACCCACACGTGAGAGACTGGACAGCCCCCGCTCCCTTGGGAGATTGAATGAAAGCTGCACTGATATCGACGCTGTGTTTCGCCGTTGTGGCCCTGTCCACGCTATCGGCTCAGGCACCTGCCGTGTTGGCGCCGGCGGACTTCACCTACCAGGGCTTTCGCGAGGTGCGGTTCGACAGCCTCACGTCGTACATGCGGGGCCTGTCGCACCGGATGATTAACGGGGACCTGCGCTTTCTCTCGCTGACTCACACCGGTGTTCTGCGAGAGTTTTCAATTGCCGGCGTGCCACTCGGCGGTCTCGTGTCGACGGTCACCGCGTCGTGGAAGATTCCGGGCGCCAAGGATCACAGCGGCATCTGGTTCAATCAGGCCACCAATCGTCTCTGGATCACATCGTCCACTGACTACACCGCCGACACGAATCCTGCCCACATCACGATGATGACCTTGGGACCGGACGGAACCGTGAGCAACGTCAAGACGGTCAAGCTGGCTGGCGTGAACGAGAAGCGCGTGTATGGCGGTTGCCAGCCGTCGCCGCTGCCGCAGTTTTATGCCGTGTGCGGGTGGGGGGGGTACACATCACTCGTGAATCAGGGCGGCGGCGCGGCGATGGGACCCTTCATGGTCGGCATTGCGGATCCTGACCTCGCTGCTGACGGCGCCACGATCCCGGCAAAGCGCCTGCTCGACACGCCCGGTGACGCGAGAGGACTTCGGAAGACGACGCCCCTCAATTACTTCGATGGTGGCGACGCCGACACGCGAGGCACTCGGCGGGAAAATCCGCAGACGCCCCCGACACTGCCGCCCTACAAGGGGGCCGGGTGGTTGTCGCCAGACTCGAAAGGATTGAACTGGTTCGTGTGGGGCGACAGCTACTACAACAACGCCGCGTACATTCAGACGCCCGCCAAGCGAGGGTTCGTCGCGATCGCGGCGCTCTGCCAGGGCAAGTGCTGGTATCAGACCTCGACGCTGCACTTCGACGGTCGAACGCAGGAACTTCACATCTGGGATCCGTCGCGACTCACGGCCGGTCTGCTGACGCGACCGGACGCCATGTCGGAACTGGTGCTGCCGCGTGGCATCAAGGGCTCGTGGGACGGCAATGTGCCGATGGCGAACATCTCCGGCGTCACCTATGTGCGCGAGACCGGCACCCTCTACGCCGTGGGCTACCCGCTTGGTGCACCGCGGAACGGGCCCGACGGTGAATGGGACACAGGTCGTCTCTACAGCATCGCTGTCGCGCAATAGCACTCGCGTTTCCCGCGTCCACGCCGCACTCGACTTATGTCAGAACCTTCGTCAGGCTCCGCCCGCGCTCGTCTCCGTTCGATTGCCCGCCGTGCGATGGTCGATCGCGGCCTCGAGCCTGACTTTCCACCAGCGGCGTCGGCGCAGGCGGCCGCTGCCAGCGAGCATCCGGCGCTCGGTGACGGCGTGAAGGACATGCGGGATCTGCTCTGGTGTTCGATCGACAACGACGACTCGCGCGATCTCGATCAGTTGACGGCGGCTGACGAACTGCCTGGCGGGGACGTCCGGGTGCTCGTGGCTGTGGCGGACGTGGACGGGGTTGCGCTCAAGGATTCGCCGATCGACGCGCACGCGCGCCTGAACACCACATCGGTGTACACGCCGGCGCAGATCTTTCCCATGCTGCCGGAACGGCTCTCGACCGACCTGACGTCCCTCGTCGCCAGCGAGGACCGCGCCGCCATGGTTGTCGAGATGCGCACCGGTGCCGATGGAATCGTTCGTGAGTCGACGATCTTTCGCGCCGTTGTTCGCAATCGCGCGAAGTTGGCCTACAACAGCGTGGCCGCATGGCTCGAGGGAAGGGCGCCCGCGCCTGAACCGCTGGCCGCCGTGCCCGGACTGGACGCGTGCTTGCGCCTGCAGGATCGCATCGCCACGGCCATGCGAAGCGAGCGGCAGGTTCGCGGCGCGCTCACCCTGGCCTCGACTGAAACCCATGCGGTCTTCGATGGCGACACGCTGACGCGGATGGAGCCCGACGAGAAGAACCGCGCCAAGTCTCTCATCGAAGATTTCATGATCGCGGCCAACGGTACGGCTGCAGCGTTTCTGGCCACTCGTGGCTTTTCGTCGATGCGCCGGGTGCTGCGCGCACCCAGACGATGGGATCGGCTCATCGCACTCGCGCGTGAACTCGGCGTCTCCTTGCCCCCGATGCCCGATGCGCCCGCTCTCGATCACTTTCTGCGCGCGCGACGTGAAGCCGATCCGGACGGCTTCCCTGACTTGTCCCTGTCGGTCGTCAAAATGCTGGGTTCTGGTGAGTACGCCCTCGTGCGCGCGGGCGGAGCCGTGGACGGGCACTTCGGACTCGCTGTTCGTGACTACGCGCACTCGACCGCTCCAAATCGTCGATTTCCCGATCTGATCACACAGCGCCTGTTGAAGGCCGCCATCGCCGGGCAGCCGTCGCCGTACCCGGACGATGAGCTGGAGTTGCTCGCGAGACATTGCACGGCGCAGGAAGACGCCGCGGATAAGGTCGAACGCCAGGTTCGGAAATCAGCAGCGGCGCTCTTGCTCTCCGGGCGCACAGGCGATCGATTCGACGGCGTCGTGACGGGCGTGTCTGACAAGGGCACCTACGTGCGAGTTTTCCAGCCGCCGGTCGAAGGTCGAGTGGTACGGGGCGAGGCGGGTCTGGATGTGGGCGAACGCGTTCGCGTGACCCTGCTGGCCACGGACGTCGATCGCGGCTTCATCGATTTCGCGCGAGCCTGATCTTCCCTGGAACGCTCTTTGCTGCTCCTCCGCTGGAGGAAACAAATGGCCCAATCTGATTCCGAATGGGGACTGTGTAAGGACTGTAAGTGGTGGCAGATCGAGCCAGGTGCGGATATCGAGGATCACACCTGCGGTCTTTGCATCGACGAGGATTTGCAGCCCTACCGGCTCCGCGTGTCCGGCGACAGCGGTTGTAACCACTTCATGGCTGGCGAACCGGCCCGGGCGAAGGGGTCCGGCAGCGCGCCGCCCACGGCCGATCCCGTCCGCTGACTACTTCGCTGTCGCGGTTTTCGCTCGAGCGGTCTTAACGTCCGCGTCGAGGACGACGCCGTAGCTGTTGTTCCACGCGTTGCGCACGAAGGTCGCGGCGGCCGCGATCTCGTGGTCGCTCAGCGCCTTGCCGAACGGGTCCATGCCGTTGTCCGGCGAGCCTTCGATGATCTGCTTCAGGACGTGGTCCTTGTTTCCGAGATTCGTGTTGCCATCCAGCGACGGTCCAGCGCCATCGCCGGTGCCATCGGCGCCATGACAGGACGCGCAATCCCGCGTGTAGAGTTCCTGTCCTTCGCCCTTGAGCGTGGCAAGTTGATCGCTGGATGATGCCGCCTCCTGGGCGCGGATCGGCGGGCGACCCGTCACGACGAACAGGAGGAACATCGAGAGGCCGGCGGCAGGCGCCGCCTTGAGTGTGAAAAAGCGCACGTGCAATCTGTGTGTTATTTGAAGGGACTCCGGCTGATGACGTAGTCCACCGATTCCTGAGGGACGATGAACTGCGGCAGCGGCGGCCGTCCTCCTGGGATCACATCACGTATGCCGGGCTCGCTGGTATAGAAACCGTCGACGGTCATCCGACGGGCGAGCACGAAGAACTCGATGCCCGGATTGAGCTCCGGTGACGCGTTCTTCTTGAAGGCGACGAGATCGAGCAGCGCCTGCTGCTGTGCAGGCGGTGCGCTCGCGAAGTCGCCGCCGGTCCGCGAGGTCATCGTCGCGTCGAGCCAGCCGAGACCTGTGACGTACGTGGCCTTCAGCTGATCGTTCACGGCAAGGAGTGAGTCGATCCAGGGCGCCACGCGTGAGTCGAGCGCGCCAGGCCTGCCGCCCTCGACGGGAACGATCAAGTCGACGAGGCGCTCCAACGCGCGAAACTGCGCGGGCGACAACGCCCTCGGCGCGTAGACGCCACCGGCCATTGTCTGGCTGACGAATGCATGCGCCTCGCCGGCCAGGGCGTAGTCGATCGCCGCAGCACCGGCGAAGGCCGTCGCCAGGCGCGTGAGTGCGGCACGTCGGGTGAGCTTAGACATTGCCCTTCCTCATTTCTTCGGCGAGGTATTCCGCGGTACGCCATGCGAGGGCGATGATCGTGTGTGTAGGGTTCTTGTCGGCGTGGCTCGCGAACGGACCGCCATCGGCGGAGAACACGTTGGGTGCGTCGTGCACCTGACAGAAACTGTTGACCACGCTGTTGTCGGCTCTTGTGCCCATGCGCACGCAACCGACCTCATGGATGATGCCGCCGCCTGCGCCCAACTGCGGACGGTTGTCCGCTGGCGGGGCAGGATCCGCCGGTGCCTGAGGCGCCGCGGCCGCGGCAGGCGTTCCCGATGCGCCAGGCCCGCCTCCCGGCCCCGCGCCGCGTCCTGCTGGTGGACCACCGGCGCGCCCTCCTGGACCACCGCCGCGCGCCGCGGGCGCGTTGATCGTGCCGCCGAGCGTTTCCAGGATCTCGGTGAAGCTCTCGCGCATGTACCGCGCTTGATTGAGTTCGTAGTCGCTCCACTTCCAGTGGAAGCGCAGCACCGGAATGCCCCACTTGTCCTTGGTGCCGTCGGGATCGATCTCTGCGTAGCAGTTCTCGTTGGGCACGCACGAGCCGCGTCCGCTGAAGCTGATGTTCGTGCCCATGCCGTAGGCATCACGAATCGCCTGCTTCATGGGCAGGCCGTAGCCCTCGCTCTGATTGTAGGCCGCCGCGCCGAAGCCCAGGCTGGGTACCGCGAATCCACCACCGCCGACCTCGACGTGGAAGCCGAGCGGGAAATCGAGCTTGCTGTGGTCGGTGTGCCACCACGGGATGTAGAGGTGCGCGCCGTAACCCTGCGACGAAAATGGCGCGGCGCCCCGCATGTAGGGGACTGTGGCTGATAATCCGAATCCCACCGTGTCGGTGAGGTATTTGCCGACGATGCCTCCCGAGTTGCCGATGCCTTGGGGATGCCGCGCCGATTTCGAGTTCAGAAGCAGACGCGCCGATTCCGGCGCGGCGGCTGACAAGATCACCGTCCGACAGCGGACCTGGCGTTCTTCACCGGTGGCCTTGTCGATGTACGACACGGCCGTGACCTTGCCGGACGCGTCGGTGACCAGTTCGCGCGCCATGGAGTTGGCCAGCACCGTCACGCGGCCTGTTTCCATGGCGGGGAAGATCTGCACGTAGCTCGACGCGTAGTTCGACTTGCCGCGGCACCCGCGGCCGCATTGACCGCAGTAGACACAGGCATCACGGCCGTTCATGGCGCTCGTGATCACCGCCTGTCGCGAGCTCGTGGCCTTGATGCCGAGCTTCTCGCAGGACCTGTACACGAGATGTTCGTGCGGCTTGAACGCGGCCGGTGTCTGAAAGATGCCATCCGGCGCGGTGCTGAGACCTTCGGCCTTGCCAGTGACGCCAATCAACCGTTCGGCCTTGTCGTAGTACGGCGCCAGATCGGCATAGCTGATCGGCCAGTCGAAGCCGACGCCCTTCATCGAGCGGTTCTTGAAGTCGTAGTGCGAGTACCGCAGCTGGACCCGCGAGTAGTGATTCGTACGGCCGCCGATGCAACGCGAGCGGCCCCATCGGAACTGACTGCCCGGCGCGACCGTGTACGGCTCGTCGGTCATGCTCGGTGGAAAGACCACACTCGGCTGCTGAAAGCCCGATCCCGTGTTCGTCGTGTAGAGCTCAGCCGCCGATCCGGCTCCGCGGTGCCAGTCATCGAGCGGACTCGCCAGGTTCTTGAAGTCGTCCATGGTGACCATGGGCCCGGCCTCCATGAGGAGAACGCGGACGCCCAGATCCGCGAGCACCTTCGTAACCGTGCCGCCGCCGGCCCCCGATCCGATGATGACCACGTCGTGGACGGTGGAGCTCGAAATCTGCGCCATGACAGAACACCTCAGTGACGATGGGGCATCGTACACCTGTCATGCAGGGTGATTGGGAAGTTCCTGTTGGACACGTGACACATCGTTGGACGAACGTCACATTTCCAGAGGTTGACGTCCAAACTGAGGAGACCGGTCTCGCCGACCATCACGAGACCTGGTCTCTTCAGCCCGGTGCGTGAGACCTGGACCTTGTCGCGGGAATCAGCGACTCACGAGCGTCGCCTGACGACGACGTACGGCTGGGACATGTGGTCGGGACCGAGGCCCGGGAAGAGGTGCGCGGTGGCCGGCCCTTCGTGGATCACGACGTAGTACTGCAGCGGATACGGCGAATCCGTGTAGGCGGCCGGAATGGTGGCGAGCACGTCGGCGCCCGCGCGGGTCATGGCGACCTGTTCGAACCGATCGGCCTGGTTGACGTGGCGGTAGTAGCACGTGGCGCCGGTGGCGCGCGCGGGCTGTGTCAATGTCACCTTGAGCGCGAGCGCTGAACCAGCAGTGAACGTCGCCGGAGACGTGTGACGACACGGCGGTGGCGGACGCCGTGGATGGGCGAGGGCCGTGGCCACGGCAGCCTCGGCCTTCGGATCGAGTTCGCCAAAGGCGTCGCGCTGGGCCACTTGCGTGATGTCCGCGTCAATCGCGGCGAGACGGTCGATCCATTGGCCGCGCTCGGAGATCTTGTCGCTCACTGACAGGTCTGCGGCGTAGGCTGGACCGGCAACCGCCGCAAGCTCGGCCCAGGCCTGACGCGCCCGCCGGTACATCGCGAGGGCCTCGTCAAGTGCCCGCCGGCTGAGCGCGCGTTGATAGATGGCAAAGAGCACGCCCGCCCGCAATTTCGCGGCGAAGAACGTGCCGAGTCCCGCCTGAATCTGCGCGTCCACGACGAGTCGTCGCGTCTCGGCCGACCGGCCTGCCTTGACCTGTGCGAGATCGCGGGTCACGCTGGCGGTCAAGTCCTCCAGCCATTGCGCGACCTCAATTGGTGAGTACCGGCCGCTCGACTCGCCCTTCAACATCTCGTCGACGTAGTCCGTGATGCGGGAGAACAACTGCGGATCGAGCGGACTGACCGTCTGAAACACCCGCGGCGCAGGCGAGTCGCCGTACGGATTTGGCCGCGGCTCGGCGGCCATGGGTTGGTTCCAGTAGATCTCAGGCCAATAGGCGTCGCAGGCCGCGGAGGGCAAATGCGCGGTCGTCACGATCGGCAGGATGCGGCTGGCCTGCGCGAGCGCGGACTCCAGCGGTCTCGCGTCGGCAATGCCCGCGAAGTGGCGGCGCCATTGACCCGCGTCGGCGTCGGCGTTGAAGGTCAGTCGTCCCCACGTGCGATACCAGTACGCGTATTTCTGCCAGTCGTACTGAGGTTCGAGCGAGGCATCGGCGTAGCCCGTGCGCCGCGTGCCCTCAATACCCGTGCCTCGTCGTCCCCGGCAGGTGAGCGGCTCCATCAGGTCGACACCTGTCGATCCGCAGAACGGGAAGACGCGGGCATACGCGGCCGTTCCGCGCGGGTCACCGGCCATCAGCAGCCGTTGCGTGCCGGCGAACACGCGATGACGCACGGTGTATTTGCGATCGTCGCGAAGCAGATCGGCGTAGCCGTAGCGCGTGAAGCTGCGCGAACCCTCACTGAGGGTCATCAGCCCGCGGCCGGTCTGTCCCGGTGCCGGCATCTCGAGGTCGCGGATGGCGGCTTGGTGATACGGCATACCGAGGTGTTCGGCCCAGTACTTGGGCGACACGTTCACCGGCATGCCGGTCGCGACGGCGCCGTCGATCATCTTCTGGTCAACGCCCTTCGCGTGGAGATCGATCTCGATCGGTCGCCCCGCGCGCCTGACGCCGTCGAACACGGTGAACCAGAAATCGTACGAGCCCTCCGCAACGCCACTCTCGCCGTGGATGCGAAGCGCCACCGAGGAGATCGCCGGACACGCGCGAAGCACCGCGGTCAGGCCGTCGCGACAATAGGCCGCGTGATTGGCCGCGGTCAGACCTTCGACCACGTACTTTGCCCTGGGGCTGTTGATGAGTTCGTAGCCGTGCATCCAGAGGCCCAGCTGAAAGACCAGGCCTCGGGCCACGGTCTGTTCGCTGATGAAACGCATCGTGTCCAGGTTCCGGTCGCGCTCGGACGCTGAGACGTTCGTGACGCGAACGCTGTGGCCGGGCACGTCAACCAGGAACGGGTACATGAAGACGAAGTAGCTGTCCGTCACACTCTGCAGCGTGTCGTAGCCGAGTCCGAACGCCAGGTGCAGCCGGTTGAAGCGGTGCCCGGCGAGCATGGTCAGATACGCGGGCCACATCTCGCGATCGTTGAACCACGGTTTGTCGAGCGGCTCGCTGACGAACTGGCGCATCACGCTGCGGACCGGATTCAGCGGACGCTCGACGATCGGCGCGGGCAAGGCGAGCGCCTGTGCGGTAGTTCCCGGCGCCGCGATGCGATCCGCCAGTTCGAGCAGGGCGTAGGTCAGGCCGCGCGGATCGCTGCCCGTCGCAAGAACCACCGGCCGGCCGCCCACGCGTGCGGAGATGAGCGCGAGCTGTTCTGGACCGGCGTCCATCGAGACGCGAGCCTGTGTGAACGCCGACGCGGCCACAGCCGTCGACGCGCCGCAGGAGACGATACACGTGTCGGCGGCCGCGGCTTGATCGACGCGTTGGATCTGGCGAACCGCGTGGCCCGCGGCCGCCAGCGCGCGCCGAAGCTCCCCCAGCGCCCAGGTGGATGGCGAGGCGGTCGCCACGGGATCCGCCGGGTCGACCACGAGCGCGATCGCGGCCGCCGAGCCATCGTACAGGAAAGGCACGAACGCGCCGGCGGCAAGGCCGGTGCGCAGGAACCCGCGGCGATCGATCGTGAACGCGTCGCTCATGATGTGGATCGCACGCGCGCGATTTTATCATCGCGTGGTCCGCACGCGGCCCCGCCCGCGCCGAAACCTGTCGGTCAGGGCGTCATGGCATCAGGCCCGCGCCCTATGCGCCGGCTGTTCGAGTCACGCGAAGCTCTGATCGTCGGCCGATGGTCCGTAGATCGCGGGTACCTTCTGATCCAGCAGGCGCAAGTAGACCATCAGTTGTCCGCGATGATGCGCCAGGTGATTGATCGTGTCGCGCAGCACGACATCCCGCAGTTCGTTCATCACGACATGTCCCTGCGCCTTCAGGCGCCACTTCGTCGTCGTGATGTACTCGTCGGTTGTCTTCTTCAGTGACTCGCGTGCCTTGGCGACGTGGCCGTCCATGACCGCGACCAGTTCTTCGGTCTTCGGCGGCTCGTACTGGCCTTGTCCCGGCGGTGGCGTGAGGTCCAGTTCGTCCTGATCGATGATGAGCGTGACCCACGATGGCATCGACGCGACGAGACCGGCGAGTCGCCCGAACGGCATCGACTTCTCGTGCGGCTTGAAGTCATCGTGGCCTGTCGGCACGTGCTCGAGGACTCTGCGTGTGCGGGCGGCTTCGCGGTCGAGTTCAGCGAGATAACGGTCTGTAAGAGTCATGAACACTCCGAGTGATGGCGACGGTCGGCGGGGGGCGTTTCTGAATCTACCACCGCCGCGCGACACCCCGTGCACGCGTCCGGGCGACGGCCCCAGGCACGGCCCCGCGGCACCCGCCGCAGCCACCCCGGTGACGGTTCCCCCGCCCGCGTTCAACCTGGGTGCGCCCTTGCGCCCACCGCGGTCGGAAGAGGTCGTCACTCTGTAACCCCCGTCGACAGAGGGTGACGCCGCGGTAGAATCAGCATCTCAGCATCTCGAGGAGATCCGCATGACTTCGACCGTTGCGTCAGGGCCAATTGCGGTTTGTCGTTCGTTGACTCGCGCGATGGGTCGCACGCGTACGGTCGACGAGATCTATCCCCTCGCCCTCGATGCGCTCGCGGCGGGCCTCGGCGTGGGACGCGCCTCGATTCTGCTGTTCGATGCCGATGGCGTGATGCGCTTCAAGGCGTATCGACAGCTTTCCGATACCTATCGTCGCGCCGTCGAGGGCCACACACCCTGGTCACCTGACAGCGTCGACCCCGAACCCATTGTCGTCCCCGACGTCACGCAGGACGCGTCACTCGCCTCGTTTCTTCCTGTGTTCCAGGCCGAAGGCATCGCCGCGATGGCCTTCATCCCCCTCGTGAGCCTCGGCAGCGTGATCGGCAAGTTCATGCTCTACTTCGACGCCCCGCGGGCGCTCGACGATGAGGCGCTGGAGCTGGCAGGGTTGATTGCGTCGCAGGTCGCCTTCGCCGTTGCCCGCACGCGGGCCGAGGAGCAGGCACGACGCAGTGAGGCCCGGCTCCGCTTCGCGCTGGATGCCGCGCTCATGGGCACATGGGATTGGGACCTCGCCACCAACCACGTGGAGTGGTCGGAGAATCTTCCGCGCATCCACGGTCTGCCGGACGGCTCCTTCGACGGCACATTCGCAAGCTACGAACGCGAAATCCATCCGGATGATCGTGCGCGGGTGCTCGCCTCCGCACAACGCGCCGTTGCCCAGGGCGTACCCCACGACGTCGAGTACCGCATCGTCGCGCCGGACGGCGCCATACGATGGGTCGAAGGCAAGGGGCTGGTGCACTACGAACAGGGCCGACCGGCCCGAATGTCGGGCGTCTGCATGGTCGTGACTCGTCGCAAGGAGGCCGAGCTGGCGCGCTTGACCGCCGCCGAGGAAGCCAGCCGCCTCAAAGACGAGTTTCTCGCGACCCTGTCCCACGAGTTGCGGACGCCGCTCAACGCCATTCTTGGGTGGGTCCAGATGCTCAAGGCCGGCGGCCTGACACCCCGTGACGCGGAGCAGGCGATCGACGTGATCGGTCGCAACGCGCGACTGCAGGCACACCTCATCGAGGACATCCTCGACGTCTCGCGAATCATCACCGGCAAACTCGAAATCGACCACGACATTGTGCCGCTGGGACAGGTGCTCGACGCGGTGCTTGCCGGCATTCTTCCGGCCGCCGGCGCGAAGCGAATTGCCGTCAGCAAGGACGTGCCGGAGGACCTGCCGCCCATCGAAGGCGACCGCAAGCGGCTCCAGCAGATCTTCGGCAACGTCCTGTCGAACGCGCTCAAGTTCACGCCCGAGGGCGGCACGATTGCGATTCGCGCCACCGCCGGGCCTGACACGGTCGAGCTCGTGGTCCGTGACTCGGGCAGCGGCATCGCGCCGGAGTTCCTGCCGTATGTGTTCGATCGATTTCGTCAGGCCGATAGCCGTTCCACCAGACGGCATGGCGGACTCGGGCTCGGTCTGGCCATCGCGCGGCACCTGATGCAACTACACGGCGGGATCATAGCCGCGGAGAGTGAGGGTGTGGGTCGCGGCACCACGATTACTTTCCGGTTACCGATCTGGGCAGGGCGGCGGACTGCCGCGACGATCGTGGTCCCGGCCGAGGGCGAGGTGATGCCCGACTGTCGCCTCGACGGCATCCGCATCGTCGTCGTCGACGATCAACCGGACTCGAGGGACCTGCTCGAGACGGTTCTCAAACAACACGGAGCCGATGTGGTGGCGTGTGCGCGGGCCGACGCGGCACTTCGCGCGCTCGGTGGGCAGGACGTGCAACTGCTCGTGGCCGACATCGCGATGCCAGATATGGACGGCTGGGACCTGATCGAACGCGTGCGCGAGCTGCCGCACAAGGTGCCAGCGATCGCGGTCAGCGCCTATGCCAGACCGCAGGATCGTGCGCGCGCCCTGTCGGGCGGATTCGCCGGCTATTGCGCCAAGCCCCTCGAGGTCGCCGAGTTGCTGCGTCTCGTGAAGGCCACGCTCAAAACGCCGGTCGCACCCGAGCGCGCTGGCTGAGTCTGGTCGAGGTTCGTCGCGGCAAACCTGCGCACCCCGCAGGCCATCCACCGAGGTCCCCGCCGAGAGGGTATCGGCCCCCGTGCCGCGGGCACTGGCACCTGCGTTGCAGCGAGGGCAGCATGGAACTTCGACCAGCCTGGAAAGGCGTGCTCAAGCTCAGTCTCATCGTGATTCCCGTTCGTGCCTATGCGGCCACGCGAGCGGGCGCTGACGTGTCCTTCCACCAGTTTCATCGGAAGTGCCACACGCAAATCCAGATGAAGAAGTGGTGCCCGCACTGCAAACGGGACGTGTCGAACGACGAAATCACCAAGGGCCACGAAACGTCGAAGGGCCGCGTGGTGTTCGCCGAAGAGTCGGAGATCAAGGGACTGCGTCCAACGTCCACCCAAACAATCGACGTCAGCAGTGTGATGGACGCGTCGGTGATCGACCCGCGGTACATCGAGCGTGTCTACTACGTGCTGCCCGACAACGACAGGGCCGCATCCGCGTTTGCCGTGGTGCGCAAGGCGCTGGCCGGCAAGGCCGCGGTCGGTCGGTTGGCCTTCCACGGCCGCGAGTACCTCACAGCCGTGCTGCCGGACGAGCGGGCGATGTTGATGTACACGCTTCGTACAGCCGGCGAGGTCGTCAACCGCAAGGACCTGCCGTCCGTTCCGTCAGGCTCCGTCAAGGACGAGGAAGTGCGTCTGGCCCGGCGCGTGCTCGAAGGCTTTGTATCCGGGGCCAAGCTGGATACGTTCGTCGATAACTATGAGCAGGCGCTGCGCGCGATGCTGAAACGCAAGGGCGCTGGTGAGCCGGTCCAGCCTGAGGACGAAGGTGCCGCATCGCCGCGTAAGGTCGTCAACCTGATGGATGCCCTGCGACGAAGCCTGGACGCGGCCCAGGCTACGCCGAAGCGCTCGTCCGTCAAGGGCGCGCCAAAGGTAAAGGGGTCCGCTCGCATGCTCAAGCACAACGCGAGGCGACCCACCCGTCGCGCCAGTTGAGACAAATTTCAAACATACGTGACGAACAGTGGGAGTTCCACCGAGAAACCGGGAGTCTTAAGACTCCCGGTTTCCCTGGGCTCCGGGTTTCGTGGCCTGAAACCGAAGCCGGACGTAGTCCATCGTCCAGGTGCCATCGTCGCGTCGAAGCGTGGGCGTGAGGACGTCCTCGATCTCCTGAGCCAGGCGCGAACGCTCGGCGGCCGGGATATGAGCCAGTAGCGGCCCGCCGAAGACCCCGATCCACTCGGTGATGCCCGCCGGAAGTGGGGTGGGGCGGGCGAAATGCTGAGTGCGGTCGACCCGAAAACCCGCGCGGGTCAGCGCGTCCGCGAAAGCCGCCGGCGTTGGGAAGTACCACGGCTGGACGAAGGGGAGCCCGCGTCGACTCATGACGGACTCGGTGGCCGCCAGAAAGATGGCGATGTTGCCCGCGCCGCCGAACTCGCCGACGAACCGACCGCCCGCTCTGAGCGCGCGATAGACGCCGCTCAGCACCGCATCGATGTCGCGGGTCCAGTGCAACATGGCGTTCGAGAACGCGGCGTCGAACTCCGCGTCGAACGGGAGGGATTCGGCCGCGCCGAGCCGCGCGTCGACGCCCTTGGCTCGTGCCGCGGCCGTCATCGGCCCCGACGCGTCGACACCGACCACGTCCGCGCCCGCGCGCACAAGATCCATCGACAACACGCCGTCGCCGCAGCCCAGGTCGAGCACCCGCTCGCCCGATTTCGGCTCGAGCCATCCCACGAGGTCACGTGCCAGCGCGGGGACGAATGAGGCGTGCTGCACGTAACGGTCGGGCCGCCAGGTGTTCGGTGTCGTTGGGGAAACAGGCTCGGTCATGTCGCCAGTGTCCTTCTGGGAATCATTCCAGTCAAATCGTTTAGTCGACTGTCACAATTCCAAAATAGAATCAGTCATGGACTTGCGCACGCTCAGATCCTTCGTGGCACTGGCTCGCATGGCCCACTTCACCCGCACCGCCGCCGAACTTGGCATCGCGCAACCGGCGTTGAGCAAACACATCCAGTCCCTCGAGGATGAACTGGGCGTGCGGCTCTTCGATCGCACGCGGCGGGTGGTGCGGCTCAGCCGCGCGGGACAGCAACTGCTTGGCCCGGCGCAGCAGGTCCTCGCGGCGGCTGAACGCCTGAGGGAACTCGCCTCCCGCGTCCGGGACGGCCTGTCCGGTGAGGTGCGCGTCGGCGTGACGCCGACGGCGCCGACATCCCTGCTGGCCGATGTCGTGGCCGCGTTCAGGCGCACGCATCCGAAACTCATGTGCCGGGCCACGCAGGCAAGCAGCGAGGACCTGCTCGACGGGATCGACCGCGGCACGATCGACGTCGCGCTCGTGCGGCGCGAGACCGCGACGGGGCGCACGGGAATCCTCTGTGCGCCGATCTTCGAGGAGCGGATGGTCGTCGCGCTGCCGAGGCGGCACGTCCTTGCGCGCCGGCGTGCAGTCCCATGGCGCCTGCTTGCCGGGGAGTCGCTGCTGATGGTGCGCCGTGAGGCCGCGCCGATTGTCTACGACCAGATTCTGGCCGCCTGCCACACCGCGGGTTTCTCGCCGCGTCTCGCGCAGGAACTCCACGACGTGCACGCCGCCATGGCGATCGCTGGCGCGGGACTCGGCGTCGCCGTGGTCCCAGCGTCGACGAAACGCCCCGCCACGGTGGTCACCCGCCCGCTCACCGATCCGATCGTGACCACGGCGCTCGGCGTCGCGTGGTCGACCGGCGCCGAAGCCGACGTCGAGGACTTTGTCGCGCTGATGAAATCTGTGGCCGGTCGCTGAATGCCGAGTGCGCCGACTACCGGATGACCTTCACCCACATGTTCTTGACCGACACCTTCGTCGTCGCCTCTATCTCGATGCCGAACATCCCGGGCTGATTGTTGGATGACGCCGGGTCGTCATCGATCATCACGGCCATGACCTGCCCATTGACGATGTGGATGAAGGTGCCGCCCCGGGCAATGACGATGTACTGGTTCCAGTCGTTCAGTCTCACGAGATTCCCGAGCGCCGTCCGATCGGCAATCGTGGCCATCAGTGTCTTGCTGCGGGCGCCGAAGCCTTCGACGACCTGGCCGCGCCATGCCAGAATCCGCATGGGCGTGTTCTCGGAGTAGAACTGGCCCGTGTAGACGCGGCTGGGCCAGAAGTCGGCCTGCGGTCCCGTCATCATCCAATCAAGGTTCACCGGGCCCACGTTGGCGGTCACGGCGGGGGGGATGTTGGCAAGCCAGGGGAGTCCGGTCTGGCTGCGGTACTGGATCCCGCTGCCTCCGTCGCCTTCAACCTTGATCTCGAACTTCAGCGTGAAGTCCCGCGCCACCAGATCGCGGTACACGATGTAGTTGTTGCCGCTCGGGTTGGCGGGCGTGGATTCGCCGACGAGCGCTCCGCTCTCGACGCGCCAGAACTTCGGATTTCCGTCCCAGCCCTTGAGGCTCACCCCGTCGAACAAGGTCGCGTAGCCGGCATGGTCGTTGAAGTCGAGGGGCGCCGGTTCGGTGAAGGCCATGCGACCCGCCGGCGCTGGAGACGGGGGCGTCAGTGGCGCCTGGGCCTGCGCCCGGGCCGAGATTGTGGCGCACGTGAGACAGAGACCAAGGGCAGGTCCGACGCCGAGCCGAACGGGAAATGGCGGCATGAGGGTCCTCCGGGGCCGCAGAATAGCCTGAAAGCCCTTGTCGATCTTGCCGACGGTCATTCGTCGTAGGGGTAGGGGAGGGTCCGTGGCGGGCGTCCCCGGACCATGGACGTTCCGTGGCGCCCCGGACCTGCGGGTCTGAGGGCAAGGGCCTGAGTGGGGGACAACCAATGAGTGGAGTACGGGTGCTGGCGGGTACGCGGAAGGGCGCGTTCATCCTGACGGCGGATGGCAAGCGGGACGCGTGGACAATCAACGGACCATTCTTCGGCGGCTGGGAGATGTACCACTTGAAGGGGTCGCCGGTCGATCCGAACCGGCTGTATGCGTCGCAGGGCACGGGGTGGTTCGGGCAGCTGATTCAGCGGTCGAATGATGGCGGGCAGACCTGGGAGCCGGTCGGGAACAAGTTCGTCTACGACGGGACGCCCGGCACGCATCTCTGGTACGACGGCACGCCGCACCCCTGGGAATTCAAGCGGATCTGGCACCTCGAGCCGTCGCTCACCGATCCGGACACCGTGTATGCCGGCGCCGAAGACGCCGCGATGTTCCTCACGAACGACGCCGGTCAGACGTGGAGCGAATTGCCGGGGTTGCGCGATCACGGCTCGCACAAATTCTGGCAACCGGGTGCCGGCGGCATGTGCCTGCACACAATCGTCCTGGATCCGGTGAACGCCGGCCGGCTGTTCATCGCGATCTCCGCCGCGGGCGCGTTCCGGAGCGACGACGGTGGTCATACCTGGCGGCCAATCAACAACGGGCTCAAATCGCCCTACAACCTGCCGGATCCGGATGCGGCTGTGGGTCACTGCGTGCACCACATCGCTCAGCATCGCGCCCGGCCGGACGTGCTCTTCATGCAGAAACACTGGGATGTGATGCGGAGTGACGACGCCGGGGACTCGTGGCACGACATCGGCGGCAACCTGCCCACGGACTTCGGGTTTCCCATCGACATCCACGCGCACGAGCCCGACACCGTCTACGTCGTGCCGATCAAGAGCGACTCGGAGCACTATCCGCCCGACGGCAAGCTGCGTGTCTATCGCAGCCGCACCGGTGGACACGAGTGGGAGGCGCTGACGAACGGACTGCCGCAGCGGGACTGCTATGTGAACGTGCTTCGCGACGCGATGGCGGTGGACCAGCTGGACGACTGCGGTGTCTACTTCGGCACGACGGCCGGACAGATCTACGCGTCGCCCGACGGCGGCGATCACTGGACGGCGATCGCGCAGAATCTGCCCGCGGTGCTGTCGATTGAAGTGCAGACGCTGCCCTGATCGCGAGTGACCATGCCCACGATCGTTCGAGTCGTCCTGCCGGCGCATTTGCGGACGCTCGCCAGTGTCGCCGCGGAAGTGGAGATTTCCGTCTCCACCCCGGTCACGCCGCGCGCGATCGTCGTCGCGCTCGAATCGCGCTACCCCGCGCTGGGAGGGACGATTTGCGACTACGCAACCGGTGAGCGCCGCCCCCTCGTGCGCTTCTTTGCGTGCGAAGAGGATGTGTCGCACGAGCCCCTCGACACACCCCTGCCGGCCGCGGTCGCGACCGGCAGGGAACCGTTCCTGATCGTGGGTGCGATGGCGGGTGGGTAGGTCGAGTCAGGATGCAGACGCCGCGAGCCACCAGAGCGAAGGGCCCCTGGCCTTTGAGGTGACCCAACGAATATCGATATAGTTCCCGACATGTCCTACAGGTTGCGTTCCTGGACGTGCGCGTCGCTCGTTGCTGGTCTCTCAGTGATCGCCCTCTCGTCCGCGTCCTTGCCAGCGCAGACGCCGCCGGCCCGGCCCACAATCACCGGTGTCGCAGGTCTCGCCATCAAGACGAGAGATCTGGCAAGCGCGCGCACCTTCTACTCGACGGTCATCGGGCTGGACCAGGCGTTTCCTGTCAAGAATCCCACCGGCGGTACCGACTTCACGACGTTCAAGATCAACGACAAGCAGTACGTTTACGTGGCGCCGGACCTCAAGGACGACGCGGAGAGCCGGCTGCTGTACGTGAGCTTCGAAACGAGCGACGCGCGGGCGCTTCGGGCGTATCTCGGCGGCAAGGGGGTGACGGTGCCGGCGGCGGTGAATCCCGATCCGCAGGGCAATCTGAGCCTGATGGTGAAGGACCCGGAAGGGAACACCGTCGAGTTCATCCAGTTCATGCCGAACGGCACCCATGCAAAGAACGCGGGCAAGTTCCTCTCATCGCGCCGATTGTCCACGGAAGCGCTCCACGTGGGCTATCGCATTCGCGACGCCGCCGTCATGGACACGTTCTATCAGGACATCCTGGGCTTCCGTCTCATGTGGAAGGGTGGCAGCACGGAGACGGTATTCCGCTGGATTTCGATGATCGTGCCCGACGGCAGTCAGTGGCTCGAGTACATGGTGGACACGGGCACGCCATCGCCGCGCACCCTCGGCATCTGGAACCACCTGGCGTTCGGCACGCTCGATCAGGAGACCGTGGCCAGACAGGTGGCCGAGCGCGGATACGGCGCGGCCGCCACGCCGAAGATCGGCCGCGACGGTCGCTGGCTGATGGATCTGTACGACGCCGATCTGACGCGCGTCGAGTTCATGATCCGCAAGCCCGTCCAGACGCCCTGCTGCTCGCCCTTGCACGACGTCGTCGACTGACCGTACCCCGGACCTGAAGGTCCGGGGCTCCACGCATAGTCCGCGGACTCCAGGAACGGTCCGGGCTCGCCAACCAGACTGTCCCATTGCCGTCCAACGGTTGCGCGCGGTGAGACCTCGCGCCATCGCGAGGTGATCCGTGGACGCAATCCTTCAGGACATTCGATACGCCCTACGTCTGCTGCGGCGCGATCCGCGGTTCTCCCTGCTGGCCATTCTTGCGCTGGCGCTCGGCACGGGTGCAACAACGGCTGTGTTCACGGTCGTGAATTCCGTCCTGTTGCGACCGCTGCCGTACCAAGATCCCGATCGACTCGTGACCGCGCTCTACGGCACGGCGGGCAGCGGGCCCGTGTCGCCGGCCGACTTCCTCGACTATCGCCGTGAGGCCCGATCGTTCGATGGCATGGGTGTCGCACAGGTCTGGAACCCGACCCTCAGCGGCGGAGACCGGCCCGAGCGGCTGGACGGCTTGTCGGTGTCGGGCGATCTGTTCCCGATGCTCGGGGTGTCGCCCACCATTGGCCGCGGCTTTCTGGCCACCGAGGACCAGCCCGGACAGAACCAGGTCGTGCTCCTCAGTGACGGTCTGTGGCGGCGCCGATTTGGCGCGGACCCGGACGTCGTCGGCCAACGCATTGACCTCAACGGCGCGCCGTACACAATCGTGGGGGTGATGCCGGCCGGCTTTCGGTTCGCGCCGTTCTGGGCGACGAAGGCCGAATTGTGGGCGCCGATTGCCATTGCCAGCCGCGCGACCGATCGTGGGGGGCAGTCGTTACGGCTGTTCGCGCGACTCAAGGACGGCGTCACGGTCGCCCAGGCGCAGGCGGAAATGAGCGGGCTGTGCGATCGACTGGCACGCGAGTACCCGGTGACGAACGCCACGCTGCGCATCACCGTCCAGCCGTTGCTCGACAAGGTCGTGTCCGGCATCCGGCCGACGCTCCTCATCCTGATGGCCCTCGTCACGTGCGTGATGCTGATTGCGTGCGCCAACGTCGCGAATGCCCTGCTTGCGCGTGCCACGGGCCGGCGGCAGGAAATTGCGCTGCGGGTCGCGATTGGCGCAGGCCGCGGGCACATCGTCCGGCAGTTGCTGACGGAAAGCCTGCTGCTCGCGACCGTTGGCGCAGTGGCCGGACTGGTGTTGGCGTCCTGGGGTGTTCACGTGATCCTCGCGGCGATGCCGCCCGACAGCCTCCCCCGACAGCAGGATGTGGGGTTCGATCTGCGTGTGTTCGCGATGGCGTCCCTGGCCACGCTCGCGACCGGCGTGACGACGGGCCTCGCGCCGGCGGCGCAGTTGCTGCGTCGGGATGCCGCGAATCCCCTTCGGCAAAGCGCGCGCGGTGCCACCGAGGGCGGCCGGATGCGTGTCCGGAACGTCCTGATCGCCGGCGAGGTCACGTTGGCGCTGGTGCTGCTCGTTGGTGCCGGTCTGCTTGGACGCACGATGATGCGCCTGAATGCCGTCGATCCCGGCTTTCGGGTCGATCACCTTGCCGTCGCGGGCGTCTCGCTGGCCGGAACGCCCCACGCCGAACCAGCGGCGCGCCAGGCCATGTTCGATCGCGTCCGGGAGGCGCTCGAACGCGTCCCGTCGGTGACGGCGGTGAGCGCGATCAATCACCTGCCGCTCGCCGGGGATACGTGGATGCTCGGCTACTCGGTTGATGGCCGGGCCGCCTCTCTGCCCGGGCAGGGACCAAGGGCCATCTACCGTGTCGTTCAGCCGGGTTACTTCGCGGCCATGGGCCTGCGGATCATTCGTGGGCGAGACATCACGAACGCCGACAGCGCCACGTCGATGCCGGTCGTGGTCATCAATCAGGCGATGGCGCAGCGGCAGTGGGCCGGCGAGGATCCGGTCGGCCGTACCGTCCACCTTCCGGGCCCGGGAAACACGCAGGGGCCGATTACGATCGTCGGCGTTTCCACCAACGCGCGGCAAAGCGACTGGACGAGCGCGCCGGAGGATGAGGTCTACATGGCCTTCGCACAGCGCGCCGCCGAGTTCGGCCTGACGGCGATGACGTTCGTGCTCCACACGACCAGCGAGGGCGCCGACGTTGCGTCCGCGATTCCGGGCGTCCTGGCGCGACTGGATCGAGGAATCGCGGTGTCGGCCAACACCACGATGGCGGCGGTCGTGTCCGACGAGCTCTGGCGGGAGCGTCTGACGAGCGAGCTCACCGGTGTGTTTGCGATCATCGCGCTGGGGCTCGCGGCCATTGGCGTCTACGCGGTCGTGGCGTGCGCGGTGACCCGGCGGACACGTGAGTTCGGCGTGCGGATGGCGCTTGGGGCGACCGACGTGCACGTGCAGCGGCTGGCGCTTGCTGACGCGCTCCGGCCAGTGGCCTGGGGCGCGGCGGCCGGGCTGGTAGCGACTCTGGCGTGTGCCCGATTCATGCGCGCCCTCGTCTTCGACGTCAGCGTGCTGGATCCGCTTGCCATCGGTGTCGCCGCTTTACTGCTTCTGGCGGTCGCCACGGCCGCTGCGTGGCTTCCAGCGCGTCGCGCAAGCCATCTGGACCCGATCGCGGCGCTGCGACAGGACTAGAAAGGATTGCGGCCGTCGCTGGTCCGTCAGGTCTGAAGAGTTTCGCCGGCCACCCGCGCTGTTCCGTACGCTATCCGCTGCCCGTCCCCCAAAGGATGGCGACATGCTGCTGTTGACCCAGCTTGCGCTCGTGGCCGCGGCCCAGCGCGATCCCGATCCCGCGTGCAGCGCGTCGATTTGGTGGGCGGTCGCGCCGCAGATTCAGAGTCTGAGCCACTCGGTTCAACCCCGCGCGCTGACAGCGTTCGGCACACCGAGTCGCAACTGCTGGGCTGTGGTCCTGGCGAAATCCAGCTCACTGCGGCGCTTTTTGATGCAAACGACGACCTCGTCCGCTCGGGAACGACCGCGGTTGCCGCGCAGGAAGCGGTGACGCAGGTGACGACGCTGGACCTGCGTATCGCGAGCCTGGTCGACTTCGTCCGCTGGCGCAACGGGCCGCGAGGTCCCGCGGAACGCGTCCGTCCGTTCGTGTGCCGGAACGCGGAAAACACGGCGGATGCGCAGTCGCCGAATCTCGAACGTGCGGCGTCCGTACGGTTCCATCTGACCCTCATCGGCCGGTACGGCGCGATGGCCGCTGACGAGCTGCGCCTCCTCTTACAGCCATGAGAGGCGTTTTTCCCGGCCCAGAAGGCCATTTCTCGGTACTAAGTGCGGTGCAGTCCGGGATACACTAGCGCCCGCTGGTCCGGCCGGCACGATGCCGTCTGAGAATCAGCCTGATAGCAGGGACCCTCATATGGCAAAGACCGCGAAGAAGAAGCCGTTCAAAGCAACAGCCGCGACCAAGCGTCGCTCCCGTGGTGATCTCGTCAAGACGATCGCACTGGGCACCGAATTGAAGCCGGGTAAGGTCAAGGAAGTGTTCGACGCGCTCACGCAGATCATGGTGGCGGACCTGAGCAAGAAGGGCAGCGGCGAGTTCAACTTCAACGGCCTCGTGAAGCTGAAGACCGTGAACAAGCCCGCCACCAAGTCGCGCAAGGGCCGCAACCCGTTCACCGGTGAAGAGATCATGATCAAGGCCAAACCGGCGAGCCGCAAGGTTCGCGCGCGCGCGCTGCGCGGCCTGAACGGATTGATCTAGCCTTACGCGGTGTTTCGTTCGGCGTCCGGTCCCTCCTCCCGGGGACGGACGCCGGCTGCCGCCAGGCGCTTTTTCTCGAGTATTTGCATGGCTGACCTCAAAGACGGCGCAATCAAAGTCGAAAACGCCACCCCGAAGCTTGCCGACGGCGTCCTCGGCATCGACGACGTCACGCCCGAACTCGTTCCCGGCTGCCGCGTCTTCGTCCACTACAACGGCCCAACGGATCAACTGAGCGGCATGTGCACCGGCATGGTCGTGCTGGACCCTGGCGCGAGCCCGCATCCGCCACACCGCCATCCTGAAGAAGAGTTCCTGATCATCTCGGAAGGCACCGGGGAGATCGAGTGCGACGGGAAGATCACGCCCGCCGGTCCCGGCGCCATCATGTATTGCGCCGGCAACGTGCTCCACGGGATCACGAACACCGGCAAGGTGCCGATGACCTTCTACTGGTCGAAGTGGACGGCGAAGGGCTACTAGCTTAGTCCCTGGTCTGCCGCCTGTCGTCGATCACCTCGAACAGGTAACCGTTGATTGGTTCGCGAAAGAAGAACCGTTCGAACGGGGTCGTCCGGAGTTCGGGGACCATCACCGCACCACGATCCAGCAGGCGTTGCTTCAACGCCGGGAACTCCGCGAGCGGGTAAAAGACGGCCACGTGGCGGCCAAACTCGTTCTCGAACCGCGACGTCGCGAAATCCTGCACGAAGATCACGTGGATCTGGTGGCCTCGACCGATCTCCAGCCAGAGCACCTCGACCGGTGAATTCGCCGGGACGTCGCCGTACGCCCAACCGAACGATTCGGTGAAGAAGGCGGCGGTTCGTACGACCTCGCTCGTCGCGAGGGTGAGATGCGCAAAGCTCATCGATTCGTGCGACTCCTTGTCGGACGCGCGACCCCGCCTGGTGCGCGCGGCTTGGCCTGTAGGATAGCCCACGGAGTTCCGTCCGGTGCCCTATCTGGCTCTCTATCTGCTGGCGCTCTCTTCGGTCGTCGTCATGGCGCCCGGAGCGACCGTGTATTGGGACGCCTTCGGCTACGTGCTGCAGGCGATCAACGGCGATGTTGGCGGGCTGGGGCTCGGGCGACCAGTGTTCGCGATGGCGACGCACGCCCTTGCGCGGGCATGGCTCGCCTTGGGCGGCTCGCCATGGAACGTGGAGATCCTGCTGCGCGTGGCCTGTGCCATCGCCGCATCCGCCGCCGCGCCGTTGACGATGCGCCTGGCCCTGGACTGTGGCGCCAGTCGTCGAGCGGCGTGGATGGCGGGACTGGCCGTGGCCGTGTCACCGGCGGCGGCGCACGCGAGCGGCCAAGTACTCACGGACGGCCCAGGCGCCGCACTGCTGGTGCTGGCCTGTGTGTGCGGTGTGCGGGCGACCGTGACGACGCGGCGGTCGACGGCGCTTGGTCTGGGCGCCGGCGTAGTCCTGGGACTTGCCGTGGGCGTCCGCGAGCAGACGCTCCTCAACGCAGTCACCCTGGCCTGGTTCGTCTGGCTCGCGCCCCGGCCGGAGCGTTGGCGTCTGGGACTGGCGATGGCGGCAGGCTTCGTGGCGGCCTTGACGCTGCCCCTCGTGTTCGTGCTACTGACGCAGCCGGCATATGTCGCCACAGTGCGGGCCTGGATCGTGAACATGACCCGCGATCGGATGGTGAAGACGTACGGGTGGCGGGATCTGGCCGTGTACTTGGCCTGGCTGCTCTCCCTCGGGCCCGTCGTCGTCATTGCGGGTGGCCTGGGGATCGCCGCGACGATTCGGTCGCGGAGATGGCGCTGGCCCTTGCTCACGGCGATGGCGGCGCCGGCGCTCCTACAAGTGGCCTGGCTGGCCACGTTCCGCGGCGTCGGTTACAGCCCTCGGTTGCTCATCGGGGCACTGCCCGTTGCGTTTGCCATCCCAGCGGCGGTCGCGGTCACCGAATGGGCGGGCAACTCCGTTGGCCGTTGGAGGATGGCGCTTGCCGGCTGGATTCTGCCGCTGCTGTTGGCCGCGCCAGTTGCCCACTTCCAATCGGCCGAGTTGACTGCCACGCTGCGCGACTGGCCGTCGCGCCTGCGCGCGCTTCCCGCCGACGCCGTGGTCGTGACCGGTCAGCCGTGCCCGGCCATTCCCCTGGTGCGCGCGATTGTGACACTCGATTCAGGTGCGGCACTGTTGGACGGTCCTGCCCTCAGCCCCTCGAATCTTCGCACCCTGGAAACCCCGCGGTCGGCGTGGGAACCGGTGTGCCCGGGATGGGCCTGGCCGTCGAACCTGGAGGAGCGGCTCAATCGCGCGCTGGGCGAACGGCATGTTGTTGCGGCCGATCTCCGGGGTTCGTCGTGGACTGGCGCCGAACAGCGTGCCGCGCGCGACGAACTCGAGCGCTATGTTCGCGCGCATCCGATAGCAGAAATCTCGGGGCAGCTGATCGTGTGGCGAGACGAACCGCGGTAGTCCCGTTGCCCGCCCGGGCGCAACGCCCGTGCGCTGTGCCTTCGACGTGCCCCCGCGTCAATGCTCGTTCAGGATCCGTTTGGCGGCTGCAATCAACGCGGTCGCCTCTGCGTCGGTGCCAATCGTAATTCGCAGATAGGCGCGGACGTCAGGGCTGCGGAACCAGCGAACGAGGATCCGGCGTTCGCGCAGTTTCTCGAGCCAGGCCTGTGCTGGAAATCGGGGTGGCCGGGCGAGAAGGAAGTTCGTCTGGCTGGGCAGCACGGTGAATCCAAGGCTCGTCAGCGCTCGTGTGAGGCGTTCACGTGTGCGAATGATCCTGCGGAAATTCGCGCGGTAGTACGGCAGATCGCGCAACGTCGCGCTGGCGGCAATCTGCCCAAGACCGTTCACGTTGTAGCTGTCACGAATCGTGTCAAGGGCCGCGATCAGCGTGGGGTGACCGATGACGTAGCCCACGCGCTGGAAGCAGAGCGAGTAGGACTTCGAGAACGTGCGGGCCACGAGCACGTGCGGATGGCGCAGCGCGAGTGCCATGGCGTGCTCACTGGCGAAGTCGACATAGGCCTCGTCGAGCACCGTGACGCCGCGTTGCGCGCGACAGAGCGCGTCCAACGCGCGCGTCGAGTACCCGCGGCCGCTTGGGGCGTTTGGCGTCGTGATGAACGAGAGCGCGGCGTCGAAGCGCCAGCGCCGCGCGCGCCGGAGGGCGGGCACGGAGGGCATGTTGAAGTCGGCGTTCAGTGGCACCGCGTTCTGGTGCGCCCCGTGCGCATCGGCCAACACCGGATACAACGAGTAGCTCGGCGTGAAGTACTGCACCAGTTCACGTCCGAGCCGTCGCGCGCGAGGCGCCGCGGAGCGAGGCTCGACGAACGCGCGGACGGCGAGCGCCAGACACTCGTCCGAGCCGTTACCGACGAAGACCTGTGCCGGCGAGCAGCCGTGCAAGCGCGCCAGCCTGTCGCGAAGCGTCTGGGTTGTCGGATCGGGGTACAGACGCAGACGATCGTCGACGGCGTCCCGCACCGCCGCCAGGACGCGGGGGGAGGGTGGATATGGGTTTTCGTTCGTGTTCAGCTTGATCAAGCCCCGGATCTTCGGCTGTTCGCCCGGCACGTACGCCTGCATGTGCCGAACGAGAACGCGAACCAAACGGGACGGAGATGTCATCGCGACGGCTGCGATTCTATCGCGGCGTTCCTACCCCAATTCGCCGCGGGCTTTTTCCATCGGGAATTCCGGCAGACTCCGTGGTACATCCCTTGCTACTACACCGCCGGCCGATGCCGACCGTCCTTGGTGTCTCAGTTGCTCCAGCCCGCAGCGCATCGACCGTCCTTCTTGTCGTTGCGGGGCTTATCGCCTTTGCACCGACCGAGCAGGCCGCGCAGCATCCGGTTCACTCCCGCGTCATCGACCTGTGCACGCTCGTTGCCGTGCCGGGAAACGCATTCAGCTACATCCCTGCGCCGACGCCGCCGCCCGCTGGCGCCCTGCGCGCGCGAAGCACTGCGGCCACGATTTCGGTCACTTACGTCGGGTTCGATGCCTTCCCTCAAGCACAAGCCGCGTTTCAAAGCGCGGTCGACATCTGGGCGTCGCTGATCTCGACCCCCGTGCCCATCTCGGTGCGAGCGCAGTTCACGCCGCTCGCGCCAAACGTGCTCGGCAGCGCGGGCGCTCAGTACGTGTGGCGTGATTTTCCCGGAGCGCCGGTCGCCGGCACCTACTATGCGGATGCGCTCGCGGACAAACTCCGCGGCAGCGACGCGTATCCGGGGCAGTTCGACATCCTCGCCAGTTTCAACAGCTCATTCAGCAGTTGGTATTTCGGCACGGACGGCAATACACCTGGCGGCAGTTATGACTTCGTGTCCGTCGTGCTGCACGAACTTGGACACGGCCTCGGCTTCCTTGGCGGCGCCAACGTCGCGAGCGGTAGCGGATCGATTGGCCTCGGCGGTTATCCGTTGGCCTACGATCGCTTCGTCGTCACCGAGACAGGCGTGCCGCTCCTGAACTTTCTCAACCCGTCCAATGAACTGGGCACGCAGCTGACGAGCGGTTACGCTCCGGGAGATCCACGGGGGCCTGGCGTCTATTGGTCTGGCTCGAATGCGGTTTCCGCAAACGCCGGATTGACGCCACGGCTGTATACGCCCTCCACTTGGTCGCCCGGCTCGAGCTACTCCCATCTCGACGAGAACACCTACGTGGCCGGCAACCCGAACTCGCTCATGACACCGGCTCTCTCGGGAGCTGAGGCCATCCACAATCCCGGGCCCATTACCCTCGGCATGTTCACTGACCTGGGATGGACTCCCGTGCCGGTCGTCGTGTCCGGGCCGGCAGGACGTGACTTCAACGCGGACGGCCAGGCTGATCTCCTCTTCGAGAGCACGTCGGGGCAGCTCTACGCCTGGTACATGACCGGCGCCACGCTCACCGGCGGCGGCTGGCTCACGCCCAACCAGATCGATCCGCAGCTCCGCGTCGTCGGCACCTCCGATTTCACCGGTGATGGCAAGGTTGACCTGGTGCTCCAGGACCAGCAGACCGGTGCCGTGACGATCTACAAGATGGATGGGCTGACGAAGATCGCGGAACAATCGCTGCCCATCGCCGCCAACACGCTGTGGAAGGTGGTCGCGACGGGGGATTTCAACGGCGATCAGTTCGCCGACATCGCCTGGGAGAACTTCTCGACGGGACAGATCTACATCTGGTTCATGAAGCCGCTCGGGGGGAACGCCGGATACGCGGGAGCGAACGGCGCGTTTCTGGGCGACTACGTACGCGCGGCTGATCAATCGGTGATCACACTGGGCGCCACGACGGCGCGCGTGGCGGGCGCGGCGGATCTGGACCAGGACACGCACCTCGATCTCGTATGGCAGGACGACACGGCGGGCGCCGTCAGTGTGTGGTACCTCAACGGCACGATTCTGACGTCAATGGCGAATGTCGCAATGGTCAACCCGGTGTGGCGTCTGCGATCCGTGGGCGACTACAACGGCGACACGAAGCCAGATCTGATCTGGCAGCACTCGACCGGGGGCGACCTCTACGCGTGGTACCTCAACGGTGGCGCACTCGTGAGCGGCGGCTATCTGTCCCCGAGTGCCGTGAACCCCGCGTGGCAACTGGTCGGTCCCCGCTAGCATGCTCTTCGATATGCTGCGGAGATGTCCGCGTACTTCTCTCCCGCACTCTTCGCGTTTCTCAAGGCGCTGAAGCGGCACAATGATCGCGAGTGGTTCGAGGCGAATCGCGAGCGCTATGTGTCCGACGTCGAAGCACCCATTCTGCGATTCATTTCGGAGCTGGCGCCGCGCCTCGCCGCCATCAGCCCGGCGTTCGTGGTCGATCCCAGGCGCAGCGGCGGATCGATGTACCGGATCTACCGGGACACGCGGTTCTCATCCGACAAATCGCCGTACAAGACCCATGTCGCGGCGACCTTCCCTCATATCGAGCGTAAGAAGGCTCCGTCCGTCCCGGGTTTCTATCTACACCTCGAACCCGGCGACTGCATGGGCGGTGGCGGAATCTATCATCCCGATACGCCAACTCTGACGCGCATCCGGCTCGCGATCACGGAGAACCGGAAGGGGTGGGCCGCGGTCAAGAAGACCGGCGGATCCGGCGATTGAGGATCTGCGTCGCAAGGACTTCTACGCGCTGGTCCCGTTCACCCAGGGTGAGGTCTGCCGGGGTGACTTCCTCGACCGGTACGTCGACTCGTGCCGTCAGGTCGCGCCACTGGTGGAGTTCGTCACGCGGGCGCTCGGCTTTCGGTGGTGATCCCCAATCCGCGGCGGCCGCAGGAGCAGTAGAATCCGTTCATGCGACCGCACCGACCGAACTCCCGGCGCCTTGTTGCGGTCCTGTTCTGCGGCCTGATTGCGCTTGCGGCGTCGCCGGCGACAGTACCCGCGGTGCGCGCGGTCGAGTTGCCGTCCCGCCTGACCGATCAGGAGTTCTGGGGGCTGACGGGACGTTTGTCCGAGTCGAACGGGTCGTTCCGATCGGACAACTTCCTGTCGAACGAGCGCGGGTACCAGGTGGTGATTCCTGAACTGTTGAAGGTGGCGCGGACGAATCGGGTGTATCTCGGCGTTGGTCCAGAGCAGAATTTTCCGTATCTCATCGCCCTCAAACCGCAGTTGGCGATCATCTTCGACATCAGGCGGGGCAATCTGCACGAGCACCTGCTCTACAAGGCGCTCTTCGAAATGTCCCGGGATCGCGCGGACTTTCTGTCGCGACTGTGGTCGAGGCCGCGGCCGGCGGGCCTGACGGAGGCATCGACCGTTGAGCAGCTGATGACGGCCTTCACGGCGGCGTCTTCGTCGGCCGACACGTACGCGTCGAACCTCGCCGCCGTGTCCGCCTGGCTGACGAAGACCCCGCATCGCTTCGCCCTGCACGACGGCGATCTCGATGGGATCGACTACGTGTACAAGAGTGCCTTCTTCGACGGCGGCCCAGGGCTGAACTACTCCATGGTGGGCGGCGGCGGGGGCGGCAACCGCTCGACGTACGCCGAACTGCAGATGCTCGACGATGGCCAGGGCCTGAACCGCGGGTTTCTCGCGACCGAAGCGAACTGGCTGGTGATGAAGGACCTCGAGTCGCGCAACCTGATCGTCCCGGTCGTCGGCGATTTCGGTGGGCCGTCGGCGATTCGCGGCGTCGGGGCGTATCTCAAGGCCCAGGGCGCGCTCGTGTCCGCGTTCTATCTCTCGAACGTCGAGCAATATCTCAATCAGGACGCGAAAGAAGACACGTTCCTCTGTAACGTCGCGGAGTTGCCGCTCGACGACACCAGCACCTTCATCTTCACGGGATCCGGCCGATATGGTCGCGGGTTTGGCGGTCGGGGCGGGTTGAACACGACCTTCCTCCGGCCAATGCTTCCGGACACCTCCGGATGTCGCGCGACCTCGCCAACGGCAATCACCGGCCAGTGACCGCGGCCGTCGGGCCGCTTTGTCTACAATAGCGGTTTCGAGGTTTCGCGATGCCCCCATATCGATCCCGTACCACCACGCATGGTCGCAACATGGCCGGTGCGCGCAGCCTCTGGCGCGCGACCGGCATGAAAGACGACGACTTCAACAAGCCGATCATCGCGGTGGCTAATTCCTTCACGCAGTTCGTGCCGGGTCACGTGCACCTCAAGGACCTGGGCCAGCTCGTGGCTCGCGAGATCGAGCACGCGGGTGGCGTGGCGAAGGAGTTCAATACCATTGCGGTCGACGATGGGATCGCCATGGGACATGACGGGATGCTGTACAGCCTGCCGTCTCGGGAGCTGATCGCCGACGCCGTCGAGTACATGGCGAACGCGCACTGCGCCGATGCGCTCGTCTGCATCTCGAACTGCGACAAGATCACGCCCGGGATGCTGATGGCGGCGCTCCGCCTGAACATTCCCGCGGTCTTCGTCTCCGGCGGCCCCATGGAGGCCGGCAAGGTCAAGATCGGTGACACCGTGCGCTCGGTCGATCTGATCGACGCCATGGTCGCCGCGGCCAATCCCGCCATGACGGACACGCAAGTGGCCGACATGGAACGTTCGGCCTGTCCCACATGCGGATCGTGCTCCGGGATGTTCACGGCCAACTCGATGAACTGCCTGATGGAAGCGATGGGCCTCGCCTTGCCGGGGAACGGCACCGTGCTGGCCACGCACGCCGACCGTCGCGCGCTGTTTCTCGAGGCCGGCCGCCGCATTGTCGATCTTGCGCGCCGGTACTATGAGCACAACGATGCGCGCGCTTTGCCGCGCGGTATCGCGACCTTCGAGGCGTTCGAGAACGCCATGGCGCTCGACATCGCGATGGGTGGGTCGACGAACACCGTCCTGCATTTGCTCGCCGCCGCGCAGGAAGGCGAGGTGCCGTTCACGATGGCGGACATCGATCGATTGTCACGGCGCGTGCCGCACCTCTGCAAGGTCGCGCCCTCGTCGGCCAACGTGCACGTGGAAGATGTGCACCGCGCCGGCGGGATTTTCGCCATCATGGCCGAGCTCGATCGTGCGGGCCTCGTCCACCGTCAGGTGCCGACCGTCCACGCCGCTACGATCGGCGAGGCGATCGACGAGTGGGACGTGATGGGCCAGAACCGCGACGCCGTCGAGGTGTTCTACCGGGCCGCGCCCGGTGGCGTGCGCACCGCCGAGCCGTTCAGCCAGCAGGCCCGCTATACCGCGCTCGATACAGACCGCGAGCGAGGCGCCATTCGACACGTCGACCATGCCTTCAGCCTGGACGGCGGTCTCGCCGTACTCTTCGGCAACATCGCCGAGGAGGGCTGCATCGTGAAGACCGCCGGCGTCGATCCGGCGAGCCTGGTGTTCCGCGGGCGCGCGCGGATCTTCGAGAGCCAGGACGCTGCGGTGGAGGCGATCCTCGGCGACAGGGTCATAGCCGGCGACGTGGTCGTCATTCGGTACGAAGGTCCCAGGGGCGGACCCGGGATGCAGGAGATGCTCTATCCGACGAGCTACCTGAAGGCAAAAGGGCTCGGTAAGTCGTGTGCGCTCATCACCGACGGCCGGTTCTCCGGCGGTAGCTCCGGCCTGTCCATTGGGCACATCTCACCGGAAGCTGCCGAGGGCGGTGCGCTCGCCCTCATCGAAGAAGGGGACGTCATCGAGATCGACGTGCCACAGCGCATCCTGCGTGCGGCGCTGACCTCGAGCGAGCTCGATACCCGCCGCCGCAAGATGGCAGCGCGCGGAGAAGAAGCCTGGACGCCCGGTCCTCGTCGTCGTCAGGTTTCCCGCGCCCTCGAGGCGTACGCGGCGATGACGACCAGCGCGTCGCGCGGCGCGGTTCGCGACGTGCGCGGATTGCGACGGGTGGTCGGCACGACGGCCGAGACGGTGGGCTCAACTCGATAGCTTGCCGGTTCCAGCGGCTGCGCTCTTGGGCTGTCGACCCCAGCGGAAGTCGCCCGTCGGATTGAACACCGGTTCACAACCGGGTACGGCACAGCTGACATCCTCGCTGATATCCATCTTTCCGAATCCACCACCGATGAACGGACGGATCCGGTGCCCGCGCATCAAGTGGTAGGTGACCTCTCCAGCGACGAATCGGCGCGGACTCACTGGCTGGAAGAGGATGTCGACGCGCGTGCAGGTGGACACTCCTCCTCCCGGGGCCCATCTCGTGTTAGTTTCTCGTTCGGAGTTTCCGACATGACACGTACCTCTCTGACAGGATGGGCCCTGGCCACGGCCGTTGTCGCAGCTGCTGTTCCCCTGGGGTCCCAAGGGCAGACGGCCCCGGCAGCGCCGGCCGCAACGACAGCGCCCGCAGCCGCGGCGCCCGCTCGCGGGCCGCAGCCCGCCGGGCCTGACATGAACGCGTACTACTCGGTCGGTCCGGACTCGCTGGAACGCGCGGGTGTGCCGAAGGGCGAGATGCGCGGACCGTTTGTCCTGCCGAGCCAGGCGTATCCAGGGACGCAGCACACGTATTGGGTCTACGTGCCCGCGCAGTACGATCCGGCGGTGGCGGCGAGCCTGATGATCTTTCAGGACGGACAGGCCTTCAAGGACATGGAGGGTGTGATCCGCGCGCCCAACGTCCTCGACAACCTGATCTACAAGCGCGAGATTCCGGTGATGCTCACCATCTTCATCAACCCGGGCCGCACGCCGGAGCAGCCCGAGCCCACACCGGCGCAGTGGGGCGACCAGACGACCAATCGACCCACGGAATACAACACCCTCGACGACAAGTACGCGCGCGTCGTGGTCGACGAACTGATGCCGGCGCTCTACAAGGACTACAACATCTCAAAGGATCCGGAGCGTCACGGGATCGGCGGGGCGAGCTCGGGCGCCATTGCCGCGTTCACCGTGGCGTGGCAGCGACCCGACCAATTCCGCAAGGTGCTCAGCATCGTCGGCAGCTTCACGAACATTCGAGGCGGCGACGCGTATCCGGACATCGTGCGGCAGAGCGACAAGAAGCCGATTCGGGTCTTCCTGCAGGACGGACGTAACGACAATCGCGGCCAGGGCCGCGGTGGCGTCTACGACCAGCGGCGCGACTGGTTCTACCAGAACGTGCGCCTGATGCAGGCGCTCACCGACAAGGGTTACGACGTGAACTACGTCTGGGGCCTGAACACGCACGGCCAGCGCATGGGTGGCCCCATGCTGCCGGAAATGATGCGCTGGCTCTGGCGCGATCAGCCCGTATCCACGGACGTGACCGACGCTGTGGAGCGCGGGTTCAACGAACCGAAGCGGAAGTAGCCCCGCAGCTTGACATGAATCGACGCGAGTTCCTGACGACGACGGGTGCGGTGGGCGTGGGCGCGGCGGTCGCCCGTCCCGGCGCGGCCGAGCAGCAGGCGGCGATGCCGCTTGGTGAACGCGCCTATTGGGTGGCGATGATGCGCCGCGTCGCGGATCCGGTGCTCACCAACCTCGCTGCGGGCACGCTGCGCGCGCGCATGCCGGTTGAGCAGGCCAACGGCACCGATCGCCGAAGCGTCACGCACCTCGAAGCGTTCGGCCGGCTCATGGCGGGTCTCGCGCCCTGGCTCGAGCTGGGCGCAGATGACACGCCGGAGGGACGGCTCCGCGGACAGTATGCGGATCTGGCGCGGCGGGCGTTGGACCGCGCGGTCGATCCGGCATCGCCCGACGCGATGAACTTCACGAGCGGCAGCCAGCCGCTCGTCGACGCGGCATTTCTCGCGCAGGGGGTGCTGCGCGCACCGCGCGAGTTTCGAGATGCGCTCGCCCCGGACACCCGCCGCCGTCTTGTCTCCGCTCTCGAGTCGACGCGGACGATCACGCCGGGGTTCAACAACTGGTTGCTGTTTTCCGCCATCGTCGAGGCCGGCCTGAAGACGCTTGGCGCGCCGTGGGATCGACTGCGGGTCGACTACGCCCTGCGCCAGCATGAGCAGTGGTACAAGGGCGACGGCCTCTACAGCGACGGTCCCGTGTTTCACTGGGACTACTACAACAGCTTCGTCATCCATCCGATGCTGCGCGATGTGCTGGACACCTGTGGCGCCGACGTGCCCGCGTGGGGCACCCTCGCGCCGAAAATGGCCGATCGGTCGCAGCGGTACGCCGTGATTCTGGAACGTCTCGTCGCGCCGGATGGCTCGTTCCCCGCCATTGGCCGCTCGATTGCGTATCGCTGCGGCGCCTTTCACCTGCTTGCACAATTGGCCCTCAAGCGCACGCTTCCGTCGGAGGCGTCGGCGGCACAGGTGCGTGGCGCGCTGACCGCGGTGATTCGGCGAACGCTCGATGCGCCCAGTACTTTCGACGACAGCGGATGGCTGCGAATTGGCCTCGCCGGTCACCAACCCGGGGTGGGCGAGACGTACATTTCGACCGGCAGTCTCTATCTGTGCGCCGTCGGCCTGCTGCCGTTGGGTCTGCCGGCCAACGACGCATTCTGGACGTCGCCAGCCGAGCCCTGGACCTCCGTGCGCGCGTGGGCCGGCCGGCCGTTCCCCATCGATCACGCGGCAACGTAGCCGGCGACCGGCTGCACGCGGGTCGAGCGGCCACGCGCGCCTGCGCCGCAGTGCGCCCGATGATATCGTTCGATTCCTAAGCACATGGCCCCCCTTTCTTCTTCCGGCGCCAGGATTCGCGAGGCTGTGGAGTCCGCGGATCGGGCGCGACGTACGCGCGAGGCGTGGACGTGGGCGAAGAAGGCCGCGCCGCTCGTGGCGGCGGTCAGCGCGGCGGCATGCTTGACGGCTCGCGCTGCCGGCGCCCCGACCACATGGGCCCTCGTGACCCTGTTGGCGCCTGCGGCTGCGCTGATCAGCATCATTGCGGTCGTGTATCGGCCCCGGCCGGCTTCGGACGTGACGGCGGCCCGATCCGATGTTGACGCCGGCCTGCGCGGAGAGTTGCGCAGCGCGCACTGGTTTGCCGCTCAGGAATCGGTTGACGAGTGGACCGCGTGGCACATGGATCGTGCGGCATCGACGGCCGCGGACGTCGCCTGGAACGCTGTCTATCCGAAACCGAAGCTGCGACGCGCACTTGCCTTCTCAATCGTGCTGCTCGTGGCTGCGGTCGCCATTCCGCTTCGTGGCTCGGCCGTCGTGCCCGCACCAGCCGGTCCACGTGCCGGGGCCGTGTCGTTGGATGAGCTTGCTCTGACCAACGCGTCACCAGAATTGCAACAACTGGTCCTCGACGCCGCGGCAGCGGTCCTCGCGCGGCGGATGTCCGCCAGTGAGGCGCTCAAGGGCCTCGAACAGTCGGCCGACTGGCGCGCACTCGATCCCTCAGTCCGGCGTCGCGTGGACGAAGCGCTCCGTCGAATCGCCCTTGACGACCAGACTGCGACGGGCAGGCCGGCGCCCGATCCGCCCGGCGCGACCGCTGAGCAGGCAGAGTGGGCACGCGAGGAACTGGCGGCGCGGCTTGCGACGGAACAAGCGCAGAAGAAGACCGAGCCCGAGGCGCCGAAGAATTCCGAGCGCGAGTCGAAGGAGCAGGCCGGCGCCACCGAGGAGTCTTCGGACGGCCAGGGCGGCGAGGGCAGCAAGTTCAAGTCCAATCAGGTGCAGCGTGAAGTGCCCGATGGCAAGGGCGATCCGAGCGCGGCCATGATCGATCCCTCGGGGCCGGCCTCCGGCGAGGCGGGCACGGGGTTCGGTGGTAAACACGGCGATCCGACGTATCGACGAGCGCAGCAAGCCGCCATCGAAGCGGCGTTCAAGCGCGAACTGGTCGAAGCGTCGACCAACGTGGGCTCGAACGAGCGCACCAACGATCGTCGCCGGCAGACCGAGCAGAGCGCGTCGTCCTTGGACCACGCGCGGACACCCGGCCGATCGATCTACGATCGCGCGAATGTCGACACCACGGCGACCGTGCCGGAGGCGCGGCTGCCGTGGCTCGAGCGCTATTTCAGCAGAACGGAGCAACGGTGACGTCCACTCTCGTGCCGCAGCAGATCGAGGTGTTTCAGGAACGCTTTACCGCGGTGACGCGTGAGGTCGGCAAGCGCATCGTTGGACACGAGCCCATCGTCGAGGCCACGGTCACGGCGCTGCTCGCGGGCGGTCATGTGCTGCTCGAGGGCATTCCCGGTGTCGGCAAGACCAGCCTCGTCCATACGCTTGCCGATGTCCTGCACCTCAAGTTCTCGCGGATCCAGTTCACCCCGGATCTGATGCCCGCCGACATCGTCGGTTCGCACATCGTGCAGGAACATCCGCATGGTGGCGGGACCTTTTTCGATTTCCAACCGGGCCCGATCTTCGCCAATGTGGTGCTTGCCGATGAGATCAACCGCGCCACGCCGAAGACCCAGTCGGCGTTGCTGGAGGCCATGCAGGACGTCAGCGTGACGGTGGGCAAGACGACATTCGCGCTCGACCAGCCGTTTCTCGTGCTGGCGACCCAGAACCCCATCGAGATGGAGGGCACGTATCCGCTGCCCGAGGCCCAGCTCGATCGGTTCTTCTTCAAGTTGAGAGTGCAGTATCCGCCCGAGGCCGCGATGCACGCGATTCTCGATCGTACGACGTCGATCCATGACGTGGTGGTCGGCCGGGTCCTGGACGCGGCGGAGATTCTGGAGATGCGGCAGGTCGCGCGTGCGGTGCCGATTGCGCGTCCGGTGCAGTCGTACGCCGTCCGCCTCACGCTGGGCACCCACGCCGGCTCACCGTACGCGACGCCCATGGTCGGGCGCTATGTGCGATATGGCGCGAGTCCGCGCGCGGCCCAGGCGCTGGTTCTGGCCGGCAAGATTCACGCCTTGCGTGACGGCCGGCCGTTCGTGTCGGTCGAGGACATCCGCGCCGTGGCGCTTCCCGCGCTCCGGCACCGGGTGTTGCTCAATTTCGATGGCGAGGCTGGCCAGATCGATCCGGATGCGATCGTTGGGGAGCTCCTTGCCACGCTGAAAGCCGAATGATCGGAGCCGTCGCGCCGACGTCGACCCTTGCATTGCGATTCGATGGGGCGTTCCTCCGCAAGCTGGAATTCCTGCGCATCGTTTCTCGCAAGGCGTTCGCCGGACGTGACCGTGCCGACCGCATCGCCCGCGCGCGCGGCCGGGGCGCCGAATTCGCGGACTACCGCCCGTATGTCGCCGGTGATGACATCCGCCAGATCGACTGGAAAGCCTACAAGCGCCTCAATCGCCTGCTCCTGCGGTTGTTCGACGAAGAGCGCGATCTGCCGATCTATCTGTTCCTCGATACGAGCCGGTCGATGGCCGTCGCCGGCAAGTTCGATCTGGCGCGCCGCGTGGCGGCCGCGCTCTGCTACATCGGTCTCGTCCACCTCGACCGTGTCATGGTCGCATCGTTCGCGACGCACATGCAGCCTGAAATCGTACCCGGTCGCGGCCGAGGGCGGATCTTCGGTCTGCTCGATCGCCTCGACGCGCTCGAGCCGGCGGGGGAGACGGACTTGTTCCAGACGATGCGCGGGTTTGCCGCTCGATCGCGTGCGCGAGGCGTGGCCGTGGTCATCTCGGATTTTCTGGATGCGACTGGCGTCGAGCCGTCACTGCGGATGCTCTCGGCGTTGGGGCATGACGTGTTTGTCGTGCACATCCAGACGGCCCGCGACGGCGAGGTGAGTCCGCTCGGCGACGTTCGGCTTGTGGACATCGAGTCCGGTGAGAGCCGCGACGTGGATCTCACGCCCACGTTGGTCGCCAGCTATCGCGACGCGTGGCGCCGGCAGGTCGACGCGCTCAAGGATGTGTGCGGCCGCTACCGTCTGGCCTACCTGCCCGCGCTGGTCGAAGACCCCTTTGAGGACGTGGTCCTGCGCGCGTTTCGCGCGGGAGGATTCCTCGAGTGAGTCCGGTCGATCTGGCACCGTGGCCGGCGCTGTTGCTCGCGAGCGCCGTCCTCGGCGCCGCGGTGTGGGCTTTCTTCGTCAAGACGCGTCCGCCGCGCCTGGCCGCGCCGTCGATGGCGCTGTGGCGTCGGATCCTCGACGACCCGCGGGAGCGCACGTGGTGGGAGCGGATTCGGCGGGCGGTCTCGCTCGCGTTGACCGCCGCGATCGCGCTGCTGCTCGTCCTTTCGGCGGTGCGCCCCGCTCGCCGGGCTGGCGCCCGTACGGGACGGCTGACGATTGCTTTCGACTCGTCCTGGTCGATGGGCGCGCGCACCGCGGATGGGCAGACGCGATGGGCCCATGCGGTATCCGAAGCCCGCGCCCTTGCACGTTCGATCGGATCTGACGAGGTGATCGTCGAGACGACGGGGCAGGGCGTCGTCGAAGGACCAACGGCTGATAGCGCGCTGATTGCCCTCGCATTCGATCGCCTGCGTCCTGAAGGTGGCAGCCAGGCCCTCGAGCTGGCCCGGTCGCGATCGGACGACGTCGTCCATTTCTTCACGGACGGATCTACCGATCGTCCGATTCCCCCAGGCGTGGTCGTGCACTCGGTGTTCGAATCGGCCCCGAATGTTGCCGTGACCGCGTTGTCCGCGCGTTCCGCGACCTCTGCTCGCACCACGGCAGAGGCGTTTCTGGAGATCGCCAACATGGCGCCGGCTCAACGCGTACACCTGACCATGACGCGCGAGGCGGCCGTGATCGCCGATCGACAGCTCGACATGCGGGCCGGCGAAGTCGTGCGAGAGATCGTGCCCCTGCCGGGCAACGGCGCGCGTCTGCACGTACGCATCAGCGCGGCCGGCGATGCACTCGAAGCTGATGACGAGGCCGTTGCGTGGCTGGCCGCCGCCGACCCGTTGCGCGTGACCGTCGTTACCGATCATCCAGAGACGTTCGTTCGCCTGCTCGACCGTGATGCGTCGATTCAGCCGACGTTCATCCGTCCGTCGCAATGGCAGCCGGGCGCGCCGGACGCGTGGATCTTCGATGGATGGTTGCCGGCCGAGGCGCCAGCGAAACCCGCGTTGTATTTCGACCCACCCGCGGCGGCCTGGCTGGGAACCGAACTGCGGGAGGAGGTCGCGCCCGTCTGGTCCGCGGTTGAAGCGCACCCGATTCTCGACGGTGTGGATGCCCTGACGGTCGACGTCGCGCGGGTGCGGATGCCAGTCGGCCTGCAGCTCAGACCGGTTGGGACGTCAATGAGAGGCACACCGCTCGTGTCCGTTGTCGACACGACAGCGACGCGGGCGGTCGTTGTGGGCTTCGGCGCGAACAGTTCGAATCTGATGGCCGCGCCGGCCTTTCCCGTGCTGGTCGGAAACGCGCTGGACTGGCTGGCGCATCCGGTCCCGTCGGCGTCCGTATCTGCCGGTGCGATTGAACTGCCATCAGGTACGGCGAGCGTGATGGCCCCCGACGGCGGACCCCTGCCATTGCATCGCGCGCCCGATCGCGTGCTCACGAGGCTCGATCACCCGGGCTTCTACCTTGTGACTGCGGGCGGCGCGCAAAGTGTGCTGGCGCTCAATGTCCGCGACGCCGCGAACGCCGATCTGCGCCGAACGACTCTTGCCGCTACGGCAGCGACGTCAGCGCCGGCCATCAGCGCGGCTCGCCCCTGGTGGATCTACGCCGTCGTCATGGCGTTCGTGCTGCTGACACTGGAATGGTGGACGTGGCAGCGGCGCGTCACGGTCTGAGATGAGCGTCACTTTCGCCGACCCACGATGGCTGTGGTTGCTTGCGGCGGTGCCGCTCGTGTGGGCCGCGCTGTGGCTCACGCGCAGCACGTTCAGTCAGCGGCAGCGCTGGCTGCAGGCGGTCGTGCGTTCGACCCTCCTGGCCGTGCTGGCCGCGGCGCTCGCGCAGCCGGTCGTCTCCCTGTCCCGGCCGCGCATCGCGGTCGTGTATGTGGTGGATGTCTCGCACAGCATTGCCTCGCGGGCGATCGCCCGGGCGGCGGACCGCATCGATGCGCTGAACGCCGCGCTCAAGCCCGATCGCGCGCGGATCCTCACGTTCGGTTCCGACACGGCAGCCGTCGTCGACACGAACGCGCTTCGCAGCCTCGCCAACGGGCAGGCGCGCACGAGCGTGGCCGGCGCGGCGCAGACCGATATTCAGCGCGCGCTCACCGATGCGCGCGCGGACGTCCGCCCGGGTGAATCTCCGCGCCTTGTCCTGTTCTCCGACGGCCGTGAGACCCGCGGCGATGCGCAGACGGCGGCGATTGCGTTGGCCGCCCAGGGTATACCGGTCTTTGTCGAGCCACTGGATGTGAAGGATCTGGGCGATGCGTGGATCGATGCGCTGCATTGGCCGGCGACGTGGCCGGCGGCCGCACCCGTCAGGGCTTCCGTCGACGTCTGGAGCCAGCGCGCCGTGGATGGTGCGACGATCGAACTCCGGGACGGCGACCGGCTCGTCGGCTCCGCGCGTGCCGCCCTTCAGCCCGGGGTGACGACCATTGAGGTTAGCGCAACCATCCCGGCTCCTGGATCGCATGTCCTCTCCGCGTCACTGAGCGCGCCGGACGATCCGTTACCGGTGAACAACCAGCTCGCGCGGGAGGTCGTTGTCCAGCCGGCGACGCGCGTGCTGTACGTCGACGGATCTCCGGAGGGCGGGGGCTCCCTGCAACGGGCCTTGACTCAGGCAGGTCTCATCGTCACCACGAGGGCCCCGTCCGCGCTGCCGGCAGGTTCGGCCGGTCTCTCGGCCTGGGACGCGATCATCGTCAGCGACGTCGCGCGCGCGACGATTTCCCAGACGGCCATGCGCTCGCTCACGACGTTCGTGGAGGAAGACGGCGGAGGCTTGCTGTTCGCCGGCGGTGACAAGGTGTTTGGCGAAGGGCACGACGATGCGCCGACCGGCTATCACGGCACCGAAATCGAGCGACTGCTGCCGGTGACGATCGAGCGCAAGGACGAGCCCGATATCGCGCTCGTCATGGTGCTCGATAAGTCGTGGAGCATGGCCGGGCCCGTGATGGAGCTGTGCAAATCGGCGGCGCAAGCGGCCGTCGAGGCGCTCGATGATCGGCAGGCCGTCGGTGTCCTCAGTTTCGACGACCGGTTTCAATGGGACGTGACGCCGCGGCCCGTCGGTCCGAATCGCGAGGCGATCCGCCACTCGATTGCCGCGATTCAGCCCGGCGGGGACACGCTGATCTTTCCGGCGCTCGAACAGGCGTATCTGCAGCTCCGAAAATTCCGCGCGAACGCGAAGCATGTCGTGTTGCTCTCCGACGGCCGATCGTATCCGGATGACTACGAAACGCTCGTGAAGCGCATGGTGGCTGCCGGCATGACGGTGTCGTCGATTGCCGTCGGGCGCGAGGCCGACTCTCAGCTGCTGTCGCGGATCGCCACCTGGGGCAAGGGACGGGCGTACGCTGTGCTCAACGCGGCGGAAGTGCCCAAGATCTTCGTCAAGGAAGCCAAGACGGCGATGCCGGCGTTCGACGAGGGGGAGGGCGTCGTGCCCGTCGTGAAGACGCGCAGTGTGTTGGCCACCGTGGCGCTCCGCGGGATGCCGCCGCTCCGCGGCCGCACGGCGATGGTGCTCAAGGACACGGCGACTGAGATTCTGGCGACGCCCAAGGGCGAACCCGTACTCGCGTGGTGGCCGATCGGCCGTGGAAGAACCGCTGCGTTTGCGTCGGATGTGAAGGACCGCTGGGGACGAGACTGGGTCGGCTGGTCTGGTTACGGACCATTGTTCGCCACGCTGGTGCGGTCCATCGCGCGCCAGGCGCCACGGCCGCTGACGTTGGATGTGAGGCACACGGAGGTCGATTCCGGCCGCCAGCTGATTCACATCGGCGTGGAAGCACGCGAGGCGGATGGTCGCTATCAGAATCTGTCGAAACCGCAGATTCGATTGCGGTCCGATGGGGGACAACAGGCGGTGGTTGCGTCGCATCAGGTGGCGCCTGGACGGTACGAGGCGACCGTCACCGCAAATGCGGGAGATTCCCTTCTGGTCGAGGCCTCCCAAACCGGGCTTCCGGCGGCGGCTGCGCGCCGAATCGTGCCCGATCCTGACGCTGAGTATCGCCTGCGTCCGCCGGACGATGTCCGCCTGGAAGCGTTGGCCCAGGCGACCGGGGGTGCCTACCGGCCAGCCCTGGACCAGGTGAAACGGACGACAGGCCGTGCCCAGCCCGAGCGACGTGCCCTGTGGCCCTGGCTCGTCCTTGTGGCCGCTATCATCTGGCCGGTCGACGTCTTGCTGCGTCGGGTACGTCTGTTCGACGCAGTCACGGAATTGACGTAAGCGTTCGACCGGTGGCCTGTGAGTATCGCGGGCATACCCCCTTGCGGGCTATACTATCGGCCTGTCCTCGTCTCCCACCTGCGCCCACATCCATTCACAATTCTCGATGCATGCGCGGTTTTGAGTCCGGACAGGACACTCATCTCGGAGGCTCACATGGCGGCGGTCAACGGCAAGATCAAGCGGTTGGTATCAGACAAAGGGTTCGGGTTTGTAGCGGATGACGGTGGACGCGAGTACTTCTTTCATCAGTCGGCGTGCGAGTCGTTTCGTTCGCTGCGTGAAGGGCAGGCTGTGACGTTCGAGCCAGGTCAGGGACCGAAGGGGCCGCGGGCCGAGAACATCCGGCCGGTCTAGGAAGCCGGCTTCCGATCCACAGCCTGACGCGGGAGCCGGCGCGCCAGACTGAATGGCGATGTCGCTCCGTCGGCCGATGTGGCCGTGGCGGTAAATGATCTGCTCGGACCCGTGAGTGCCGCGCGGGTCACCGATACCGAGAACGTGGCGGTACCCGAGCCGTCCGTGATGACCGTTGCGTCTCCCAGAAAGGACTCTCCTTCTCTGGCGTCCGCATTGGCATTGCCGAAGACTTCAATCACATAGCGCGCTCCGGGTGCGGCTTTGACCGAGCCGTTCACGACGGCGCCGGCATTTGTGCGTCTGACGGCCGTAATCACCGGCGCCGCCAGCCCGCCATTCGGCATCGGCTGGCAGTCAGGCGCCTGATGCGGGCAGATGTGCAGCAGCGTTGCCGGATTCGGCGTCACGCCGCCGCCACGCGAACCCATGTACTCGGCATGCTCGCCTCCGGGCAGGCCGAACACGATGCCACCCTTCGGGATGTTGGGATCGCAACTGCCGCCGGCCTCACACCGCGCGATGGATCTGCCGTTGCCGGAGATCGCGTTGCGCGTCACGCGCACGACAGTCGACGACGCTGCCGGCCGCAGCGCCACGCCCACGGCGTTGCCCGTAATCACGTTGCCATCCACCACGTTGCCAATCCCGCTCAGGTTCAGGCCGAACGTGTTGTTCGTGAAGGTGTTCGCCGCGATGTAGTTGCGATCGCCCCAGTTGATCTGCAGCCCGTCCGAATAGCCCTCGAAGCGATTGCGTGTCACGACATTGTCATTGCCGCGCAGGATCTCGATCCCCTGCGAGGGCTCCGGGTTCGCTGATGTCGATCGAAACACGTTGTCCGCCACGAGATTGAACGCGGCGCCGCGCGTCAGTTCCAGCCCATCGCCGTTGTCCAGGAAGTCGTTCCGCAGCACCCGGTTGTGAATCGTAGTCGTGCTCGTCGGGTTGCCCTGACCATCATCGCCGGTCAGCATCACGCCAGCGCCGCCTCGGTTGGCCACGACGCGATTGTCGTGGATGAACGCGCCGCTCGTGCGATTGAGCAGGATGCCGATGCAGAAGCGGCGGATCTCGAGGCCGCTGATCTCCACGTTCGTCGTGTCGATCAACCGGATGCCCGGATTGGTCGTGGTGCGGACGTTCGTCCCATACTGACCCGCCACCGCGCCTGGACAGGTTTCGTTGCCCTTGTCCGTGATGTAGTCCGAGCCATCGATGGCCACGTACTCTCCGGTCTGCTTCCACAGCGTGCCTTCGATCTGCACGGGGCCTCTGATGGGGGGTAACGGCGAGGTCAGTGTGATGACATGGGGCGCCGGTCCCGATGGCGCAATCTCGATCCGATATCGGCCCGGCGTGCCGTTGCTCGTTTCCACCGCCCAGCGCAGCGTGCCTGCTTCGGCGCTGTCCGCCATCGACGTGACACGAAGCACGTCGGGCGGGGCAGGCGTCTGCGCCGAGAGGGCAGAGGCAAGCAGCGCAGGAAGCGTCAGGGCCAAAGGACGGGTAAACCGAAGCGTCATGGGGAGATGGTAGATGCCCGGACGCCCGATGGCCAGATGCGCCGATGTCCCGATGCCCTGATGTCCCGATGCCCCGATAGATGTCCTATGTCCCCCAACCCGATGCAATATCCCGATCCCCCGATCCCCCGATGATCCGATGTCTTCATCCCGCCGTCTGGCCGCGCAGTGTCTGGACCGTCGGTCCGACATCGTGACGCACCGGCGGCAGTGATCGCAGGTAGCGATAGAGCGCGCGAAGGTCCACGTCCGTCATCCGGCGAAAGCCGCCCCAGGGCATTGGCGAATCTTCGATGACTGGGCCCGATCTGAATCGCGCCACGAACGCATTCTCCGTCCACGTCGTGATTCTGCCGGTGTCGACATCGGGGGTCAGGTTGGGACTGACGTACATCGTGCCGGCGTCGAGCCGCGACTTGAACGCGAGGCCGCCGGAGAACGGCGGGCTCAGGTAGCGGCCGGTCTGCAGACTGCGCGCCGTGTGGCACGCGGCGCATCCCGAAAGCGCGCGCGCGACGTATTCGCCGTAGGCGGCGGTCGGTTCGGGCGTCAGCGACGCCTGAACGGGCCGCGTGGGCGCGTAGGGATCGATGAAGTAGGTGAGGGCCAGGCGCCCCAGCCAGTTGACCTCGACACGCGGCGCCGTGCCACGCATCGGCGTCTGCGATCGGAGGAACGAGATCACCGCGACCAGATCCGCCTCGGTCAGATCCGCGAACGAATCCATGAAGGGCAGCGCGACGTGCCCGTCGCGATCGATGCCGTAACGGATCATGCGCGCCAGTTGCGCATCGCTCACATTCCCGATGCCGGTCGCCAGATCGGGCGTCAGGTTCGGCGCGGTCCAGGTGCCAAGGTAGGTGCGTTCGCCGGGCCCACCGACGATTGGTACGGTGTCGCCGCGGCCGAGCGTCGGACGAGCCTCGTCAGGCGTGTGGCAGTCGGCGCAACGTCCGGGGCCGTAGACGATGTAGCGGCCGCGCTCGATGACGGCCGCGTCGGTGAGCGCCCGCACGTCGGGCAGCGGCCGATTCCACGTCCGGGGATACAGCACCCAGGCGCCAGTGACTGCCGCCGCGGCGATCGCGATGACGATACCGCCGACAAGGGACGAGACGACGCCGATCCTGCTCCAGTGAACCCGCACGAATTGACAATGTTATTTCAGGATGGGGCGTCCGCCGTCGAACTGCGCGCCTGCATTCGTGCCGCGGGCGGCGCAGGCGCCGATTACGTTCGAGCACGGTGGTCTTCAAGTGGCCGGGCTAATCGCGCAACCGGAAGTTCATTTCCAGCGTGACGACGACGGGCACGGGCTGGCCCTTGAGCGTTCCCGGGCGGAAAAGCCAGAGGTGCGCGGCCTCGAGAGCCTGTTCGTCCAGGCCGTACACCGTGTCCAGCGACGTGACGATCCTGGCTTCCTCGAAGCGGCCTTCGGTCGTGACGACGCCTTCCATCGCGACGGTGCCCTGGATCTTGTGGCGCATCGCCTCCGTCGTGTACACGGCACGGACTTCCTTCAAGACAACGGGATTCATCAGACCGGGCGTCCCGGGCTTGTAGGGATTCCCGTCGCGGTTCTGCTCGGCGTTGAGGGATGGGGTTGGCAGGACGATGGCCGCAGCGACGAGACTGGCCCCGATGAGACTGGCCGCGATGAGACGAGAGCGCAAGAACCTGTAGGTACTGGGACGCATGGCGAGAATCCTCTTCCTCAACATGGATGGACGTTCGATCAGTGCGGGCACGAACCTCGTCGGCCGTGTGGCCGGGTGTGACGCGACGGTGAGCAGGAGCTCGCCGTAGATCTCGACCTCAGCGGAGGGTGTCTGTGGAGAGCCGCTCTTGCCGGCCAGCACACGCGCATCACAGTCGATCTCAATGGCGACGCGGAGGCGCGCGCGCATCCACCACGCGACAGGATTCAACGGCATGGCCGCCACGGCGAGTTCCGCGAAGTGCACCAAGGCGGAATCGCGCGCGGCTTGATGTGCCTGTTCGTGGCGCAGCAGCAGTTCGACGTGCGCCGCATCCAGCTCGAGGGCCCACTGAGGCACCACGATGTGCGTGGACCACAGCCCCACCACGGCTGGGCCGATATCCTCTGACACGAGGATGGAATAGCGTCCACGAATCGCGGTGGGCCAGCGACGGCGCGACCGGCGCAGATGGATGATTCCGGCAGCGTAGAAGAGCGTCAGGAGCACGCTTGCGGAGACCCATGTCGCGAAAACGATGTCGCCCAACACATCGGCCGCAGCTGTGGGTGGCAGGTTGGGTTGAAACCACCAGCGGCCGACGCTCGTGGTGACTGAGGCGAAGGGGCCTGAGACGAAAGCGACGGCGAGTCCGGATGGCGGTGTCGGCTGCCGCCACGGGAGCCCGCACGTGAGCGCCAGAACGGAAAGCAGCCCGGCGGCCCATGTCCATCGACGCGGCAAACGCAGCCAAACCGCCGCGCGCTCGAAGAACAACGCGGTAATCCCGAGGAGCGCACTGACGATGACCGCGTACACAGCCATCCGGATCGTCATGACTTTCTGCTCCGCTTGGGGTGTTCGTCGAGCAGCGCGCGCAGACGCTTGACTTCGGCTGATGAAAGGTTCCGGTCCGAGACCAGCTGCGTGAGCAGGGCCTCGGCGGAGCCGCCGAATACACGATCGACCACGCGCGAGAGCGCCGATCGCCTGGCGGCCTGCGCTTCGACCTTCGCGAAGTACCGGTGGGCCTTTCCTTCCTCGCGGTGCCCGACGTGGCCTTTCTCTTCCAGCGTGCGCAACACGGTCAGCACCGTCGTATACGCCAGGTCATCGTCCAGGCCTTCTCGGACTTCAGCCACGGTGGCCGGGCCGTTCGCCCAGAGGACGGTCATCACGTCGAGTTCGCGGTCGGTGAAAGTCGCCATAGGCTCCATGGCCGATCTAATCTACTAGTCAGCTAGTAGGACGATGCCTCAGGAGGGACGGTTTGTCAACTATATGACTAGTAGGTTGTGTCTCCAGGCTGGAGTCGTGGCTGTGTTCGACCCCGAGGGCTAAGTCCTAAGTCGTGCCCCTTAAGCCTGAGCCCTGAGCCCATTCATCCAGTCGGTGCTAGCATGGCGTCGCCCCAACTCAGGAGATCACCATGTCGCGTGCTGCCGCTCTGTCTCTGTTCGTAACCGGTTCCCTGTTGACCGTATCGCTGATGGCGCAGGCGCCTGCGCCAGCGTCAGGCGCGCCCGTCCCGCAGACGGCTCCTGGTCCAGGGCGCCAGGCCGCACCTCCGCCCGCGCCGCTGCCACCGCCGGGACCCATGCCCACGCCGCCAGCCGTGAAGCTCGAGTCCGGATACACGAGCCTGTTCAATGGCAAGGATTTGACCGGATGGAAGATCGGTGGTCCTGCTGAGAGCTTCATGGTGGAGAACGGTGTGATTCGCGCGAACGGCGTGAAGGGCGCGGGCCATCTCTTCTACGACGGCCCCGTGATGAATCACGTCTTTCGCAACTTCGACCTGCGCCTCGACGTCGCGACACGCACCAAGTCGAACGGCGGCGTCTACATCCTCACAGACGTCGTCGACTCGGGATTCCCGACCAAGGGCTTCGAGGTCCAGCTCAACAACAGTCACACCGATCGTGTCCGCACTGGCAGCCTCTATCACGTCGTCGATCTCTCGAACATTCCGGCGAAAGACGACGAGTGGTTTTCGATGGAGATTCAGGTGAAGGGGCAGACAGTGACGGTCTGGGTGAAGGGCGAGCAGGTGCTCCAGTGGACGCAGCCGGCCGGCTGGACGACCAACTACGACACGCCCAGCCGCCGTATCGATCCCGGCACGATCGCCTTCCAGGCGCACGATCCGAACAGCTACACGTACTACGCGAACATCCGGATCAAGGATTTGAAGTAGTGCCCGACGCGAGCGACGGTCGTGCGCTATTGATATCGCGAGACCAGCGCCATCGCCTGTGCCTTGTATGAGCCGCCGAAGAGATTGAGGTGGTTCAGCAGGTGGTAGAGCTGGTAGATACCATTGCGCTCCTTTCAGCCTGACTGGAGCGGGAACGCCTCGTCGTAGGCAGCGAAGACGCGAGACGAGAAGCCGCCGAACAGCGTCATCATGCCGAACTCGGCCTCGCGGTGCGCGTAGTAGACGGCCGGATCGATGAGAGCCGGCAGTCCACCGCGCATGACGTGGACGTTGCCGGACCAGAGATCGCCGTGGACGAGCGCCGGGCCGTCCGGGGGCTCGTCGATCAGTCGGGCGAGCCTGCCAATCAATCCGTCCACGATGTCGGCCTCTCGGGCGGTAAGCCGGCCCGTATCCCTCGCGTACCTCAGTTGAAATGTCAGCCGCGATGTTGCGTAGAACTCGACCCAGCGATCCGTCCAGGGGTTGGGCTGCGGTGTGAGCCCGCAGAAGTTGTCGTGCGCGAAGCCGTAGGCCGTCCCACGATGGCGATGAAGTTGTGCGAGGCCGCGCCCGAGCCGTTCGTCGAAATCGGGCGCCGGCACGCCATCACCGAGATCCTCGATGACGAGAAACGCCGTCGTCCGATCGCCCGTGGCTACAACGGTCGGGATGGAGAGGGCCGTTCCACTTCCCGCGAGCGCGCGGAGGCCATCGGCTTCAGCCTCGAAGAATCCTGCAGCGGGAGCGGGATGCGATTTGAGGACGAACGGTCCGTCTGATGTTTGGATCCGTTCGATCTGATTGATCGAGCCGCCGCCAAGCGACGTCCAGCTCCGGATGTCGACCGGCCGGCCGGTTGTCCTGCTCAGTGCGACGGCTGCTGCACCACGTACCGTCATGACGATGGCGGGCGAAGTGATTCGAGCAGACGCGCGCTCGTCCGCTCCACGATGTCGAGCACCTCGTTGAACCCTTCGGGCCCGCCGTAGTACGGATCGGGCACATCCTCTCCCGGGCCGTCCGGATCCAGATCGCGGAACAGCCTGATCTTCGCGTGGTGCTGAGGAGGGGCCTGATCGACGAGCGCGCGGAGATTTGCGCGATCCATCGCGAAGATATGGTCGAAACGCCCGAAGTCTTCAGCCGATACCTGTCGCGCCCGGCTGGTCATCGCGACGCCGCGCCGCTCGGCCGCCCGCCGCATTCGCCGATCCGGGAGCTCGCCGATGTGCCACGAGCCGGTGCCCGCCGACTCAATTTCGAATGCCTCGGCGAGACCTGCCGACGATACCTGATGCTGGAACACCGCCTCGGCCGCGGGCGATCGACAGATGTTGCCGAGACAGACGAACAGGACGCGCAAGGGCATGGTGATCATTATTTCAAGCTTCTGGCGCGGACCGCGGACTCCGGACCGCAGCTTGTCTGTGTCATCCTAACCGGCGGTCATGCGCATTCCGGCTCTCGCGCTCAGCGCGCTCGCTCTCTACGCATCGGTGGCTTCAGCCCAGACAGTCGATCCCGGTCGCGCGGCGTTCGAAGATCGCTGCGCCAAGTGCCATGGCGGCGATGGCAACGGTGGCGAGATGGGACCGCCCATCGCGGTGCGGCTTGGCAACCGTGACGACACACAGCTCGCGGACTTCATCCGCGAAGGGCTGCCGGCGCGCGGTATGCCGCCGCACGTCCTGGCCGACCCGGAAATGGCGGCGCTGGTGCGGTATCTGCGCGTGCTGCAACGGCAGCCGTCCCTCGCGTTGGCAACGGGCAAGTTCCTGCTGGCCGGTGGCAAGACGATCGAGGGACAGATCCTCGGTGAGGGATTCAGTGACGTGCAGATGCGGACCGCGGATGGCCGCGTCCACTTGCTGCGGCGTGGTTCCGGCGCCGCGACCATGCGTGAGGTCACATCGGAGCGATCGTGGCCCACCTACAACGGCGACACGCGCGGCAATCGCTTCACGACAGCCGCGCAGATCGACAAGAACACGATCGTCCGACTCGCGCCGCGGTGGATGTTCACGGTGCCGACGAACGCGCGCCTGCAGATGACGCCCATCGTGGCTGGCGGCATCATGTACGTCACGGCACCGAACGAGTGCTACGCGCTGGATGCGGGCAGCGGGCGGCAGATCTGGCATTTCCAGCGGCCGAAAACGCCCGGACTCAATGAAGGGAACGCCAACCGCGGTGCGGGTATCGCCGGTGACCGCGTGTTCATGGTGACCGATAACGCCCACGTCCTCGCGCTCAACCGATTCAGCGGCCAGGTGCTCTGGGACGCAACCATGGACGACTGGACCAAGAACTACTTTGCGTCCTCGGCGCCGCTGCCCGTCGGCGATGTGGTGATCTCGGGCGTGTCCGGCGGTGAGCACGGTGCGAACGGGTTCGTCATCGCCCTCGATCAAGCGACCGGCAAAGAGGTCTGGCGATTCTGGACGGTACCGAAGCCGGGCATGCCTGGATCCGAAACGTGGAAGGGCAAGGACATCGAGCACGGCGGTGCTCCCACGTGGTTCACCGGCAGCTACGATCCCGAGCTCGACCTCGTGTACTGGCCTGTGGGAAATCCGAGCAAGGAGTACAACGGCGACGATCGCCAGGGTGACAACCTGTACGCCAACTCGATTCTGGCGCTGGATCGCAAGACCGGCGCCCTGAAATGGCACTACCAATTCACGCCGCACGATCTGTGGGACTGGGACGCGACGCAGACGTCTGTGCTCATCGATCGCGTGTGGGACGGCAAGCCGCGCAAGCTGATGCTGCACGCCAGCCGCAACGGGTTCTTCTACGTGTTCGATCGCGTCACGGGCGAGCGGCTGCTCAGTAAGCCGTTTGTGAAGAACCTGACATGGGCGAGCGGAATCGGCGCTGATGGTCGTCCGATCAAGTTGCCGAATCAGGATCCGTCGCCCGCGGGCACGAAGGTCTGCCCGTCACAGGACGGCGCCACGAACTGGTTTTCGCCATCGTTCAATCCGCGGACCGGCCTGTACTACCTGCAGACATTCGAGAAGTGCAGTGTCTACACGAAGAGCGATCCCGGCCCCTGGCAGGCAGGACGTCAGTACCTGGGCGGCTCGCAGCAGACGGCGGCCGATCCCAAGCCGATGCGCGTCCTGAAGGCGATCGACGTCGCAACGGGTGCCATCCGCTGGGAACTGCCGCAGCCGGGCCCGGCGCAATCGTGGGGCGGGACGCTCGCGACGTCGACCGGCCTGGTGTTCTTCGGCGCGGAAGGCGGCGCGTTTATGGCCGCGGATGCGGTCACCGGCAGGCCCGTGTGGAAGTTTGAAACCAATCAGGGCTGGCGCGCCTCGCCGATGACCTACACGTTCGACGGCAAGGAATTCATCGCGGTCGCCGCCGGCGGAACGGTAATCGCCTTCGGGCTGCCCTGATACCGGGTGACTCCGGGAGTCTTAAGACACCCGGAGTCATTCGGAATGTTGGAGAATCAGCCATGACGAGAGCGCTCATCAGGGTAACTGCGGTTTCCATTGGGCTCGCCGCCGGCGTCCTGGTTTCCGCGCAGGCTGATGCGCCGAAGGCGGACATCGCCAGTGGGTCGGTGCGAGCAACCCTGTATCTCCCCGACCTGAAGACCGGCTACTACCGGGGCACGCGCTTCGATTGGGCTGGCTCGATCGCCGGCCTCACCTGGAAGAACCACTCTTACTTCGGCAAGTGGTTCGATCAATACGATCCCAAGACCCACGATGCGATCACCGGACCCGTCGAGGAGTTCCAGAGTGTGGGGTACGACGACGCGAATGTCGGGGAGTCGTTCGTGCGGATCGGTATTGGCGCCGTCCGGAAGCCCGTAGAGCAGGCATACGGACAGTTCAAGACATACGACATCGTCGATCCCGGCACGCGATCAATGACGCGGAATGCCGATTGGATTGAGCTGACCCACACGCTGGGCGACACGCGGGGTTACGCGTACGAGTACCGCAAGCGCATTCAGGTGACCGATCACACGCTGGTTCTGGAGCATCACCTGCGGAACACCGGCTCGAAGCCCATCGTGACGAACGTCTACGAGCACAACTTCTACATGCTCGACAACCAGCCGACGGGGCCGGACGTGACGATTCGCTTCCCGTTCGCGGTGTCGGCCACGGGCACGTTGAATGGGATCATCGAGGCGCGCGGCCACGAGATCGCATATCTCAAAGAATTGGAAGACCGGGCATCGCTCTACACCGAGCTCAAGGGTTACGGCACCAGCGTCACGGACTACGACATCCGGGTGGAAAACCGCCGGACGCGCGCGGCGGTTCGGCAGACGAGCGATCGGCCGCTGTCCAAGCTCGTGCTGTGGTCGCCTCGTTCGACTGTCTGCCCGGAAGCCTTCGTCGATGTCGTCGCGCAGCCGGGCCAGGAGACGTCCTGGCGGATCACCTACGAGTTTTACGAAGCGGCCGCGAAATAGCTCGGCGCCGACGTCATGCGCGATCTCGCGGCGCGTCGCCTGTCGAGGGTCGCGGTGGTCTGCCCGGGATTCACGGCGGACTGTCTTGAAACGATCGAGGAGATCGGCATCACTGGCCGCGAAAAGTACCATCAGCTCGGCGGCGGCGAGTATCGACTCCTCTCGTGCCTCAACACGCGTGAGAGCTGGATCGAAAGCCTGACGACGGTCGTCAGCCGCGAACTCGAGGGCTGGCGACCGCCGTCGTGACTACGGCCGCGGCGGTGCTGACGGCGCGGGTGGCGGGGTCGGCGGGCGCGCCGGCCGCCTGGGCGCGGGCGGCCCTGGAGGTGGCGGAGGTGGTGTCGCGAAACCGTCTTCAGCGAACCCTGATTCCACGGGTGAAATGACCACTCGGCGTCCGCTCGAGTATTGCTCCATCGCTCCACGCTGCAATTGTCGGATGCGACTCCGGATCGCCAGCGCTGGATCGAGGTGCCCTGCCTTCGTCTCGGCATCCTGAAGCTTCTGCAGTTGCTCGACCAGGGCTGTGCGCTCGCGTGCTATCGCGTCCTCCGCCTCGCGACGCTTCTGTGCGGTGGTCTCGCCGAACTTGCGGACGAGCACCTGCGCTTCTGCCGGCAAGTCGCCGTCGACTTGACGCACAGACACCTCCGTATAGCGCAGCGTCCCCTGGAAGGTTGGCCCGGCAGCTTGGGTTTCAACAACAACCGGCGCCGATGCGATCGAGCGCCCTTCGACGGCGACGGGCCTGGCCGGCGTGTACACAAGGATGGTCTGTTCAGCAGGAACAGATGGAGGCCGTGCCGTCGTCGCCCCTCGAGCCGTGGGCCGTGGCGCCGGCTGTTGCGCCATCGATGGAGTCGGCCGCGGTGATTGTGGAGGCGTCGGCAGGACTGCGGGGGATGTTGGACGCTGTGCCCATGCGGGAAACGCAATGGCGGCGACGAGAACGCTGGTGCAGAGCGCAAGGCGAGAGAGCCGTACCGGTACGTGGGCTCGCATGATCATTGCGAGTCTCCTTTCCATGAGTCGACGATTGCCGGAACGCACGCCGATCGCGGGGATCGGCGTGCGGAGTGAGGAGTAACCGGCCGAGAACGCGAGCAGCGCTTCGGCGTAGTGTCGACGATCACGAGGCGCGAGTTTGGCAACCCAGGCGTCGCAGGCGAGTTCCGCGTTGGCCCGCAGCTGCTGGCGAACATGCCAGAACAACGGATTCCACCACCACGCGCAGCCGGCGGCCAGGTCGAGCCACCCAATCCAATGGTCGTGGCGCTTGACGTGCGCCAGTTCGTGCGTCAGCAGTCCATCGATGGCCTGCGTGTGGATGGATTCGGGCAACGTCTCCGGCCATAAGATGACGGGACGCAGGCCGCCCCACACGACCGGCGATGCAAGCGCGGCGAGACGAATCGGCACTGGCCGCACGTCCATTCGCACGGCGACGGATTGAAGCTGATGAGACAATTCGTCCCCCACGGCGCGGGCGCCCCGCATCAGTTGACGCATCCGCCACGCGCGAACGGCGTGGACGCAGCCGAACAGACAAGATCCGGCGATCCAGAGAAGCCCTGCCACTGCGCGCCAATCAAAGGCGTTGAGTTTCGTCGCGACGGATGTTGTCAATATCTCGGTGGAGCCTTGGAGCGTCGGGTCCAAGGTCTGGGATCCTCCCTCGGAACCCTGGACCCCTCGGTCCACCGTGGAGCCCTGGGCCTTCAGGTCCAGGGCAGTCCCCGGACCTGAAGGCCCAGGGCTCCATCCGACAGGGCCCGACTCCAGCGCCCACGGCCACGCGAGCACGGGCGGCAGCACGAGCTTGATCAGCACGATCGTCCAGAGCAGATGCCGCAGCCCTGGGCCGGCGCGCAGGAGGCGCGTAGTGACCTGTACCGCTGCGGCGAGCACCGCGACGGTTGCGAGATGTTGCGTCAGCCACCACACCATGGGCTACTCCTCGGATGCGAGGTCGTCGAGCAGCTGGCGCAGGTCCGCGATGTCATGGGGTGAGAGATGGCGTCCACGCACGAGCGCGTGGACCAGCGGGCTTGCTGTGCCATCACAAATGCGGCGCGCCAGGGTCGCCAGCCCCTGGCCTAGGACCTCATCTCGTGTCACGGCAGCTCGGAAGACATGGGCCGTGTCCCGGCGGTCGACGGAGACGTAGCCCTTCTGGCGGAGCCGGGAGAGCAGCGTGAGAATGGTGTTGTACGCGAGCGGCTGCTGGCGGCGTGGGAGGCGCCCCTCGATGTCCCTGACGGTGCCGGCCCCCTGTGTCCACAGAGTCTTGAGCACGGAAAGTTCGGTGTCGCTGATGGGGGCTTTCTGTCGGGCCATGCCGCCTCCTACATGATGTAGGACTATATCTACTACAGAGTGTAGGAGGGCGCAAGGCCGGGCCTACCAGCGCGCCATCGTCAGGTCGCGGTCGACCCGGACGCGCCGGATCGGGCTCTCCAGTGGAATGCGCGTGTCGCTCGCGCGCTGGTTGGATGTGACGTGCATCGCCGCGCTTCGGCCGTCGACGTACTCGAGCAGGATCGGCACCGACACATCGAAGACGTCGCCAATCTGCTCGACCCGCACCGTCAAGGTGCGTGGGTCAACTTGGCGCCACGAGACGCGTAACTGGGGCAGGGCCGCGCCATGGATCCACCGCTCGAAGAAGCGATTGAGCGGCTGGCCGCTGGCGCGCTCGAAGGCCGCTCGAAGTTCGTTCGTCGTCGCGGACCTGAAGCGGGAGCGCGCGTAGAAATCTCGCAGGCCGGCGCTGAATGACGCGTCGCCGATCAGCTCCCGCAGCATGTCGAGCACCAGCGCGGACTTGTTGTAGAGCACCGCGCGAAACACGCGGGGCATGGCGCGGATGTGCCCGAGGCGATACCCCAGACTGATCGGGCCTTCACCTTCCAGACCCTTCACGGACGAGCGCATGTGCGCCATCACGTTGCGCGTGATGCTCGCGCTCCGGGTGGCCGCGATGTACCGAAGGGCGAAGTACTGGGCGAGCCCCTCGCTCAGCCATTGATCGTGGTAGCTCGAGTAGCCGACGGCCTGTCCCCACCACTGATGCGCGATCTCGTGCGCGAGCACGAAGTCCGGCACCTGATCGAATGCCACCGGGTCATCTCGCCACGAGAGAAATGACGACGGCCGAGGTTGCTGGATCAGCGCGAAGTATGCCGGACTGTGACCGCCCGGCAGGTCGTCGTCAATGGACGCGGCGGTGAACGTGGGGTACGGCGCATCTCCCACTTCCGCCGCGTAGAACATCAGGATCCGCGCCGCCTGCGCCGCCAGATCGGCCGACGCCTTCGCTTGTGGGGGGGTCGCCATGGCATCCACCACCACGCGCCGGTCCGGTGATGTTCCCGGCAGGGCCGCCGTGGCCGTCCCCATGGGGATCCACCGGCTGATGACGCACGCGAGATACCGCACCGGGCGATCGGTCTCGAAGCGGGTCGTGCGCCATGCGCCCGAAGATGGCGGCGCCAGCGTCGAGCCCACGCCCATCGGCCCGTCGTCTCTTCTCCCACTGGCCACGACGGCGACATCGTCCGGCACGGTCACCCGAAGACTCGCTGTCGCGTAGTCGTTCGCCACTTGCGGGTACCAGGCCCGGCGGACGCTCAACACGAATCTCGATGTCGGCGGCAGGCGCGGCCGTTCGGCGCTTTCGTCCTGCTCCTGCGCGGCGAACTCCAGCGTCTCGCGAGCCAGCGTCTGTGACTCGAGTCGTCCGGAGTACGCGATGTCGATACGGACGTCACTGTTGACGGGGACCGTACCCGGTAGGGTCACGAGCAGTTGGTCCTGACCGACCACGCGCACTGGGAGCAGGCGTCCCAGTTGCGGGGAAGAGACCGAGGACACGAGCAGCGGCTCGGCCAGACGCAACGTCAAGCCGCCAGCGGCCGGCTGCGTCAAGCGCACCGTCAGCATCGCGCGCGCCGTGACGAAGGCGCGTGCCGGATCGATCCGAATGTCCAGGTCGTAGTGCCGCACGTCGTAGCCCATCTCGCGCATGGCGCCTTGCGCCTCGTGCTGTCCGGCCGAGGCATAGAGCGAGATCTGCCGGCGGCGCATCCGATCGAACAGCGCGACGTCTTCGACGTCGCCGGGCGTTCGCGTGTAGGTCAGCCACCCGTGCGCCGGCGTCCTGAATTCAACGACGGCACTGCCCGCCGGCGGATCGAGGGACCAGGAATCGCCGGCGAGATCGCCGAGATTCAGGGTAAACGTCCGGGCCGCGCGATCTGCAAACAGCGCCGTGGCCCGTCCGGAGTCGCTGGACGTCGCGCGCGTGGCGCGCAACGTGTCGCCGGTGATCGCGCTTTCCAGGGTGCCGGGCGGCACCCGGATGAACGCGTCGCTGAACGTGGTGGTGAGGCTTGGGCGGCCCGCAAACAGGCGAAGCTGCGCCTGCTCCGCGGCAAGCGGCGGGGCGAAGGTCAGTTGACCATCGCCGTGCAGGACCAGCGCCGTGTTTCCGGCGCCCGAATTCGCCATGAAGGCGATGCCTCGCGTCATGCGGAAGGTGACGTCCGGCGCCGTGAAGCTGAAGTTGTGGACGCTGTACGCCGTCCTGGTGTCGAGGGCCAGCCGCCTGAGGCCGTCGACGGCGCCGAGTTCGCTGACGGCCACGATCTCGTCCCGCCCGTTGCGCGTGGCGCTCGCTCGCGACGTGATCTCCCACGTGGCGAGGCGGCCGGCTTGTTCACGCGACGCGAACAGATCGACGACAGTCTTGGTCGTGACGCCGTTGCGATCGCGCTGGCGCTCACGCAGGACGACACGCGATCGGCCGATGGCCGTCATGCGGAAGAACACCAGCGTTGAGTCGAGAGAGAGCTGCGGGGCACCGAGCGCGCGAAAGGCGTCCGCGTCCGCGCGTTCCAGGGCGCCGCTGATATCAGAGAGAAGCGCGGTTGTCGCGTCGGCTTGCAACGGCCGCGCGGAGAGGGGCAGGCTGGCGGCGGCCATCAGCAGGACCGCCGCCAGTCGAAGCCGGGTGAGGCGGCCTATTTTGCCGCGTCGTTCCAAATCCATCGCAGCACGTCGGGCAGGATGGAGCCGCCATGGGCGTCCGAGTGCGCGCCATCGCCCCACACGTGGTTCACCTGGTAGCGCGGGCCGGCGTCTTTACGGCCGTCAGCTGTCGCGTTGGCCCATTCCAGAGCCGACAGCATCTGCTGATTGGCCAGGAACCAGTTGCCGTGTTCGTTGTTGAGGTCGTTGGCGCCGTCCTGCAGGAAGATCTTAATCGGCTTGATGGGATTCTTGCGAATCAGGGTCGGGTAGAGATCGCCGCCCGGTGTTATCGGCTGCCCGTCGCGCGCGGGACGATACCCGATCGACGTGTAGCTCCCGATGTAGCTGATCACGTTGCGGAACTGGTCCGGGCGATTCCACGCGACGGTGAACGCGCAGATCGCCCCGCTGCTCGTGCCGCCAATGGCACGTCGGGCCGGGTCCGTCGACAAGTTGTATTTCCGTGCCACGTCCGGCAGCATCTCGTCGACGATGAAGCGGGTGTACGCGTCGGAGAGGGCGTCGTACTCGGCGGCGCGATTGTTCGGATTTCCGGTGCCGATCGTGTCCGGATAGACATCGCCGCGCTGACCCGGAGTGATGAAGATGCCGATGGTGACCGGAATCTCCTTCTTCGCGATCAGGTTTTCGAGGACCTGTGGCACGCGCAACGAGCCCGTGAGACTGGTGGCGCGATTGCCATCCTGGAAGACGAGCACGTTGGCCGGTTGCGCCGGAGTGTACTGGGCCGGAACGTAGATCCAGTATTGGCGCACCGTGTTGGGAATGACCTGACTCCGGAAGAGCAGCGGCCCTTCAAGGCGACCCTTCGGTACCCCGGCTTGCGGCAGCGAGTCCGGTCCAAGAGGGTAGTCGCCAGCCTTACGCTCGGCTGCAGGTGTTGCGGCCGGCGACGTGGGCTGCTGGGCCGACAGCGCGAGCGGCAACATCAGCGCCCCTGCTGCGCCACCAAGCGTGAGGCGGAGCCATCGAGATGAAATGGTCATCCGCGTAGTGTCGGCCAGTCGTAAATCGATTGTCGACATAAATAAGTCCGAGCGGCCAGGCAGCAGACGAACGGGCGAGCGCCGCTCTAGAATGGCGACAGCATGGCAGAGCCAGAACAGTCCGCGGTGACACGGACCGATCGTGAAACGCGTCACGGCCATCGTGGCGCGGTGGTGTGGTTGACGGGACTCTCGGGCGCGGGAAAAACGACGATGGCGGGCGCGCTGGAGCGGGCGCTGTTCGCAAGGCAGGTCACCGTCTTCGTGCTCGATGGCGACAACATCCGCCGGGGATTGAGCTCGGATCTCGGATTTTCTGCCACGGACCGCCGCGAGAACATCCGGCGCATTGCCGAGGTTGCACGCTTGTTCGCGGACGCCGGGCTCATCGCCGTCACGGCGTTCATCTCGCCGTATGCCAGCGATCGTGATCGCGCCCGCCGTATTGCCGAAAGCACGGAGGCCGGACCCGGCGTCCCCTTTCTGGAGGTGTACGTCGACGCGCCGCTGTCGGTTTGCGAAGCGCGCGATCCGAAGGGGCTTTACAGGAAGGCGCGGGACGGACAGATTGCGCACTTCACCGGCGTCAGCGATCCGTACGAGCCGCCGGCACAGCCGGATGTGGTGCTGCACACGGGGCGTGATGGCATCGAGGTGTGTGTCCAACAACTACTGGCGCACCTGTTGCCGTTGATCGCGAAGTAGATTGCCCCGGACCTGAAGGTCAGGGCGGACCCTAGATCGGCGCGCCGGGCGTGGGATGCTCGCCCGCCAAATCCAGTTCTTCCGACAGGAAGTCCACAGCGAGGCCCGTCTCGCGCACCATCATCGTGCAACCGACGACGAGGCCCATCACGCCGACGGTGCCGACTGCCAGGCCGAGCAACGCAAACGCGTGGAACGTGCCGTCGCCGGCGCGCGTGGCAATGAGCGCGCCGATGATGGAGATCAACGCCGCCGCCGCGAACGATCCGATGGAGGTATAGAGAAAGCGCAGCGCGCCCAGGAGCAGATGGCCGCGCACCCGCAGGCGCGCCAACTGCTTGAGAAGCGACTCACGCCGCGCGTCGTCCAGGGGAAGCGTCGCCAGTTCCGCGTTGAGCACCCGTGTCCGATCAACCACTCGCGCGATGCGGTTCCCCGTTCCGAGGCAGAGCACCGACGACGCATTCGTGAGTACGGCTGGGGCCACCACGATGGTCAGCGCCGCGAAGGGGTTATCGCCGAGACCTGCCATGTATTGCGCCCACCCTTCCTGGGATTGTACAGGTATAGTGCGGGTTCCCCGGCGGTACTGGACTGGCACGTTCGGCGACACAGGCGGTGCCCATGCGAACTACCCGAAGGTCGTTGGCAAGTGGACTGGCGGGATCGGTGGACGCGACGCGCGCCAGGTCCAGCCGCGCACCAGCGGCCTGGGCCGAGCCGTTCGACGGTTGGGCGCTGGGCCGCATCCGTCACGAATTGACCGGCGCCCCCGTAGTCGTCCGTTTGTGGAACGGCCAGTTCGTGGCCCCCGGCGACGGTCCGCCTGTGGCGTCGGTGCTGATTCGCGATCGCCGGACGCTCGTGGGCCTCCTGCTCCGACCCGAGCTCGCATTTGGCGAGGCGTACACAGACGGTCGCATCGACGTGCAGGGCGACCTGACGCAGCTGTTCGACGCGACCAATCGCGCCGTTGCGTCGCAGGCGCGCCGCGGCTCGTGGCTCCCCGCCGGTGCCGAAGCCTCGATCCTGCCGCCGTGGCTCGGCACGTGGGTATCTCGCGCTTTGCTGGGCACGGCGTGGACGACGCGGCGGTGGGTGATCGAAGAGGGGTTCTTGCACCCGCGGCGGCCGCCGCTTGTCCTCGGGGTGCGGCCCTGATCGTCGCAGCGCTGATTGTCGCTTCGTGGCTTGGCGTTGGGTCGCCCAACACGCGACCGATCACCCAATCCCCCCAGGATCTGGCTGACTCGGCGGAGGCGGACTTCACGCAGGGCCATCTGGTGGAGGCCGTGGCGAAGTACGACCGCCTGGCGACCATGGTGCCGGAGGTTGCGCCGATGTTGTGGCAGCGGGGGATAGCGTTGTATGAGTTGGGACGCTACGCGGAGTGCGCGCAACAATTCGCCTCGTACTTTGCGGTCAACCGCGCGGACCTCGAGAACGCCACCTGGCACTTCCTCTGCGCGGCGCGCAGCACCACCCCCGCCGCCGCGCTTGCGGGCGTCCTCCCCGCCGGCCCCGATCCACGCATCCTGCGCTCCGAAGTCTTCGCCATGATTCGCGGACGCATGTCGCCCGACGCCCTGATGGCGCTGGCGGACACCAGTGTGCCCATCGTGCGCTTTTATGCGCACTTCTACATCGGCTACTACCTGGAAGCCACGGGCAACGCCACGGCCGCCCGTCCGCACTTCGCCGCCGCTGCCTCACCCGAACTCTCTGAGGAGGCCGGTTTCCTCGCCATCGTGGCGCGTATCCACCTCTCGCGGCTCGGGAACGTCAAGACGCCCTGATGTCCCCCATGTCCCCGATGTCCCGATTACCCGATGCCCCGATCCAATAGCCATTGATCAATGGTCAATGACCCGATGTAAGGCTTTGCCCCGATCGGCCGATTACGCCGATGGTTGTGACGCCTCCAGCAAAGCCGGCCGTCGTCGATGCTCCTTCTGAGTCTCCGAGGAAAGACTCTGGCCGATCGGGCCCTCGCCACAAGCTCGGTGCCATTCTCGTCAAGGATGGCGCGCTGACGTCGCAGCAGCTCGCGCAGGCCCTCATTGAGCAGAGTCGGCTGCAGATGCCACTGGGCCGCGTCCTGATCACGCTGAACTACCTGACCGAAGCCACGTTGCGACAGGCGCTCAGCCAGCAGTTCGGGGTGCCGTTCATCGACCTGGATACGAGCACCATCGATCGGCGCCTCGCGCGGATTATCAACAAGAGCTACGCTCGACGGCATTCGCTCCTGCCGGTGGCGCAGATCGGCGCGACGCTCACGGTGGCCATGGACGACCCGACGGACACGGCGGTGATCGCCGAACTGCGACGCCTCACGCAGTGCGCGATCTCACCCGTGACGGCCAGCAGCGAATCCATCCAGGCGGCCTTCAGCCGCCTCTACGACGAGCCCGTTTCCGAACTGCCGAATGCGCTGAAGGCCGGGACGCCAGCCGCGCCAGCGACAGGAGCGCCGGACACCACGCAGGTGGACATTCCCGGGCTGCCGCGCGACGAGCGCGGAGGCCGCGGCGATGAGCTCGTCCGGACGATTTTGAACCGCGCGCTGGACTGTCGCGCGAGCGACCTGCACCTCGAGATGCTCTCGAGCACGCTTCGCGTGCGGTTCCGCATCGACGGCGTGCTTCGACTTCCGGATCTCGGCTCCATTCAGACGGCAATCAACCGCAGCATGCGCGAGGTCATCTCGCGCATCAAGATTCTCGCCAAGCTCGACATTGCCGAGCGTCGTCGTCCGCAGGACGGCAGCTTCCAGATGACGGTCGAGCGCGCCGGTGGGCCGATGAACGTCGACCTCCGTGTGTCCGTCATTCCGAGCTACTACGGCGAGAGCGTCGTCATCCGCGTCCTCGATCGGTCGGCATCGCCGCGATCGCTCGAGGAAATCGAGCTGTCGCCCGTGGTCGCACGCCGCTTGAAGCAGCTGCTCTCACAGCCCACGGGGATCTTTCTCGTCACCGGCCCGACAGGATCGGGCAAGTCCACCACGCTCTCCGCGTGTCTCAGCGAGTTGCATCGCACCGAGATTCGCATCCTGACTGCCGAAGACCCCGTCGAGTACGTTTACGACGAGCTGAGCCAATCGGAAATCAATCCGGCAATCGGCAACACCTTTGCGACCTACCTCCGCGCGTTCCTCCGGCACGACCCCGAGGTCATCATGCTCGGCGAGATTCGTGACCAGGAGACGGCCGAGATGGCATTCCGTGCGGCGCAGACCGGCCACCTGCTGCTGAGCACGATGCACACCAACAGCGCGATCGCGGCACTGCCGCGACTGTTCGATTTGCAAATCGAACCGTCCCTGATCGCGTCGTCGCTCATCGGCGTCGTCTCGCAGCGGCTGGCGCGACGGATTTGCCCGCAATGCCGGCGCCCGGCCCCGGCACCACCCGAACGCGCCTCCGAGTTCTTCGTCGAGGTCCCGCCGGATTTTCCGTTCGTCCATGCGCCCGGGTGTGAAGCGTGCGGCTTCACCGGCTATCGTGGCCGCATGCTGCTGGCGGATCTCTGGGTGCCGGATGAGGCCGATTTGCTACTCATCACGAAGAACGCTCCGTTCCCCGAGATCCGTCGCAGTGCCATGCGCACGACCTTCAGCATGGCTGAGGACGCGAACGTGCGCCTCAAGGCGGGCATGACGACCATCGAGGAGCTTCTGCGTGTATTGCCCTACGACGCGGTCGTCGAGCACCGCGAGCGGTTCGGTAAGCGCTGAGAAGCTCCCCCTGCATCCTTGGTCCCCTGGTCCCCTGGTCCCCTGGTCCCCTGGTCCCCTGGTCCCCTAGGTCCCCTAGGTCCCCGCCTAGGGTGCCACGCGAATGCCAGCGGGGCCGCCGTCG
>JBDTNQ010000007.1:0-85205 GCA_039933635.1 Acidobacteriota bacterium
CGATGGTCAGCGAGAACTGCTGATACATGCGGCCGGTCGTGCCGGGGAAGAACGCCACTGGCACGAACACCGCCACGAGCACGATGCCGATGACCACGACCGCCGAGAACACCTCGCGCATGGCATCGAGCGCGGCTTCCGGCGCGCTCTTCTTGAACTCGCGCATGTGCCGCTCGACGTTCTCGATCACGACGATCGCATCGTCGACGACGATGCCGGTCGCGAGCACGATACCGAAAAGCGTCAGCGTGTTGATCGAGAAGCCAAACAGCTTCACGAACGCGAAGGTGCCGATCAGGGACACCGGGATGGTCACCGCCGGAATGAGCGTGCTGCGCCAGTTCTGCAGGAACAGGAACATCACGAGCACGACGAGGCCGATGGCTTCGGCCAGCGTCTTCAGCACTTCGATGATCGACTCCTGCACGACGACGACGTTGTCGAAGGCGATTTGCGCCTCGAGTCCCGGGGGAAACGTCTTGCGCAGCCGATCGAGCTCGGTCTGGATGCCCTGGAAGGCCTGAATCGCGTTCGCCGTCGGCAGGAGCTGAATGCCCACGCCGGCCGCTTCGACGCCGGCAAAGCGCAGCCGGGACGAGTAGCTCTCAGCGCCGAGCTCGACGCGGCCAATGTCCTTCACGCGGACGAGCGCACCGTCCCGGCCGGCCTTGACGACGACCGACTCGAAGTCCGCGACTTCGCGCAGACGGCCGGCCGCCCGAACGCTCAACTGATAGAGCTGATCGGTCGAGGCTGGCGAATCGCCAATGCTGCCGGCAGCCACCTGCACGTTCTGTTCACGCAAGGCCCCGGTGACGTCACCAGGGGTCAATCCGCGGGCGGCAAGCTTGTCCGGATCGAGCCACAGACGCATCGCGAACTTGCGCTCGCCGAAGATGATGACGTTGCCGATGCCGGGCACGCGCTTGAACGCATCCCGCACGTAGAGGTCGACGTAATTACTCAGGAACAGCCCGTCGTACCGGTTGTCCTTGGAATAGAACCCGATGGCGCCCAGGAAGCCGGACGACGCCTTCGTCACGGCAATGCCGTTGGTCCGAACCTCCGCCGGCATGCGGCCCAACGCCTGGTTGACGCGATTCTGCACGTCCACCGCGGCCAGGTCAGGATCGCGGCCGATCTCGAACGTGACGTTGATCGTCGCGAGGCCACTGCTCGTGCTCGAGGACTGCATGTACTGCATGCCCTCGACGCCGTTGATGACCTGCTCGAGCGGGGTGGTCACCGCGCTCTCGACCGCCTGCGCGTTCGCGCCGGTGTAGAACGCCGTGACGGTCACCGCCGGCGGCGTCAGTTCGGGATAGCGGGCAATCGGCAGAATCGGAATCGCGATTGCGCCCGCCAGCATGATCATCAGCGAGCAGACCGTCGCGAGGATCGGTCTGCGGATGAAGAGCTCTGAGAACACTACGCGCCCCCTGCCCGTCCGGCTCCGGGCGCCGCACCGGTCATGGCCGCGCCTCGAGCCGGCATCGGTGTCACGGGCGCACCATCGCCAATCTTCTGCACGCCTGAGACGATCAGCTGGTCACCAGCCTTCAGGCCGCTCGTCGCGACGTACTCATTGCCGACGGTCTGACCAATGGTCACCGCCCGCTGTTTGGCAACCGTCCCCTGCGCGCCCTTCTCGACGACGAACGCGAAGTACTGACCATTGATGCGGGTGACGCTGACGACGGGAATCGTCACGCCCGGCGTCGTCTCGAACACGATCTGCACGCGGACGAACTGATCCGTCCGGAAGCGCCCGCCTGACGGCTGCAGTGGGGTCTTCACGAGAATCGTCTGCGTCGTGTCGTCGACCGACGGCGCGATGAAGCTCACCTTTTCCGTTGCGATCGGCACGCCGTCATCGCCGAGCACGCGGACCGGCAGGCCGACCTTGAGGCTCGCCGCCTGCTGCACGGGAATCCCCATGTAGATCTCGAAGTTGCCGGCCTCGTCCACGTTGGTGAGCACCGTGGCCGGGGTCACGCGGTCGCCCTGGCGCACCGGGATGTCACCCACAACGCCGGCAGTCGGCGCGATCACACGGTAGTACCCGAGCTGCGTCTGCTGCTGCCGGATCTGCGCGTCGCTCGCCTGGACCTGCGCGTCGGCCGTCTTCTGCTGCGCCTGCGCCTGTTCCAGTTCCTGCTGGCTCATGGCACCAACATCGAAGAGCGTCTTCGCGCGCTGCGCCTGCTGACGCGCGTAGGCGGCATCGGCCTCGCGGGCGGCGCGCATCGACTCGAGGCTCGCCACGGCGGCCTGCTGTGAGGTGGCGTCGATCGTGAACAGCGCCGTGCCGGCCGTCACCCGATCGCCGGACTTCACGAGGATGCCCGTCAGAATGCCTTCGACCTGGGGCTGAATCGTCGTGGACTTCCGCGACTTGATCGTGCCGATGAATTCCGCGGCGCGTTCAATCGGCTTGTCCGCCAGCGTCACAACCTCGACGGGCAGGCCTTGTGGTGCACCTCCGCCGGCCGCGGCGGCCGGGGGTGCCTGAGAGGATCCACCGCACGAGGCGGTCAACGCCGCAACGATCGCGACAACGGGAACCCAGGATGATCGGGCGCGCAAGGCAAGGGCCCAGCGATACCCACTACGTGAGTGTCGTGTCATAAGAATAAGAACCTTCGACGGGGAGCTATGCAGACCGCAGAGCGGTAAGCTGGTCAGACGCGCGGACTTCTCGGGCGCTAACCTTCGTTCCGGTCTCCTACGATATCACCCGGACGATTCAAGGTTCAGGTTTGGGCGCAGGCCCGAACGCTCGATTGGTGAACCGCCAGCCTCTCCTCTCCCCTATACGACGTCTGGAGGACTGGTGGATCGACAAGAGAATGTCCAGCATAAGCTGTTTATTCCGTGACCGACCTACCCGTCCCCGATGACCTCGTGGCAGACGTCTATGCCGAACTGCGCCGCGTGGCCGACGGCTACGTCCGTCGTGAGCGCGCGAACAGCGTGCAGGCGACAGAATTGGTGCACGAGGCCTATTTACGCCTCGCACGCGACAAACCTGTTGCCTTCGCCAGTCGTTCGCACTTCGTCGCCATCGCGGCGATTGCCATGCGCCGGCTCCTGATCGAACGCGCACGGCGCAGGCACGCGGCGAAGCGGGGTGGCGATCAAATCATGGTCACCCTGGACGACACGCTTCTCGCCGCAGGTCCTTCGCCAGAGGCCCTCGATCTCATGGCGCTCGATGACGCGTTGTCGCGCCTGGAGACGCTCGACCATCAGCAGGCCCGCATCGTTGAATTGCGATTCTTCGGGGGCCTGTCGGTCGAGGAAACGGCCGAAGCACTCTCAATATCGCCCGCCACGGTGAAGCGGCATTGGGCAGTCGCCCGAGCCTGGCTGTTGCGCGAACTGAAGGGCGCCGAGCCGTCGTGACCGAACCGTTCGATCGCGAGCGATGGGCGCGGGTGACGCGGCTATTCGGTGACGCGCTCGACCGCCCCACCACGGACCGCGAGCCGTTCGTGCGCCGCGAAGCGGGTGCGGACGCCGCACTGGCCGACGAGGTCCTTTCCCTGCTCGGCAATCACTCGAAGGCCGGCGATTTTCTGGAGCGCCTGCCTGACGACGCCGCGGGCGCGGCCGAGGCGGCAATCCTCGCCCCGAACGCCCTCGTCGGCCACTACCGGATTCTCGGATTGCTGGGGATGGGCGGCATGGGGGTCGTCTACCTGGCCGACGATACGCGGCTAGGCCGCAAGGTCGCTTTGAAGGCGGTAGCGCCCGCACTGGCGGACGATCCGGTGCGCGCCGCGCGGCTGCGCCGCGAGGCGCGCGCGGCCGCGGCCCTCAATCATCCGGGCATCGCGACGGTACACGCGCTCGAAGAAATCGGCGGACGTCTCTACATCGTTTCGGAGTTCGTCCCGGGGGAGACGCTGCGCGATGAGTTGTCGCGCGGACCATTGTCGCCACGGCGCGTGCGGGAGGCCGGTATCGACCTGGCCGGCGCACTCGCGAGTGCTCACGAACGCGGGGTGATCCACCGCGACCTGAAGCCTGAAAATATCGTGCGCGGCCGGGACGGGCGACTGAAGATTCTGGACTTTGGCCTTGCGCAGATCGCCAGTGACGTGGCCGACGGGCCGTCACTGACTCGCGACGGCGGCATCCTCGGCACGCCCGCCTATATGTCTCCCGAGCAGATTCGCGGCGACGCACTGGACGGACGGTCGGATCTGTTCGCCCTCGGGGTCCTCTTGTACGAGTTGCGCACCGGCGCGCAGCCCTTTGCGGCAGACACGCAGGCTGGCACGTTGGCGCGCATTCTTCAAGACGACCCGGCACCCATTTCGTCGGACGTGCCGGCCGGAAGCCCGCCCGACGACCTGCCGCTGATCATCGCGCGGCTCCTCGAGAAGATCCCGGGCCGAAGATTCGCATCCGCCGACACTGTGGTCGCCGTGCTGGAAGGCCGGCCGCTCTCGAACCTGAACGCAGACGCCCAGTCGACGGCAGGTGCGCCGTTGTGGTGGTGGCAGTTCCATCAGGCCGCGGCGACGGTCGCGTACGCGCTGCTCATGATTCCGCTCTGGCGCCTGCGGCACCTGACTGACGGGGTCAGCGGCATGGCACTGTTCCTGGTGGCGCTCGTCGCCGTCGTCGTCTCTGGCGCCCTGCGCCTTCACGGCTGGTTCGGCGCGCGGCAGTATCACGACGCGTGGCGCACTCAGCGCGCGCGCGGACGCGTCGTGGTCGTGACCGCCGACCTGATCTTCGCGGCGACGCTGCTCGGGGCCGGCGTCCGCACGCTTGGCGTCGACGACCGTCCGGCGAGCCTGCTCGTCGCCGCCGCCGCCAGCGTGGTCGTCTCCCTGATTGTCGTCGAGCCGGCCACGACCCGCGCCGCCTTCGGCGACGCGCAGGAGACGGGAAACCGGGAGTCTTAAGACTTCCGGTTTGATTTCACAATTGTGATCTCAGCGCTTCCAGCGTTCGTTCCATCGACTCGCGGGCCGCGCTGCGAATGAGGGGACCGGCGAGGGACTGGAGTCCAAACGGCACGCGGCGGCTGAGGCTGACGGATTCGCATTCCGCTATCACGCCCCCCGCCACGGCCTGATAGCGCCAGTAGGCGTTGAGACGCCACAGGTACCCGTGGTCCTCTGCCGGCGTCAGTTCCCTCTCGCCTGGAGTCCCGGCGTTCGTCACCTCGGCAATCTTCACCGCCACGCTGATGCTCGAGGCGCGGTCGGAATGATCGCGCGTGAAGCGCACCTCGTGCTCTGTGTCGTACACGACCGTGACGAATCGGGTACGCTGCAGCCGCAGAAACACGCGCATGCCGGCTGGGTCACGCCGAAGCACGGCAGCGCGGAGCAGGTCAGGGCTCGGCGGCGGCGCCTCGGCCAGCGACGCCATCAGCTTCGAGAGCGTGACACGCGGCAGGAAGATGGCCCCGCGCCAGTGGTGAACACGGGCGTCGGGCACGTCAATCGCGTCACCGGCGCCGTCAGGGCCGTCGATCTCGTGCGTGACGATTTCGCCGGCGATCAGGGCCCGCCGCTCGGATGCGGCGGCCAAGTCGAAGTCCAGGGCCAGAAACCTCGACGCGTCCGGGCGCTCCGCTCGACGCCGCTGTTCGACGGCTGCCACGTAGCGATTCCAGCCGTCGACGGCGCCAGCCTTCGGGTCCGACGACGCGAGGACGTCCCCCGCCGCCGCGACTACGATCATCACGATGAGCGATCCTGCCAACCCGCGCGTACCGGCCATGGGCGATTCCCCTCCTGATTCCCAATGCGTGGAATCCGGGCGATCGGGCTCGCCGGGCGCCGGTGAGCCGTCTTCAGGCGTTTCCGCGCACTCTCAGGCAGGAGGCCCCATGGACGCTATCGCAACCCCTGTCGCCCGACGCGCGGCGCACGCCAATCCCATCCGGCTGCAGAACAGTGTGCTCAACACGATCGAGAAACGAACACTGATCTGGTTGGCACATCGAATACCCGCATTCGTGACGTCGGATCACCTGACGATCCTGGCGCTGATGGCCATGGTCGGCGCCGGCCTGTCGTACTGGTCCGCGCGTGCCACGCCGTTCGGCCTGTGGCTCGTCATCGCCTTTCTCGCGATCAATTGGTTCGGTGACAGCCTCGACGGCACGCTCGCCCGCGTGCGACAACAGCCTCGACCGCGCTTCGGCTACTACGTCGACCACGTCGTCGATGCCGTCGGCGCCGTGTGTCTCTTCGGCGGGTTGGCGGCCTCCGGCTTCATGAGTGCGCCGGTGGCGGCGGTGCTGCTCATCGCCTATTTCCTGCTGTGCCTCGAGGTCTATCTCGCCACGGTCAGCCTCGGCGAATTCCGGATGAGCTTCTTCGGCGTCGGCCCGACCGAGCTCCGCATCCTGCTGGCCGTCGGCAACGTCGTCTTGCTGGTCCACCCCACGGTGGTGATTGCGGGCCACGCGTTCAAGCTGTTCGACGTCGGAGGTGTCGTGGGTGCCGCGGGCCTGCTCGGGACGTTCATGTTCGCCACCATCCGGAACACGCGCACGCTCTATCGCGAAGAGCCGCTGCCACCGCGGGGATCCCGATGACATCGCAGGCGCGTTGGATCCGCTTCGCGATGGTTGGCGCACTTGGCGTGGTGCTTCAACTGGCGGTCGTGGAAGGGCTCACCGGCCACTGGCAGGTCGACTACCGGTGGGCGACGGTGGTCGGTGTGCTGAGCGCCGTCGCCCACAACTTCGCGTGGCATCGGCGATGGACGTGGCGCGACCGCCCGGACTCGCGCGGCACCGTGGTGACCTTCCTCGCGTTCGCGGGCGGCAACGGCCTCGTGTCGCTCGCGGGCAACCTGCTCGTGATGCGCGCGCTGGTCGGCAGCCTGCACACCCCCATCCTCGCCGCCAACATCGTCGCGATCGCGACATGCGCGGCGGCGAACTACCTGCTGGCCGACAAGGCGATCTTCCGCATGCCGCCGCACGCGTTCAGGTCTCCGCCGAACCCGCTATGATCGACCCAGCCGGTCTGCGCCGGCCGCATGACAGCGCCTGATTCATCGCCCGCCCACGATCCGTACGCCGCATTCCGCCTGCGTGACTTCCGCAACTACATGGCCGGGAACTTTGTGTTCCTCGTCGGCCTCCAGATGCAGAAGGTGGCCATCGGCTGGGAGATCTACGAACGCACGGGATCGGCGCTCCACCTCGGCTACGTCGGCCTGGCGCAATTCGCCCCACAGTTGCTGCTCGCCCCATTTGCCGGCCACGTCGCGGACGCCTACAACCGCAAGCGCGTGCTGGGCTGGGCGCTGCTCGTCAACGCCCTGGCGGCGCTGGGCCTCGCCTGGAACGCGATCCATCCGGCGCCGCTCGTGGTTTCGTATTTGCTCCTGATCGCGATCGGCGCGGCGCGCGCCTTCTGGATGCCCGCGCGGAGCGCCATCCTGCCGCGTATCGTGCCCGTGGCGATCTTCGGTAATGCCGTGTCGTGGTACTCGAGCACGTTCGAGCTGGCAGCGATCACGGGCCCGGCGGTCGGCGGGGTGCTGATCGGCATCCTGCGGCAGACCTCGGCCATCTATCTCATCAACGCCGCGGCGGTGATCAGCTTCATCGCGCTGGTCGCGCGCATTCACTACGAGCCGAACGAGCAGAAGAGCGAGGTCACGCTGAACGCCATGTCGGCGGGCGTCCGCTTCGTCTGGAACTCGAAGATCGTGCTCGCCGCGATCCTGCTCGATACCTTCGGCGTCCTGTTCGGAGGCGCGACGGCCTTGATGCCCGTGTACGCGAAGGACATCCTGCACGTCGGCCCGCGTGGACTTGGATGGCTGCTCGCCGCGCCGTCCGTTGGCGCGGTGACAATGGCCTTCATCCAGGCGCACCGCGGCCCGCTCAGGACGCCTGGACGAACGCTGCTGATGGCGGTGGCGGGATTTGGGCTGGTGACGATCCTCTTCGGCCTGTCCACGCACTTCTGGTTCTCACTCCTGATGCTGCTGGCGCTTGGGGCCTTCGACAACATCAGCGTCGTGCTGCGCGGCACGCTGGTCCAGGTACTGACACCGGATCACATGCGCGGCCGCGTCTCGTCGTTGAACGGGCTGTTCATCGGCACGTCGAACGAGCTGGGCGCCTTCGAATCGGGCCTGGCGGCGCAGTGGCTCGGTCCGGTTACATCGGTCGCCGGAGGCGGCTTCGCCACCATCGTCGTGGTCCTTGGCATCGCGTGGCTCTTCCCGGAGCTCCGTACACTCCGGCGTGACGAGCTCGCGAGACCGCGCACGCCGTGATGGCCGCGGGCTATCATGTTTCGTTGCCTGGCCGACGGTTCCTGACACGCGTAGCCTGCCGGTTCGCCCTGTGCTGCGCCGCGTTCGCGGTGGCGCTCCTGGCGATCAGCCCCGTGTCTCTGGCACAGAGCGCCACGTATCTGGTCTACACCCCGGAGGGCAAACGCACGCTGCCCTTTCGCGTCATCAACAATGTGGACATGGCCACGCTCGATCAGGTGGCGTCGCTCTTCGGCCTCACCGTGGCGCAGGACGCGCTCGTCGGCGGATTCACCGTGCGCGGCAAGGGTCAGACCATCCTGCTGATTCCGGGGCAGTCGTTCGCGTCCATCGGCCCCGGCAAGATCGTGTCGCTGCCGGCTCCCGTGCAGCGCGACCGGAATATCTGGATCGTTCCAGTCGAATTCCTCTCGAAGGCGGTCGGTCCCGCGCAGAACATGCGCATCGACGTGCGGAAGGCCACGCACACGATTCTCGCGGGCGACGTGCGCCTGCCGCAGGTGTCGGCCCGGTTCGAACGGCAGGGGCCGAATGGTCGTCTGACGTTCGAGATCCAGCCCGCCACCCCGCACCGCATGGCCCGCAATGGCAATCGACTGACCCTGCGCTTCGAAGCCGTGGCGCTCGAGTGGAACCCGCCTGCCGCGATGGCCGCTGAGTTCGTCTCCGGGATCCGCGTGGACGGCACGTCGGTCCTGATCGATCTCGGTCCGGCGACTGCGGGTTATCGAGCTGACGATACGGACACCACGCATCTCCAGATCGATTTCCTCGCGCCGGCGCCCGTAGCGCCGCCGCCACCGCCACAACAACCGGCAGCCGTGCCCGCAGCGCCGCTGGCGCCCCAGCCGCCAATGCCTGGGCGCGGCCAGTCGCTCGAACTTCCTCCCCCGCCACGACCGGCCATCGACACCACGTCGGGCCTTCGCACGGTGGTCATCGACCCGGGCCACGGGGGAGACGATGCGGGCGCGAAAGGCGCAAGAGGCACGACCGAGAAGGACTACGTCCTGCAGTTCGCGCGCAAGCTGAAAACCGCGATTGAGAGTCGCATCGGCCTGCGCGTGCTCCTCACACGCGACGCCGACGAGAACATCGCGCCCGATCGACGGGCCGCCCTCGCGAACAACAACAAGGCCGACCTCTTCATCAGCCTGCACGCCAATGCCTCCGTGCGTCCGGCGGTGAACGGCATGCAGGTGCTGTCGCTGAAGTTGGACGACTACGCCGCGCAGATGGATCCAGCGGCCGCGGCGGACGTGCCGGTCTCCGTCCTCGGTGGCGGCACCCGCGCGATTGACGTGCTGCCCTGGGACACGGCACAGGTTGGGTTTACCGACGACTCCTCGAGTATTGCCACGATCCTGCGGCAACACCTGGCCGAGGCGAAGATCCCGCTGTTCAATCCAACGGCGTCACACATGCCGCTGCGGCCGCTGGTCGGCGTCAGCATGCCGGCAGTGCTCGTCGAGCTCGGCTTCCTCACCAACACGGCGGACGAACAAGCCCTGATCGCGAGCGATCGGCCGCAGCAGGTGATCGACGCCATCCTCGCGACCATCGGCGACATCCGCCGCGGTGTGCCGGCCGACGCCGCACCGAGACCGGATCGATGACTCTCGATCTCGACCTGTACCCCGAAGGATCCGGCCCCACACCCGATCCCGTCCCGCCACGCCCGTCGCGCACACGCCTGTGGCTCGCCCTCATCGGCTGCCTCGTTGTGCTGGGCCTCGGCGTGTGGTTCGTCAGCAGCCGGCTTTCACGCTGGCTCAACTCGACGCCGTCCTCGGCTTCGCCGTCAGCGACGACCGGTGGCGGCGCCGCGGACACCCGCCGGATTCAGGCGACGCTCTTCTACGTGTCCGCCGATGGCGCGGGCCTCGTCCCAGTCACGCACGACGTGGTCTTTGCCGCCACGCCCGCCGAACAGGCGCGGCGTATCGTCGAAGCCCAGGTCGCGCCACCGCCCAATGAACGCGTCAGCGCCATTCCCAAGGGCACCACGGTCCGCGCGGTGTTTCTGACCAACGGGCATCAGGCATATGTCGACCTCGGAGGCGCGATTGCCTCGGGGCAAACGGGCGGATCGCTCGACGAAGCCCTGACGGTCTACGCGATCGTCAACGCCGTGATCACCAATCTTCCAGATATTACGGGGGTGCAAATCCTCGTGGACGGCAAGGAAGTGGACTCGCTCGCGGGACACCTGGACCTGCGCGAACCGCTTGGTAAAACAACGGACTGGTTTCAGAAAGGACCCTAGTTTTCATATGGCACGACAGGATGGACGGCCCGCCGACGCCGCGCGGCCAACGCGCATCACCCCGGACTTCACCATGCACGCCGAAGGCGCCGTGCTGATCGAGATCGGCCACACCAAGGTCATCTGCACCGCATCCGTGGAGGAACGCGTGCCGCCGTTTCTCCGCGGTTCCGGCAAGGGTTGGGTCACCGCGGAGTACGGCATGCTGCCTCGATCGACGACGACGAGGATGCAGCGGGAATCGTCGACCGGCAAGGTGGGTGGACGCACGCAGGAAATTCAGCGGCTGATCGGACGATCACTGCGGTCCGTCACCACGATGACGGAACTGGGCGAACGCACGATCTGGATCGATTGTGACGTCATCCAGGCGGACGGCGGCACGCGGACGGCAGCCATCACGGGCGGGTTCGTCGCGCTCGTGCTCGCGCTCGAAAAGCTGCGCGAGCGCGGCTCGCTGCCGCGCGTACCGGTCACCGACTATGTCGCCGCCACGAGCGTCGGCATCGTCGCCACGGTCCCCATGCTCGACCTGGCGTATGAGGAAGACTCGCGCGCCGACGTGGACATGAACGTCGTGAAGACGTCCGACGGACGCTTCATCGAGATTCAGGGCACCGCTGAAACAACGCCGTTCAAGCGGACTGAGCTCGACGAACTGCTCGCCCTCGCCGACAAGGGCATCCTCGCTCTGATGGCGAGTCAGCGTGAAGTGATCGGGAAGATTCTCAAGTACTAGAATCGCCTTTCGACGCGCGGCCTTCGGCCTCAGAACGTCCGTCCCACCGTCACGTTGGCACGCCAGTGCAGTTCCCACCCGAGGCGGAACTCCGGCGCGAGGTACCAACCTCGGGCAGCCGGGATGCGCGCACCGGCGCCCGCGGTAAACGTCCCCTCGTTCGAGGAGAAGGGACCGGTACCGACGCGCGTCATCATGTGCGTGACGCCGCCGCCGGCAATGACGTACGGGCGAAGCACGGCAGGGCGTTCGGGTGGCAACAGATCGACGGTCAGGTTGCCGGTCAGAAACCAATCGCGATCACTCCCGGGACCTCGCATGTAGGTGAACTCAGGGCCAATCGCCAGACGAGGCGTGATGTAGCCCCTCGCACTTCCCTGCACGACTCCGTGCGGAATCGGACTGTCGTCCACGAACGAGGCGTATCCGCCGCCGATCTCGGCCAACGCGCGAAGATTCGTGCCCTGCGCGGACACGGACGCCGCCCACATGAGCCCGATGCCTGCCGCCAGAACGGCCACTCTCCCGGTCATATCAGCCCTCCACCGGAGAGTGCGCAAACGCACGGTCGAACGGCTCACGACGGCGCCACAAGCCGGGCATGAACTGGCGCTTGACCATCGCGTCGAAGGCCATCGCCGAAGCAGACGTCGTCTGGGGCAGCGCCGCATTGGGATGGGAAGTCTCGATCACGATGGCGCACGCCGAGCGGCTCGGCCAGCTCGATCCACATCACACCGATCCGTTCGATCGGATGCTGATCGCACAGGCCCTCGCCGAACGCCCTACGGCGTGCCGATGGTGTGGACGTAGCCGGGCCCTACTTCATCGAGAAGTCGGTCCAGCAGTCGGTTGTCGGCGTCAGGAAGGGATCGTGGTCGTAGTCGTAGCGCGTGGACGACGATGCGCTCGGCGGCTCGCCGACATCCGCCACGCCGGCGCCCCCCACCCGGCCGATTGCCGGGGCGCCTCTCACCCGCATCGCGCGCGGATCCAGCGTGTTCGCGATAGTCTCGCGCACGTCCTGCAGATGCCGCCGCGTCATCGTGTCGGTCACCGCCGGCAGCGCGCGCGCCACCTGCTGATCCACCGCCCGCAGTTCGCCCCTGAAGAGCGCGCGGACCTCGTCAGTGGACACCGCGGCGCCATTGAGGCGATTGTCAATCGTGTCGAGGTACACACGCTGCACGTTGCGGCGGTAGATATCGATAGCGGCCGCGGGCGTCGTGAGTTCGCGCCAGATACCCGCGCGCAGATCGGTCAGGAGCTGCAGCGGCGAGTACGCGGCCGGATCCACGGCCGATTGCTCCACCATGCGATCGAGCCTGGAGTTCTGGAGCAGCGCGTTCATCAGCGAGTTCTGCGCGATGCGGACGCGAGCCACGACGCCGGTGGGCTCGATCCGTCTCAGCAGGTCCGGCTGAATGAGGAACGACGGCGTCGTGAACGCATTGTCGAGCAGGAACTGCACGGCGCCGGCCTGCTTCGCTTTGGGCACGGGCGTGAATCGCACGCCCGTCTGTCCGGAATACAACTCGCGGGAGTCCATGCCGCCGACGACGTTGGCCACGTGGCCCAGTTCGAGACGCCACTGCGTGACCACGCGCGTGTAGGCCTCGAACAAGTCGTCGTACGGCTCGGTCGCCCGCGCCGTCGCCGGAATCAGCAGCGTCGCGACGCGTCGGAGGTTCTTGAGGCCCAACGCGGTGGCACGGGTCGGGTCGCTGTCGCCCACGGCCTCGCGCTGTTCGCCCGGATCGAATGGGAACGGATCGCCTTCGGATTCCTCCGACGTCATGAAGCGCAACGTCGGGTTCTTTTCCTGCTCCCGCGCCCACGTGTCGAGCGTCGGCCGCTCGTCGTCGGCCGTTTTCGCGTTGCTGACCGGTGCATAGCCCCAGCGAATCGCGAACCGATCGTACGCGCCGATCTTCGGGATGAGGTCTTCGACGGCGATACCGTCCTCAGGCTGCGCCACGTAGTTGAAGCGCGCGTAGTCCATGATGCTCGGCGTGTGCCCGTTGAGCTTGACGAAGGCCTTGTCGCGCACCTGTTCGACCGTATAAAGCGAGCTGGCCTTCATGTTGTGGCGCAACCCAAGGGTATGCCCCAGTTCGTGCGCGACGATGAACTCGATGAGCCGGCCCATCAGCGGATCCGGCAGCGGAAGCTTCTGCGCCTGCGGATCGAGTGCGCCCACCTGCGTGAAATACCACATGGCCGCGAGGTTCTGGACGTTGTGGTACAGCTGGATGTCCGCATCGAGAATCTCGCCGCTGCGCGGATCCGAGACGTGCGGCCCCGAGGCGTTTTCGGTGGTCGACGGCAGCCAGCGGATGACCGAGTAGCGGACGTCTTCGGCGTCCCAGTCCGGATCCTCTTCCCTGGTCGGCGCGTCCTTCGCGACAATCGCGTGGCTGAAGCCGGCGGCCTCGAACGCGGGCTGCCAGTCTTCAACCGCCTTCTTGATCCACGGCACGAACTTCGTCGGCGTGGCGGGATCGACGTAGTAGACGATCGGCTTCACCGGGTCGGACAGGGCGGCACCGGGGTCTTTCTTTTCGAGGCGATACCGGTTGATGAACGCGCGCTGCACGGCACGCGGCTCCTCCCGGCTGTAGTCGTAGAGGGCATCGGCGAAGTACCCCACACGGCTGTCGTACAAACGCGGCGTCATCGGGTGCTCGGGCAGTTCCACGAGGCTGTGGAACAACACGATCGTGCCGCTGCTGCCGCGCATGCCTCCGCGGCCACGACCACCGCCTGGGGCGGCGTCCGCTGCCGCACCCGCGGTATACGTCTGCGTCACCTGCACGTTGATGTTCTGCGGAAACGACACGACCTTTTCGAGGTACGACCGCGACTGATCCATGCCGCGCGCCCCAAGGCTCTGACGCGGTGAGAACTCCGTAACCTCACTCAGAAAGAGGCTGGTCACATCGATCACAGGGTCGCCGTTGGGATTGGCCACGACCAGAGCGAAGGCGCGCACGATGGCGGGATTGTTCGAATCCGCGACGGCCTGCGCAATCGGCTTCGAGGGATCGGCCGTGACGTCGTAGTCGATGGTCTTCAGGAACACGCGCTGGTTGCTCAGTTCCCAGCGCACCACGCGCGAGGTCACCGCCTGGCCGCCGTAACCGGCGCCCAGCGTGTTTCGCTTGATCTGGGTCACCCAGAGGAAGTCGCGCCCAAGCTGCGCCTTCGGAATCTCGAAGTAGATGTTGTCGCCGACCCGATGCACCTTGAAGATGCCCTCGTCGGTCTTGGCCTCCGCCAGCAGTTGCGCGTAGGTGCGTTGGGCGAAACCGCGTCCGCGACCGGTCGGCGCCTGCTGAGCGGGGGGCGTGGCGGGATTCGCCGCTGGCGCGGGGACGGGGGCCGGCGTCTCGGGTTCCTGCGGCGCCGGTGCGGGGTCCTGCGCGAAGATCGGCGAGTCGGGCGTGACAACGCCCTGCGACACTCCACGGACGATCTCCTGCGCCGACGCCCCGACAACCAGTGCGCTCACGCTGGCGACCGCCAGTAACCAGGTGGACGTCGCCCTGCTCTTCGACCTCATGCACGCCTCCAGATGTCCGGGTAACCCCGAACGGGATTATACGACCGCGTCCGGACTCAGGATTTCATACGACCGGCCAGGCCCCGTTGCTGCAGCCCCCGGCCGCCTGCCAGAATCGCCCGATGTCTGTCGCCTGGCCGGTGATCCTGATCGCCACGACCAACCGCGGGAAGATTCGAGAAATCACCCAGGCGCTGGCCGGACTGTCAGTGGACTGGCGCACCCTCTCCCAGCTTCCCGCGACGCCCGAGCCGGACGAAACCGGCACCTCCTTCGCGGAGAACGCCCGGATCAAGGCCTGCGCCTACGCTGCCGCATCAGGACTGCCGACCGTCGCCGAAGACTCCGGCCTGGCCATCGACGCGCTTCATGGCCGGCCCGGCGTGCTCAGCGCCCGATACCCAGGCGCGACCTACGCGGAGAAGTTCGCGGGACTCTACCGGGAGCTGACGCCACACCCACGGCCCTGGCCGGCCCATTTCATCGCCGCGCTGGCGTTCGCCGTGCCGGATCCCGGCCCCCCGAGCGTGATCTATGAATGTGAAGGTGTCGTTAACGGCGAGATTGTTCCTGCGCCTCGCGGCTCGAGCGGCTTTGGCTACGACCCGATCTTCGCCTACACATCAGACGGTAGAACCGGCGGCGAGTTATCCGACGATGAGAAGCTCATGATCTCTCACCGCGGCCGGGCGTTTCGCCAGTTTCGGGAGTGGCTCGAAGGGGCTCAGACGCTCAGCGGCTGAGTCGCGCGACGACGCCGGAGGGGATGTCGAGCGTGTAGATCGCCTGGACCTGCTTGGCATCGCTACCCGCCTCCGAGGTCGGGACGAGCACGAACGCGATCTTGCTGCCATCGGGTGACCACCGGGGATCGATCGCATTCGCACCGGCCATGGCGACGGCAATCTTCTGATTGGTGCCGTCCACGTTCATCGTGAACAACTCGGCCGACCCATTCCGGGTGGTCACGAAGGCAATCTGCTTGCCGTCGGGCGACCAGGTCGGGCCCATCCCGTTCTGGGGATCAAAGGTCAGACGCCGCATGGCGCCCGTCGCGGGATCGAGGATCTGGACGTCCCGATTCATCTGAAACGCGATCTGCCGGCCGTCGGGTGAATATTGCGGCGCCCAGTTCGAGAACTCCGTCGTCAGCCGCTGCACGTCACTGCCATCCGCCTTCATCGTGTACAGGTCGGGACTCACGCGTCCGCCGCGGTCGGACGTGAACGCGATGCGCGATCCGTCCGGCGACCACGCCGGGGAGCGATCCTCCGCGGGATTGTTGGTCAACCGCCGGAGGCCTGTCTTGTTGCGGTTCATGACGTAGATCTCGACGTTGCCGTCGCGATCGGACTCGAACGCGATGTGCTGGCCGTCGGGCGAGATGGCCGGACTCCCCTCGTTCGCGTCACTGGCCTCCGTGAGGTTCTCGCGCGAGGAGCCGTCCGCTCGCATGGCGAAGATGTCACCCTTGCGCGTCCCGATCTCCGCGGAGAACACCAGTGACTGGCCGTCCGGCGCCCAGCCCGGCGCGCCATCTCTGGCCGGTTCCCGTTCGCGATACCACCAGTAGCCGCCGAGGACGATCACCAGCAGCACCGCGACGGCTCCGCTGGTCATGCCCCATCGGAGTTGCATCTGGCGACGGAGCTGATCGGATGCGCGACGCTTCTGACTCCGGGGAGCGGACGACGACATGAGACAGGGACAGTCTACAGCTACGTGCGGGTCAGTTCGTCAATGTTGCTGCGTCACGGGATCGGCGCCGATCGTGCCCTGCAGATGCTCGAGATAGGCCGGTGACGCGACGAAGGCGAGACGGGCGCGGGCGGCGGCAGAGTCAGTGGCCCGCACGTGACGCGTCCAGAGCGCGGCATCGCGTTCCTGCTTGGTGACCAGGCGCTGGTGGTACCAGTCGCTGGCCAACACGGACTCGCGCGTGAACATCGCGCGAATGACGGGATCGGTCACGTCACGGCCATCGTACGCGCCGTGCGCCATGATGTGCAGGAGTGCGCGAACGGGCGGACAGGCGGCGTGGATACTCCCGTCCTCGAAGTAGTTCAACGCCACGCGGCGCTGCGCTTCGCAGATGGCCTCGACGCCAGCGGCAAACACCGCGCGGTCCTGCAGTTCGGGGCGCAAGAGGTCGTCCGAGAACACGCGATCCGGCATTTCGAAAATCCGGCCCAGGAACCGATCGACGAACGCCGCCGTGATCCGGTATCCCAGCCGGCTCGCACGCACCGTCCGCCCCTCGAACTCGAAGTCCCGCACCGGCTCGAGATAGCCGCGCTCGATCAGGAACGCGGGCTCCCGTTCGTAGGTCCGCATGCGGCACCAGATTTCCGGCACCAGCATGCTGTTGTCGTGGTCGACGCGGTAGAGCGGACCCACATGGCCTGCCGCCGTCGTGAAGCCGCCATACCCCGTCAGCATGAACGACACGAGCGCGTTGTTGACGTCGATGACGGGTGATAGGGCATTGAACGGCCCCTTCGTCAGCGCGCCTTCACTCCCGAAGCCCGTCGTCGACGGCGACTTGCCCGTGAGGCTGCAGATGAAGTCCATGAAGAGTTCTGGCAATTCCTGGTACTGAATCGGGCTGTAGACCGCGAGGGGCGGAAGGCCGGCCTTCGCGTCCGGCGGATTGTTGCGGCGTCCGGCGAGCACGGCGTTCACGGGAAAATGGACCGGCTCATCCGACGGGATCTCGCGGGCCAGGCGGGTGCCGACCTCCGCGAGGTAGGGATCGCGCGGGTTCGCGAAGTCCGGCCGCAACTGCAGGTAACGCGGATTCTTGGACGGTGCGCCGTCGACGATCCGCGGGTGCGCGGACGAGACGATGTACGCCGTCCGTGGTGCGGCGACGAAGGTCGACAGCAGCCCTTTCATCGGATCGGAGTACTGATCGAACTCCACGACGCGGTCGGCGATCGCGCGCGCGTCGTCGACCGTCAGCGGCTCGAAATTGGAGCAGAACAGACCCGTCGCGGCCATGTCTGCTTCCGCGTCCTTGTCGACGCCGCGATGAACGGCATCGTCGGGCCGCTGGAACAGGCGCGCCTCGCAGTTGATCAGGAGCTTGACGCTCTTGTGCGGGTACTCGGGATCGAGGTGCGTGAGGCTCTCCCGCGGCAGCACCACGGACGCGGTGATGTCGTCTTCCACCTGGACCTTGTCGGCAGGATTGAAGTCCGGCCGCAACTTGAAGATGCGCCACGAACCATTCGGGTCGTAGCCGACGCGCAGGTAATTGCCGACGAGTTTCTGGTTGTCGAACTTCAACTCGTGGCCCTGAGAGCCATCGGTGCGATCCACGGTGAAGTACTGACGCCAGTTGTCGCCCCACTCGGGCCGGTAGTAGCGCTTGACGGTGACGATCAGCTGGCGGATCGTGCGCGGCAGCCGCTGCAGCCACGCGTTGTGTTCGTCGGTGTACTCGCTCGACGGCGTGAGCAGCTTGATGACCGATCCGAGTGATCGCTGGCCGCTCAGGATGGGACGCGCGGCACGGTCGCGGTCGTGATCGCGCTTGTAGATGCCGGCAAAGTCCCGCTTCAGGATCGCTTCCACCTGCTCGATATCGAGGTGGTAGTCATTCACGAACACCGGCCCTTTGAGGATGATGCTCGCGAGCGACTTGGAGATCTCGGACTTGCCGCCGCCGGAGACGGTGCACGGCTTGTGGCACAGGATGCCGTCGGCGCGCGAGGCGATGAGGCGCCACGCGGATCCGCCGGGCTGTTTCTCGAGCCGGATCTTCGTCCCCCACGGCAGCACGTAGGTCTCCGCCGGACGCAGTACCAGTTGGTGGGTCCGATCGCCGACGGTCCAACGCACGCGGCCTTCGCGCACCAGGAAGTCCGCGTTTTCCGGCACGTAGAAGATGTCCGGGTAGGTCGCGTCCACCGCATAGCGCTCGGGCTTGAGCATCACCCGTGTGCCGAGGAGCGCCATCGCTTCTTCGTACACGACCTGTTTCGTGAGCACCGTCCGGCCCGCGTAGAACTCCTGGCCCAGCACGTAGGCGGGAAAGGCAATGGCGCCCCCGGCGTGTTCCTCTTCCGCCATGCCGAACAGGTTCGCCGCGTAGCTGATCTGCGTCTTCACTTCCTTCTTGCAGTAGCCGTAGTAGTTGTCGGCGATCACGGTCACGATCACGCCGCGCATGTCGCGGCAGGTGACCTTGAACGCGTCACCGTCGTTGTACAGGTCCTGCTCGTCGCGCCAGCACATTCCGTCGCGCCGCTGGATCTCCGTGGCATCGTCGTAGTGCGGCAGCCCGACGTCCTTCTTGCGCACGCCGACGAGGTGCGGGGCCAGAATCACGCATCCGGTGTGGCCGCTCCAGTGCTCGACGTCGAGCGCGGCGTCGTTCTCGGGGAGATACGGATCACCGGCGTTGCCAAAGATCGACTCGACGAAATCGAGATTGCTGACGAGACTGGCCGGCGCGATGAAACGCGTCTCCATGCTGCGCGCGGGCTCGGTACCGGTCGCGGGACAGATGACCGGACGCAACAGCAGCGTCACGAACATCCGCGCCTGGTCGGTCTGGCCGGCCGTGAACGGGAGCGTCAACACGCTCTCCGGCGGATTCAGCGCCGCGGCCAGCAGCGCGCCGAACGTGCGCTTCGGCACGGTGATCTTGTCGGCCGGCACGGGCAGACCGCCGTCGGCGATGTGAAAGATGCCCTTCGTGGTACGCCGGTCGCTCTTGGGGTTGTGCAGCACGCCCTGCGCGAGGCGATACGACTTCAAGTACGGGGATGAGTAGAAGTCCTCGCCCGCCGGCAGTGACATCACACGCGCCAGGCCGGGGCGATCGAGCACGAACGTGCGGCCGGGCAGGCGTGGAACGGCCGCGACGGGCCCGTCACCAGTCGAAGACGGGAGCGTTCGACCGGGAGAAGGCTCGGTCAGGTACGCATCGAGAAACGCCTGGATGCGCGCGTCCACCGGGCAGAGACGGCCTTCGAGCAGCAGATCCTTCTGGTGATAATTCCGCAGCAGCGGCCCCGCCAGCTCGAGGAAATACGGATCGGCGCTCTTGTTGCTGACCGGCTGACCGAGCGCCGCCAGTTTCAGATCGATGTAGCGAATGAGTTCCTGTGAATCGGGGACAGACCGGACTCGGTGCACGAAGCGCTCCTCGGTCGCCTGCGCCGCACGCGCACGGCGGATGGTTCCATCAGAATAGACCGACACCGAGACGCCACGCGTACGGTTTCCACCCGCTGGAGGCCGTCGAGATGCCGCGTCCACAAGGACGTCCCGCGGGCGCGCCGAAAACCGACAACCTTGCAGATCAGCCCGCGTCGAGCGTCGTCGTCATGCCCTGCAGATGGGCGTCATCATTCACGCGGAGCGTGGACCATCCACCGTTGGCATCAACCGTGATGTGCAGAATCGAGGCGTTGGCGATGGGATCGACGACCGGTGGCTCTTGAAGACCGGCAAGCGGCAGCCTCCCAGACCCCAGCAGGTGCAGGATCGAGCGCACCACGCCGCCGTGCGTGACGACGGCGACGCACGCGCGATCGGCGTAGCGCTCGACGACCGATGACAAGGCCGCGTGCACGCGCGCGCGAAAGTCCGTTGACGACTCGCCACCTGGCGGATCGATGGTGCCCGATGCCGTCCGCCAGATCTCGAGGTCGCCCAGGGTTTGTCCCTCGAGTTCGCCGAACGCCCGTTCGCGCCAGGCCGGGTCGACCACGATCTCGAGGTCGAGCGCGCGAGCGATCGGCTGCGCCGTCTGCAGTGCCCGCGGCAGATCCGAACTGACCAGGACCTCGATCGGGGGGGTGGCGGTCACGAGCCGCTGCGCCAGCCGCTCAGCCTGCTGCCTTCCCAACTCGTTCAACGACGTGGGCCGATGCCCCTGCAGTACGCCGCTGGCGTTCGCATCAGTCTGACCGTGGCGGAGAACAAGAATGTGACGGGGAGACACAGCATTTCATTCTCCCCGATCCCGTCGTGGGTCTGCTCAGGACACGGCGGCAAACGCTCTTCACGATGGCGCTGCCGCCAGTTGCAGTTTCACCCACACCTTGACGGGTTTCACGGCGTCACCGGCAGGCCCACCACTTGGAGAACCTCCCCCGCCACCGCGGCGACCGCCACCGCCACCATACCCACCGCCCCGGCCGCCACCGTATCCCCCGCCTCCACCCATGCCGCCGCCGGTCCGTCCACGGCCGCGCTCTTCACCGCCGGACCCGGGCTTCGGCTGTTCAGGCGTGAACAACCCTAGCGCCAGCGACTTACCTGCGGCAGCCCCGACGGCATATGGATGGTCAGCGGATAGCGTGAGCGGGATCTTCATCTCGAACACGATCGCGCCCTGGTCCATCGCGGACGCCGCACTGAGCCCCAGTGAGACATTGAGCGGCACCAGATGCCGTTGCTGGCCTGGACCGAGGACGTCGAGTTCGTCGATTGACGCAGGTTTAGCTGCGCTGCTGTCTGGATCAGGCGTGTCCGAGCCGGGCCCGAATCCTCGACCGCGGGTCATTGCGGGCAACTGGAAGCCGACGTCCGCCTTCTTCGCGCCGGTCGAATCGACCCACACGACGAGGCCGCGCTCGAGGGTGCGGCGCATCTCGGGATCGGTCGCCGAGATGGCCAGATACAGGAAGTCCGCATCGTTGGCGGCGGCCACGGCCGGCCCTTTGTCGAGCGTCGTGAGGCGCGCCCAGTCCTCAATCCGCCCGTCCACCCGGACGTCGCGCGATTTCCATTCGCTCGCCACGACCGGATCTGGACCGGCGCTCAGGTTGGCCAGCGGCGAAAGTGACAAGACGCCGAGCAACAGCACAATCACGCGTGAACGAAGAGGCCTCAAGTCACACCCCGCACAGGGATGACGAGGCAGGCACTGGCGATTGATACAGACGATGGGCGTGGCGAAAAGGACGGGCACGGCCGCACACGACGGCCGGAGGGGCTGTCGCTAGAGGAATCGGGTCAGCGTGACGTGCACGATCCGCATCTTGTCTGGCGCGGAACGCCACTGCACCATGATCGGCGTTTGATACTGCCCCTCGACCACGGCCGTCTGTCCCGGCGTGCGGGTGTCTGAGACCAGGAGGTCGACCGAACGCTTCATCCGCAGGAATCGCGCGGCGGGGACCTCGAGCGCGCGGGCGACGATGCGCTCCACCCGTGAGTCCCCGAGGCCGATGACGTCCACGAGCCGGTTGAGCGCACGCACCAGATCGTATTTCGCGTAGTCGAGCGCCTTGCCAGGTAGTGCCCGCGGGTCGTTCCACGCGTGCCGCACCTTCTCGGCCGCGAAGTGCAGCGGGTTCCGCAGCACCTCCGCGAGATCGTGCTGCATCAGCAGGGTTTCGTATTCGTTGACGGTAAGGCTGGCCGCCTGCTCGCCGGCCGCCAGCGACAGCCGTACGCGGCCCTTCTGCACGTCGTACCGCTTGATGAGATCCGCGATCTGCGGGTAGAGCCCCAAGCCCGGATCCTTGAGGCTGACCACGCTGATCGGGTGGGGAGACACGGGCACCCGCAGTTGCGCGCGCGCGACGACAACCTCGTGGTCGTAGCCGACGAGCGTCGTCACGCGCGACCGGGGCTTGCCGGCGCAGACCCCGTCGAGATCGATGAAGTAGACCGGTCCCGGGCGGCTCAGGTCGTATGACACGCACGGCCTGAGGCTGCCCGTGATGAACGCCAGGTGCGAATCGCCGTTGGTCGGCTCGACCTCACGCTGCTCGGGCGAGAGATCCTCGCGGATGTCCAGTTGATCGTGCTTGTAACCGGCCCCCTCGGGGAACGCCGTGCGGAACAACTCCAGGTAACGGCCAACACCGGGCCCCTTCGCGGACAGCCGTGCGGCCAACCCCTGCGAGAGATACCCCGCTGTGGTGTGCGGTGAGGCGTAGAAGCAATGGCTGTAAGGCGCGAGCGCGTCGCCGTAGGTGTCGGCGGCCTGCGCGCGGACATCCTGGATGTCCAGCCGGGCCTTGGGAGTCAGTTCGAGCGTCAGTTCCAGCGGTGGCACGTTGTCGGTCTGGACCTCCGCTAGGCTACGCGAAACCTGCCGAGATGGCAAACGCCAATCGTACGGTCGGACGCTGGCAAGTCACGGAAGACTAACGGCTTAGGGCTCAAGCCTAGGCAGGTTCCTCGTCGTAGAACACGTTCGCCCTCGTCACTCCTGGCAGCGCGCCGAGGGCGTGGGTGAGCTGGGGCAGATCGCTGTCTTTCGCCAGTTCCACATAGAACGTCAGATCGATCTCCGCGTCGCCCCCGCCACTGCGCGCGGCGAGCACCCGATAGGTCCGGCAGAGACGGTCGAGCACGGGCGAGTAGATCGTCGCCACATCCTGCCCGGTCGGCGGCGCGACCGCCAGCTGCAGGACGAACTCGCGGTGGCCCAGCAAGCCGAAGTTGGTCTTCGCCATGACGAACAGAATCAGCGTCAGGAACAACGTGCCCATGACAGCGAAGAGATGCAGACCGACGCCGGAGGCCAGTCCGACTGCCAACGAACAGAACACGAACACGAGATCCTGCGCGTCCTTCAGCGCCGTGCGGAAACGCACAATCGACATCGCCCCCACGAGCCCGAACGCGCGCGCGAGGTTGTTGCCAATCACCATGATGACGATCGCCGTGATGACACTCAGCGTGATCAGGGATCGATCGAACGTGCTGGAGTAGCTCACGCCACGGTACGTCCGTCGATACGTTGTCGAGAGCAGGAGCCCGCACCCAAAGGCCACGAACAGGTTGATGGCCGCGCCAACAAGATCGATCGCCGTCACCTCGCCGGTGACGAACGTCGTCAGCGCGTCCACGCCATCTCCTCAGATCCGTGCGGGCGAAATCCCGACCGGCGATCCGCCCGCCGCCGCCATTCCGATCGGGCGAGCGCCGCGGTGCGCGAGTGCGCCTGCACGATGCCGAGATCGGTGAGACAGACCGAGTACTTGGACAACGCTCGCCGCACGATGCCATGCGAGGCCAGGAACGGCCGCAACCACACCGGAAAGCCCAGTCGCGAGTCGTATTTCACCTCGAGCACGAACGAGCCGCGCAGCGAGCGGCGGTCGTGCTCGAGACGATAGAGATCAGACAGGGCGGGATACGCAACACTCCGGATATCGCCGTCGAAGGTGACGCGCAGCGACGTTTCGTAGGTGCCCACGTACGGCTCGCGATCGTATTGAACCGTGACGACGGGTCGCAACGCGAAGCGACGCACGCGGTGAAGGAACTGCTCGGCATCCGTAACGGCCGATGGGCTCGATCGGTTCGACATGACGTGCGTGCCGATGTCGCCCGACGCAAGAAGCGCCGGCACGTCGGTGAACTTCATCGGCGCCCGCGCCTTGCTGCCGACGGCACCGTTGCGCTTCTTCACTTCCAGGAACGCCACCGAGTCCGCTTGTTCGGAATCGTAGCCGCGGATGCGCGGCTTGGCGCGCACCGCCAGGCCATCCTCGTTGGCAAAGTAGTGGGCGAACCGAGAGGTGTCGTAGTAAATGCTGCGGACGGTGTACCCGCGATACCCACCGTGGGCCTCGCGCGGTGTCGCATGGGGATCGGGGTGGACGAACGGCTGGATCACCGCGCGCAACCGCGCCCTGAGCGTCTCGGGAACGAGATATTTATGTTCGACTCGGCTCTCCACGCGCCGGAGTGTAACAACGGGGTAAATGGAGAAGATGAAGATTTGTTAATGAGAGGGTGAAGAAAGAGTGACAGGGCGCTTCGGGATGACGACGAACTCGCGGCTGCGGACCGTGGCGCCCTTCTGCGCGACCCGGACCTTGATGCGTTGTGCGTGGCCCGTGCGGTCGGCGTCGGTGGCGTCGATGCCGAGGAGATAGTACGCGGACGTCTCGCGGACAATCCGGCCGAACGCGTACTCGCCGTTGCCCGTCAGGACCTTCATGAACGCGCCGCCTGACGCGCCGGCAAACTGGCCCAGCCATCGGGCCATCACCTCGGCGTCGCGCGCCAAGTTCACCTGCGACTTCACGGCCTCGCGCCGCTCGGCTGAAAAGAGTTCCAACACGTTGTTGTCGACGAACAGCGTGTAGACGGACACATTCGATCGCGCGGCCGCCTCGCCCACCTCGCTCGGCAGCGTGCCGAAGTCCGGCCTGCCGCCTGGTGCGTCGCTCATCGTCAGGCCCGCGCTCGCCAGCACGGCGATCTTGCGCCCCTCGATCGATCCCATGTTGACGAGCAAATCGCGCAGCATCGACAGACCGACCCGTCCCTGGATTTCGCCGAGTCCGGCCCGCGCCGACATCTCACTGCTCAGCACACCCCCACAAGGGCCATCGCCCGCCCCAACCGCGCGCGAGGCAGGACCTCCGCTGTAGGCCCCACAATACCTATTCGAGATCTCCAGGCGGAGCTCCGGTTTCGCAAACCAGTCGACCACCTCTGAAGGCCTCACGTTGTATCGATACACAGCGTCGGGCTCCTTCTGGCCTGACACCTGGTCGAGCGCGCCGATCACGGCAACGTGATCCGTAGTCGGCTCCACCTTCGGCCCCAACGGATAGGTCAACAGTCCGACGACAGCCGTCGGAGGCAGCGCACGAACGAAATTCTGCGCCGCCGTCGCAATGCCGCGAGAGACGCCGGCCGAGAACGACTGCGCGTCTACCAGCACCATGTAAGTCTGCTTCCGTTCGCTTCCGGAGGGCGCCGCGAGCGCAACGCCCGGAGCGACAACCGTCGCGGAAGGCAGAGACGACGAGGTGGCGACATCCCGAGTGTCCGCGCGCACGAAGTCGAGCACCGACACAGGGCGTGGCTTGCCCTCGATCTGGACGCTGAACTGATCCCGCGTCAGCCCCGTGATCGGATTGCCGTCGCGATCGACGACCTGCACATCGATCGAAATGAGATCTGCGGACGAACGGATAACCTGTCCGGCGCTCTCCCCCGACATCAGCGCAACGAGAGCGACGGCCACTCCAATGCGCGACATCCCGATCGGCACGGCGCTCTCAGTGCCCAAACGCCGCGCGGATCAAAGCGGGTCGCATGAGTGGGGGCAACGGGTCTACTTGTTCAGCACGAACGTCCACACCGTGTCACCCGCGCCAACGACGACGTACTGCAGACCGTCGAGCTCGTAGGTGATTGGTCCGTTGCTGACGGAGGCGTTCAGGCCGGCATGCCAGACCGCAGCGCCGGTGGTGGCGTTCAGGGCCACCAGATCGTTCGACTGGCCGGTGGAGAAGACGAGATTGCCCGCGGTGCTGAGCAGGCCCGACTTGCTGTTGCCCTCCCACTTGTGGCTCCAGCGGATGTTGCCGGTCTTGTAGTCGATCGCCTGAATCATCGACTCCGAGTAGCCACCGCGGTCCGTGCCGCCCCAGCCCTGCGGATTATCGCCGGGGTCGTAGATGTAGTACACGCTGAATGCGTGTGAGGCGCTCACGTAGAACAGTCCGGTCAACGGGCTGAACGTCGGCGGCGGCCAGTTGGTCGCGCCGCCCTGGTTCGGCGTCACGAGCGCGCCGTCGATCTGCGGGTGCTTCTCGGGGTTGGGAATCGGCTGGCCCTTCGCGTCGTAGCCCTTCGACCAGTTCGTCTTCACATACTCCTTCGACACCAGCGCCTTGCCCGTGGCGCGATCGAGCACGAAGAACTGTCCGTTGCGCGATGCCTGCGCGAGCAGCTTGCGCGGCTGACCGTTGATCTCTCCATCGATCAACACGGGAGTTTGCGTCGCATCCCAGTCGTGCGTGTCGTGCGGCGACGACTGGAAGTACCACGCCATCTTGCCCGTGTCGGGATTGAGCGCGACGATCGACGCGGTGTAGAGGTTGTCCCCCTTGCGATTGATGTGCGCGATGACGGGCTGTGGATTCCCCGTCACCACGTAGATCAGGTTCAGGTCGGGATCGTAGGTGATCGGCTGCCACGTCATGCCGCCGCCGTGCTTCATCGCGTCTTCCGTCGGCCACGTTTCGGATCCCGGGTCGCCCATCTTCTGCGGCACGACCCACCAGCGCCATTGCACGTCGCCCGTCACGGGATCGTGCGACTGGAGGTATCCCGGCACGTCAAGGTCGTCGCCGCTCACGCCCGCGATGATGTGGTTCTTCACCGCCACCGGCGCCACGGAGCCGTAGTAGAGGAGATCGAGATCGCAGATCTCCTTCCGCCAGCGCTCCGAGCCGTCCTTGATGTTGAGCGACACGAGGTGGCAATCAGGCGTTTCGAAGAAGAGGTTGTCGCCCGAAATCGCGACGCCGCGGTTGCCGATGTGGATGCCACCGGTCGACGTCCACGCGTGGTGCCAGATCTCACGCCCGGTGCGCGCGTCCATGGCCCACACGTGATCCGGCAGGGTCACGTACATCACGCCGTTCACCACGAGGGGTGTGCCCTTGATCGCGCCACCGCCGGCGGTGAGCCTCGTCATCCACGCCAGGCTCAGCGATTTCACCGTCTCGGTGTTGACCTGGTTCAGCGGACTGAACCGTCGTCCCGAGTAATCGCCGTTGTAGGTCGGCCAACTCGTCGTGGCCGGACGCGAGAGCGTCGCGGGATCGACGGCGCCGGATCCCTGTCCCTGCAGACCCGCGGCAGCGAGCACCACCGCGCCAATCATCACAGCCAGGCGCTTCATTTCAAGGTCTCCAGGTAGGCCACGACGTCGTGAATCTGCTTGTCGGTGATCGTCTCGAGCAGCGCGATGTGCGCGGCCAGCGGCACCGTCTTCTCGACCTTCAGCGATGGTGAGCGCCGGAAGCTGCGGTACGCGCCGCTTTCATCGCGGAGCGCCACCGAGAAGTCGTCCATCTGCACGAGCGCGCCGGTCACGGCGGGTCCGCCAGCCGGCGTCACCGTCACCTTGACGGCGGTTGGCGACGGACCGGAGGGGGCGGCCGCACCACGGCCGCCACGGCCGGGTCCTGGTGGAAAGAGGAAGCGCTGCTGAATATTGATGGGCGTGTAACGCGTTCCGATGCCGGCCAGAGGCGCGGCGGTCGGGGAATGGCAGCTCGTGCAACCACCGGGACCGTTGAAGAAGGCCTGCCCCGCCTTCGCGTCACCCGTCAGCACATTCTGTGCTTCGAAGAGTGGAGAGCCACGGAGTGTGTCGTTGATGCGCTGGCGGAGGAAATGCGCCAGGTCGAAAATCTGCTCGCTCGTGAGGCTTGCGCTGGGCGCCCCGCTCTGGAGCGGATGCCCCTTTTTCAGGAACGGCTCGAGCTCACTGCCGCAGCGATCGTGCAGTTCCAACACCGATCGCACGAGGTTCGCGCCCGTGTCCGATCCGCGCGCCTGCGTCCCGTGACAGTTGATGCACTGCGCCGCGTAGGTGCGACGCCCCCGATCGGCCGCAGCCGTATCGACGACCGGCGCATCGTTGCGGCCCGACCCCATGGGCCCGGTTCCCGATCGACCGGCCGGCGGCGGGGCGCACTTGGACGGCGCTCCGATCGGCACAGCCGGCGCGGTCTGTGTCTGCGCGCTCACCCGCCAGATCGCGGACGCGGACAACATCAGCACCACGATCGCGGCACACACCTTCGTCGACGTCCACATCTTCATGCGGCTCCTCGCCTGTCTCTTTTTGAAAACGCGTAATCGTCGGAATGCTACCACGAGCCCTGCAGGGCGATCTCCAATGGCCTGTTAGACTTGGGCGCCATGTTCGCCCCGGACAGCCCGCGCGTGTCCCGCCCCCTCGTGGTCCTCGCGGCCATCGTCGCGGTTGGCGCCATCCTGCGGTTCTGGCAGCTCCGAGCCGGCGTGCCTTACTCGCTCGGCGTCGACGAGCCCCAGATCATGGACCGCGCCGTCCGCATGATGAAGACCGCGGACTTCAACCCGCATTTTTTCGACTGGCCCAGCCTCACCATCTATCTCCAGTTCGTCGTCGCGTGCCTCTCGTTCATGTGGGGCGCGATGCACGGGACGTGGAACAACCTCGACCAGGTCTCCGCGGCCAACTTCTACGTCACCGGCCGCGCGCTCACCGCGGCGATGGGATCGGGCACGGTCCTGCTGACTTTCTGCGCCGCCCGGCGATGGGGCACCGTGACGGGGCTACTGGCGGCCGCCCTCATGGCGCTGATGCCCTACCACGTCCGCGAGTCCCACTACGTGCTCGCGGATGTCCCCACCGCGTTCTTCACGACGCTCGCGTGGCTCCTCAGCATGCGCGCGTTGGAGCGGCCGACCTTCAGTGCGTTTGCCTGGGCAGGCGTGTCCGCGGGGCTGGCCGCCTCCTGCAAGTACAACGGATCGATCGCGCTTCTCATGCCGCTGCTCGCGGCAATCATCACCGGCGGCACACCAGGACGTATCGTGCAGCGGCTGGTGACGATCGTGGCGGCCGCGGGCGCGGCGTTCCTGGTGGGCACGCCCTACGCGCTCTTGGACCTGCCGAGCTTTCTGAACGACTACGCGCGGCTGGCGGCGATCTTCGCGCGATCTCGCGGGGGCGAACCCGGCTGGTCGATCTATCTGAAGCACCTGCGCGGATCGATGGGCACCCCGGGGCTCGTCCTCGCGGCGCTTGGAATCGTGATTGCGGCCACGCGCGTGGCGCTTGGGCCGGCGCGCGCGCGATGGGCCGTGCTGCTGGTGTTCCCGCTCGTCTACTTCGACGTGATGGCGACGAGCTTCCAAATCTACGGGCGCTACACACTGCCGCTCCTGCCGTTCACCTGCGCCTTCGCGGCCATCGCGATCGTCACATTGGCCACCGCCCTCTGGGCGATGCCGATCCCGAGGGCAGTCGCGCTTGCGACCGCCGCCGCACTGATACTCGGCACCGCGATGACACCGGCAGCCACTTCGATCAGCTTCGACCGTAACCTCGGACGCATCACCACCGTGGATCAAGCCTATCGATGGATCCGGGGCAACGTCGATCGCGGCACGAGGGTCGTCATCGAAACACGCGTACTCTTGATTCCGCCCGAACGGAATCCCTCGGAAAACCTGCGCGCCCTCGTGGAGCGGGACTATCAGTACTACGTGGATCAGAAGGTGGACTATCTCGTGGCATCGACCGATGGGTACGACGCCCTGTTCACAAACCCGGCAGCGCCGGCGCCAGGCTTTGACAACTACCGCAGTCTGCTCGTGCACACCACCGAACTCGCCTCGTTTACACGAACCGGCACGGTGGACGGCCCGACGCTGCGGATTCTCAAGCTCAACCGGTAGCAGACAACGGTCGGACCTTACGGCTTTGCGGGAACAGCGAACCGATCAGAAACTCAGTGCGTCCGCCTGGTTCTTGATTTTGGCGACGTCGATGCCCGGCACGGCCACCACGGCGTCGAGATCCACGAACGGCCCGTGGGCCTTGCGGTATTCGACGATCTTCTGGGCATCGGCCTGCGTGAGGCCGAGCACGTCCGACAACGCCTCGGGCTCGCCACGGTTCACGTTGACGCGGCCGAAGTGCGACATCAGGTACGTGAACACCGTATTCAGCTCCTCGTCGCTGCCCTTCGCGCCGCGCGTGATCATGTTCTCGATCACTTCCTGCCACTGATCCGCCGATCGCCGCGATGCGACGATGCGCTCAGGCGTATGGCAGTTGCCGCACACACGTTTGAACACTGGGACGCCAGGGTCCTCCGCCTGAGGCTGTGCCGCCGCGAGCGCGCCCGCCACCATCGCGGGCACCGTCGCCACGAGGGCCCAGCCAAGGAACATTCCAGTCGTCAATCGTCTCATCGTCGTAGTTGCGGCACATTCTGCTTCAGGAACGCCACGCCATCGAATGCGATCGCGTCGGGCGTCACTTCGATGTCCCGCCAGATGGCCGCCGCGGCACTGAGATCACCGAGCGCAAAACCGAAACTCTCGATCGTCAGCCACCCGTCGTAGCCGAGCGTCTCGATGGCGCGAAAGACGCCGGGCCAATCGACGTGCCCGCTGCCGGGCGTGCCGCGATCGTTCTCCGACGTGTGGATGTATTTCACGTGACGTCCGCCCCGCACGAGCGCGCCGGCGACGTCCTTCGCTTCGATATTCGCGTGAAATGTATCGAAGAGCAAGCCGACCCTCGGGTGGTCGACGGCCTCGCACAACGCCACGCCATCGTCGATCGTGTTCAGGAAATAGGTCTCGAAGCGATTCAGCGGCTCGATCGCCAGCGTGACGCCATCGGCCTCGAGCGTCGGCGCCAATGTCTGATAGGCCTCGACCGCCCGCTTCCACTCGTCCGCCGTGCGCCGCCGTCCGGGCAGCTCGCCGACCGGTGTGTAGAGCGGGCCAGCGACGACGTCAGCGCCGAGGTCGGCGACCACGTGGATGATGTCGCGGACGTTGTTGATGGACTGCTGGCGGATGGCGGCATCCTCAGTCACCAGGCTGAATCCGGGCAGGAGCACGGCGGATGCGGCGCATGTCAGGCCATGCTCGGCGAGTGCCTCGCGAATGTAGCGGGTCTCGAAACCGGCCGGCCTGAACACCGGGAGTTCGATGCCGTCGAAGCCGTGCTGGGCCAGCTTCGCCAGCACCGGCAGTTGTGCGCGCGTAAACTCCGCGCCCCAGATGTACGTCGTCACGCCACATTTCACGAAAGTCTCCAGAATCATTTTATTCCGCGCGCCAATCGGGAGATACTCTCGGCATTCGGTCCGAGGGAGGTCTCATGGAACGCCGGGCATTTCTGGCCACGACCACGGCTGCGCTCGCGATGCCGGCGTGGCGCGCCATTACGTCGGCCGCCGCGACGGAACGCCATCTCATCTACGCGGCCACGCCCGGCATTCGAAACTACCTGTCGTACGGTGGCATCGGTGTCCTGGTGTTCGACGCGAGCGACGGCTACAAGCTGGTGAAGCGCATTCCGACCTGGCCGGAGCCGGCCAACGGGCAGGAAGCGGAGAACGTCAAGGGCATTGCCGCCAGCGCGAAGACGGGCCGCTTGTACGTGAGCACGACGAAGCGCATCGGCTGCATCGACCTCGCGACTGAGAAGATGGTCTGGGATCAGACGTACGAAGGCGGCTGCGATCGGATCGCGCTCTCGCCCGATGGACGAACGATCTGGGCCCCCTCGTTCGAGGGTCCGCACTGGACGGTGATCGACGCGATCTCCGGCAAGGCGACCGCGAAGGTCGTGCTCAACTCAAGTGCGCACAACACGATCTATTCTCCGACCGGCGCCCGCGTCTACATGGCGGGCCTGCGATCGCCGCTTCTGGCGGTGGCGGACACGCGCACGAACAAGGTGGTCAACAACGTCGGACCGTTCGGCAATTCCATCCGCCCCTTCACCATCAACGGCTCCGAGACGCTCTGCTTCGTGAACGTCAACGAGCTGCTGGGATTCGAGGTCGGCGATCTCAAGACCGGCAAGAAGCTGCACAGGGTGGTCATCGAGGGCTACGAGCAGGGCCCGGTCGACCGCCACGGTTGCCCGAGTCACGGCGTGGCGCTGACGCCCGACGAACGCGAGCTGTGGGTGGCCGACGGTCACAACAAGATGATTCACGTGTTCGACAACACCGTGATGCCGCCAAAGCAGATGACGAGCCTGCCCGTGCGCGATCAGCCGGGCTGGATCACCTTCAGCATCGATGGCCGCTTCGCCTATCCGTCGACCGGCGAAGTGTTCGACGTGAAGACGCACAAGGTGATCGCGACGTTCACCGACGAGGTCGGCCGCCGCGTCGGATCCGAGAAGCTGGTGGAGATCGTGACCGACGCCGGCAGGCCCGTGCGCGCCGGCGACCAGTTCGGGATTGGCGCGAGGAAGTAGGACGCGCCGTTCCGTCGGTCCCCGGACCTTGACCTCCGTGGGTCCCTGGACCTTGACCTCTGTGGAACCCTGGACCTTCAGGTCCGGGGCCGCGGCGCAGTGATACGATGAGCGTTCAGTCGGGGCGTGGCTCAGCCTGGTAGAGCGCTCGCTTTGGGAGCGAGATGTCGCTGGTTCGAATCCAGTCGCCCCGACCATCGCTCACCTCTCGGTTCGCTCGGCACGAATCCAGTGCCCCATCAGTCCTTCTCAAGCGGGGCAATGTTTGTGCGCCCGAGCCAGACCTGACTGGTCACGGGCTAGTAGCGGTCCCACATGGGTACCGCTACCATTGCAGCTCCGCTTCTGAACCTCTTCGGCACGTCGGCAACTTTACCGACCACAAGAGACGGCACCACCCGCGCGCAACCTGTCGACCTTAAGAAGGACAACATGCCATCCACTACGACCGCACCGAATCGAGAGTCGAAGAAGAAACTCGCAGCCAAGCCGAAAACCGAGGGCCAGTCGTGGAAGACGCGCAACCTCGCCCGCAAGGAGAAACAGGACGCGCACGCGGCAAAGCTCGCGCCCAAAGTGGACTAATCGGGATTAGAACCGGGGCCGGCGACACGACGCGAACACGTGTCCCGGCCGTCTTGGCCGAACCTGGTCTCGGTGTCACTCCGTCCGGTCGACAACGATGACCCGAACGGATGCGGCGCCGCCGGCTTTGGCGTCGCCTCCCGTTGACGCAGCCGCGCTAACCGCTGTCTCGCACGTTGCGATAACCGGCAATCGAAAGCAGCCGGCGGATGATGCGCAGGGACATCGGTCCGAACGGATCGTCCGTCGTGATGTACGTCCAGGTGGCGCTGCGCTCGCGCGGCACGAGCGCCTCAGCCGCTTCAGGATCGGCGAGCCGCTGCGCAACCTCCGCCACGATGGCTCTCTCGAGTTCGCCGAACATCGCATGCACCTGTTTGAGGTAGTACCCATGCGGATCGGCGTAACTTTGCGCCACCCACATCGCGCCTGAACGGAGTTCAGCGACCGCCGCAAGGTAGTCCGCCCACAGCTCGTCAATCACGTGCAGCGTGATCCGGCGTTCGGTTTCCGTTGTCAGGCCGTCACCGGCAAGCGCCGCCTGTCTCTTCAACGCGACCATCCGCCGCTGACTTTCGATCACCGACTCGTACTTGCGCAGAAGCAGGCGGATATCGAGATTCTGCCCCTCCGAGATGCGCTGAATCTGATCCGGCTCGATACCGGCGTCGCCGCCGGCGTACTTCACCATCAGCGCGTCTTCGCGCGACACGAAGAACTCGGAGCTGCCCGGATCGCCCTGGCGGCCCGCGCGTCCACGCAGCTGATGATCGATCCGGCGGCTCTCGTGCCGGCTGGCGCCGATCACGTGGAGGCCGCCGAGCGCCGCGACATCGGGTCCGAGCGCAATGTCGACGCCCCGCCCCGCCATGTTCGTGGAGATGGTGACGGCGCCGCGAACGCCGGCAAGGGCGACGATGGCCGCCTCTTCCTCTTCGTGCCGGGCGTTCAACAATGCGTGAGGGACATCTTCGAGTGCGCGGCTTAGCCGTTCCGACGCTTCGATGCTCTCGGTCCCGACGAGCACCGGCTGGCCCGTCCCGTGAATGCACCGAATCTCATCGACGATCGCCTGTTCCTTCCCGGCCTTGGTCTCGAAGACACGATCCGGCCGATCGACACGAATGATCGGTCTGTTCGGTGGAATCACTTCTACGTCGAGTCCATAGATGTCCCGGAACTCCCTGGCCTGCGTCGCGGCCGTGCCCGTCATGCCGCACACGTCGTGGTAGAGGCTGACGAGGTTCTCGACCGTGATCGAGCCCAGCACGCGCCCCTGCGCTCGCGGCCGCACGCCTTCCTTGCATTCGATTGCCGTCTGCAGGCCTGCCGGCCATCGTCGGTCGCGGATGATGCGGCCCTTGAACTCGTCCACCGAGAGGACGGCGCCCCTGTGCACGACGTAGTCGACGTCTTTCTGGAGCAGCGCGTGGGCGTGAAGCGCGTCCTGGACGGCGGTATGCATCGCCAGGTTCGCCGCGTCGAATAGGTTGAGACAGCCGGTCGTCCTCTCCACTCGTGCAACACCTGCCGGAGTCAGCAACACCAAGCGGCCCGCGGGTTCACAGGTGAAGTCCGAGCCTGGGCGCAAATGGCGGACGACGCCATCGGCGATGAAGGGCAGGTCGTCATGCTCGGCCGATCCGCCGGCGATGACCAGCGGTGTTCTCGCCTCGTCGATCAGGATCGAATCGGCCTCATCGATCACCGCAGCGGCGAGGCCCTGGTAGACCCGATGGACACGATGGACCCGATCGTCCACGTTCGGGGCGAGGCCGTCGCGCAGGTAGTCGAAGCCGATCTCGTTCGCCGTCGCGTACGTGATGTCCGCACAGTAGGCGGCCCGTCGTTCGTCGGGTGTCATCGCTTGCTGGACAGCCGCCACTGACAGGCCGAGGCGTTCATAGATACCGCCCATCCACGCGGCATCACGCCGCGCGAGATAGTCGTTGACGGTCATCACGTGCACCCCGTGGCCCCTACGGGCGTTCCAGACAATCGCGGGGACAGCCGCCAAGGTCTTGCCGTCGCCCGTCGGCATTTCGACGATCCGGCCACGGGCCAGCGCGAGCGCGGCCTCGATCTGGCCGTCGTGCATCTCGAGGCCCAGCACGCGCCAGGCGACGACGGCTGTGATTGCGGCGACGTCCCCCGGGGTGGTCGCGCGTCGATGCGCGGCTGCGAGCGCGTCGTCGTCGAGCGATCGGTAGCGAGCCCTCAGGCGGTTGACTTCGTCGAGACCTTCCGTCGATGTTCGTACGTCGCTGCCGAGTCGAACGAGCGAACGCCATACTTGGCGCATAGACGCCTCCTGACACACCACGAGCGTGAATGAAGAACTGCCCGGACGACCGGCAGCAACTACTTCGCGGACGTGAGCGGCGGAGGCGGACGCTGATAGCGGGAGAGGGGAACAGCGATCGAGAGGATCGACGGCCAGTCACGCGAGACGGACTGGGCTGGCCGCTCGCTTCGAGGAGCCCTCGGCACGCGCGAGCGGCGGACCGTCACTGAGGCTCGGTCGTTCTTCGACCAGACGACAGCGGCGAATGGCCTGAGAGACTGAAGCGCACCCTGAGGCGCGGCCATCCCGCCCGAGAGGGCGATGAGGGTCACGAGCAGCGATGCGAGCCCGACCCGGCGGGTCATGTCGGACGAGTATACAGGGCGTTTGAAACGCGAAGCGTCCGGGGATACGCCCTGCGCCACGGCCGCAGGCTGGGCCACCGGATCGTCCTTTCTCTGGGCCCCTCGCGATCAGGGGATTGTCACTGCCGCGCCTTGAAAGAGACGGGGACGCCCCGCCACAAACTCATTGCCACCCAGGAACCTCGAGCACGTCGCACTTGACAATGTGTTCAAGGCCCTGTCCGATCCGACGCGCGTCGCGTGCTGCAGCTGCTTCGGGAGCGGCCGATGTCAGCGGGCGAACTGTCGGATCACTTCCCCGTCTCGAAGCCGACCATGTCCGCCCATTTCGCCGTGCTGCGGCGGCGGTCCTCGCAACTGGCTTTTCGTCGTTCGTCGGGGAATACCGCCTCGGTTCGGCGGTTCGCGTCGGTGAACGGCGGGGTGGTATTCGGCGGACTGATGATGATCATTCCGCTGGCGGTGACACTCGCGCACGCGTATGGCGTCGTGGATGATCCAGACAGCGGTCGACGGATGACCATGATCATCCTCGGTGCGTACTTGGTCGTGACCGGCAACGCCCTCCCCAAAACCTTTGCGACGGCGTCGTCGATGCAGTGCGACGGCGCCCGAGCACAGGCGTTTCAGCGGTTTGCCGGTTGGACGTGGGTGCTCTGCGGTCTCGGCTTTGCGACGGCATGGCTCGCACTCCCGACCGAGGCGGCGGAGCCTGTATCGACGGGCCTCGTGGCTGCCGCCGCGATCGGCACGATCGTGCGACTGCTACGCCTTCGCAGGCTGCAGCAGCCCGCTGGCGTCTGAATCGACCGTCGCCGATTTGCGGGATTGCCCGCGCCGCCAGATCTCGGACTCCTCAAGGATTGCTTGCCCCCGGTCCACGTCCCGGTGCCTGGCCACGGCCAGCACCAGTTCCACGGCCGGCGGGCGGCGTTGCAATCGGCGGATCATCCGTCGGCGGCGGCGGAGCGGCGACGCCGCCCGGCGGTACGTCCAGACCGGCGATCCAGGTGATGGCGTTCAGCAGGAAGCGGCGATAGTCCGCGACATTGTGCATGTTGTCGTGGAAGTCCGATCCGCCCCAGACGAAGGAGCGGCCGCCGTCGGCTCGGTTGAAGGCCCAGGACACGGGATCGGGACCACCATTGTTGGCATTCGCGGGCATGCCCTGTAGCAATTCGGTGCGCCTGGCATCGGTGTACAGGAAATAACGCGAGAACATCTCGTCCCGATACGTCCAGGGCTGCACGCCGTTGAGGACCGGATGAGACACTTTCAACGGGGACACCGTCCAGGTGTCCACAGGATTGTGTGAGGAATACGGAATCCAGAGCCCGCCGAACCAGCTCGTCAGAAAACGCTTGCCGACCCAATTATCGACCCACATGGTGTAGTGGAAGATGGCCAGCCCGAGCTTCTTCTGCTTGATCAGCGCATCGAGCTTGTTCAGCCACTCGGTGTGCTCCGCGTCATACGTCCGCAAGTCCGTGTCCTGATCCTGCGGAAACAGAATTCCCGTCTCGGTCTTGAGCCATGCGCCATTGCCGAAGATCACAAGCGCGTCTGCATCCTCGAGTTCACTGATGTCCCTCGGGGGTTTGGTCACGACCTTCACCACCGCCCTGAGGCCGCGCAGGTTTGTGGCATGCTCCAGTTGCCAAGCCAACTCCGTCAGGTCTCGCTCATATTCATGCCGACCGGGCGCGCCATGCTCCTTCGGTCCAGCCCAGAACACGATCTTCTTCGGCCGAGCTGCGTCCTGCGCGCGGACGCCTCGCAATCCCGCCATCGAACCCGCCACGCCAAGAAGGATCATCGGCGCCAGTGCGCCGCGAGCCACCATCTTCCAGAAACTGTTCATTGTGGGTCTCCCGGAGGTCGCCTTTGTCCAGAAGCGCATCGCGCTCATCCGCCGACACGTCGGCCCGTGGCCAAACGTCCTGCGCTCGTGCCTCACTCCATGAACAGCAGCTCACCAAATCGCGCCGGCACGTGCGGCCATGAGGTGGTGTTCTGCGGATCGGACCAGATGCTCATGCGGCGATTCGGCTCGACGCCGTCCCACCGATTGAAGTTCGCTCTCCACACCGCACCCGCAACCGGCGGGCGGCGGGACAGTTCCTCGAAGTTCGCCCAGGGGATCGCGACCTCGAGACTCCATCCGCTATCGGTGTCGGTGCGGACGTTCAGCGTGCCGCGAATCGACGTCGCGACCGTCACGCCGGTCGCATCAAACCGCTTGAAGAGCGTCCGGCTGTTGTAGTTCAGGTAGTCGTAGAGCACGCCGCGCACGTTCATCTCAAACCCGTAGTACACCGTCTCTTGCTTCGGGTCCGGATTGATGAAGACCTCGACCGCGTCGTCACGATATGTCGGGTCGTCGCGCTGCAGGAACTGGGCCGTGATGTCGGCGTCGTCGGCGTCGTAGCCGATATAGAGCGCCTGCGAGTCCCAGAGCACGCGGCCCAGCGTTCGCTGCTTGGCACCGGTCTGCGAGTCCCAGAGAAACTGCAGCGTCAGCGGCGGTGACGCCTGTGCCCATGCCGCATCGTCGAGCTTGCCGTCGATGGTGACTGCCGATGCCGCCCGCTTGACCTCGTACCGAGGAATCGCCGACTGCGGCACGAGCGGCACTGCTGCCAGCAGCACGGCGATGAGCATTCGCATGGGGAGAGCATAGTGCAGCGCGCGGGCTGAGGCGATAGGCCACACCCGGCCCGCAGGCCGTCACATTTCCGCTCGCTGATGACCGACATCGTGTCCTATCCGTTCACCGGCACCGTGATCGACGTCGGCGGCGGCTCGGGCAACATGATCGCCAGCGTGCTGAAGCGCCACCCGGCCGTGCGCGGCGTCGTCTTCGATCTGCCGCATGTTGTTGCCGAAGCGGCGGCGCGGCTGAAGGCCGAGGGCCTTGAGGGGCGCGGCAGCGTCGCGGCAGGAGCTTCTTCGAGAGCGTGCCGGCCGGCGGTGACGCCTACATCCTGTCCCACATCGTCCACGACTGGGATGAGGCGAAGTGCCTGCAGATCCTCGGGCACGTCAGGGCGGCGAAGAGGCCGGACGCGAAGGTGCTGATCGTCGAGATGGTGGTGCCGCCGCCGAACGTCATGCACCCGGGGAAGGTGCTCGACATCACGATGCTTACGATCGCCGGCGGCCGGGAGCGCACGGAGGACGAGTACGGCGCGCTGCTCGCCAAGGCGGGGCTACGGCTCACGCGGGTGATTCCGACCATGAGCCCGGCCAGCATCGTCGAGGCCGAGTAGGCTGCGCGCAACACGCTGACAAGCGGCCCTGGTCAGGGCCTTTCGGCCGTTGGTCCACCAACGGCATTGAGGATCAGACGAAACAGGTCCGTCTGATCGATGACGCCTACGACGCGCGCCGCCTGAGGGCCCGATGCCGCAATTCTTACTTGGGTCCCGGTGTGGTCCTGCGAACGGTGGTAACCGTTGGTCCCGTAGGCCATCGTCATCGGCACGCCGTCGGCTGTCATCAAGACGCTGATCAGGCCGGACGGGTGATCGTCGTCCGTCGGCAACGGCACGATTTGGCTCGAGTGTCCGTGGTCCGCCGTGACCACCACGAGCGTTTCCGGATGGGCGGCGGCGAACCGGAGGCCGACATCGACTGCGGCGTCGAGACCGATCGTCTCTCCAATCTGCCCGCATGGATTCGCACTGTGATCCTGCTTGTCGATCGACGCGCCCTCGACCTGAAGAAAGAACCCGGGACCGCCACTCTCCGGGCGATCGAGTAGTTCGAGGGCGGACGCGGTCATCTCAGCGAGACTTGGTTGACCCGGAGCGCGCTGGTTCACCTCGCAGGTCTGCGGTGTTTTGACGTTCGACGGATAGGGTGTCGCCTCGAGTCCCTTCCATTCCAGTGACATGTTCCCAGTCGCAAACAGTCCCAAGACCCGTTGCCCCGCAGGAACGTAGGCCAGGCCGACGTCCGACGTGACAATGCGGTATCCCGCGGCAATGGCGTGCTGCAGTACCAGGGGGCCCGCCTCCGTGCGCTGATTGAAGCGTGCGTATCCGCCGCCAAGCAGAACGTCGATGCCATGGTCCAGAAGCTGCTCGGCGATGGACCCGCTTCCGCCGGCCGACCTGAGGTCTTGTGGACACTTGGCCATGTCTGACGGTCCCTGACACGTCCGGTTGGCCACGTGTGCGCCGAGCACCGCCGGCGTCGCGTCCGTCAGTTCCGCCGTCGTCACGTTGCCGGTTCGGAAGCCGAGCGTACGAACGATTTCGAGAATGGTTGGGAGATCCTTGTCCGTCGACGCCGACGTTGCGATGCGCCCATTGCTGGTCTTCGTCCCTGTCGCCCACGCCGTGCCGGTCGAGGCCGAATCGGGCACGTAGTCGGGTTGCAGGGGGTGGGCCTCGTCGACCGCGTAGGTCGTGTACGACCCGGTGAATGGCAGGCGGTCCATCGCGAGATGGCCGCGCGCGCCGCGCGCGTAGTTGCGTGCCGCTGTGATCTCGGAGTCACCCATGCCATCGCCGATGAACAGGATCACGTTGCGCGCCCTGCCTTCAACCGAGCGACGCCACTCGCCAGGGTCGAGGGCGGGTCCTGTCTGCGGCGCGGAACGCGAGGCCGCTTCAAGAACCAGTACAAGCGCGGCCACACCGATCACCCACGCACTGCGAGTTCGTGTCATCGCCCACATCCTCCGCCATGCTTGTACGCCAGCCATGTGACGCCCGTGCGATGCCCGTCCTCTTTTTGCACCACCGTTACGTGGATGCAACGCCGCAGTCGCAGTGCGCCGCTACCGTGAGTGTCTCTATGCGGTTTCATGGTTTCAATGCATCTGGCCGGCACGTCTGGCCGTGTGCGCATTGGGAGGCACTCTGATATGTCGCCTATTCATCACGTGACAGCCCGTCTCAGGCTGGCGGTCGCGCTGCTCGTCCTCACTCTTCCTTCGATGGCCCTCGCCCAGACGGACGCCGGATCGCTTCGCACATTGATCGCCGACCAGTCGGGCGCCATCGTGCCCGGCGCCACGGTCACGCTGACCAACATGGGGATCGGCGCGGCACGGAGTCTCGTGTCTGACGGCGAAGGGTACGCCACGTTTTCGCCGATTCAGCGCGGCAACTACACCCTCCGCGTGGAGCTGAACGGCTTCCGTACACGCGAAATCAAGGACGTCACGGTCGACGTTAATGAGCGCAAGTTCCTCCGGGTGGCGCTGGACACGGCGGGCGTCTCGGAACGCGTCGAGATTACCGGCGGCGGCCGGACGCTGCAGACCGAAGAGGGATCGCTCGGTCAGGTCATCCGCGGTGACATCGCCACCCAGCTTCCACTCGCCGGACGCCGTTACACGGAACTCGCATTGCTCGTGCCCGGCGCCACGCCAAGCACGATGACGCTCGATACGCGCGGCCCCGGATGGTTCCTGGTGAACGGCAACACGCAGACGCAGAACAACTTCATGCTCGACGGCTTCGACAACAACAACGGCACACAGAACGCGCAGTCGCTCTCGTCGCAGGTCGTCCAGCCGAACCCGGACGCCATCGACCAGTTCAAGGTCCAGACCAACAGCTTTTCGGCCGAGTTCGGACGTTCCGCCGGGGCCGTCGTCAACGTGTCGATCAAATCGGGCACCAACGCGCCGAAGGGCTCGGTGTGGTACTACAGTCGCGACGCGTCGCTCGCGTCGATTTCGTGGAACGCGCAGCACAACAACCTGCCGAAGGACGACCTGTCCTGGAACCAGGCCGGCGTCACGTTCGGCGCGCCAATCATCAGGAACAAGCTCTTCTACTTCGGCTCCTACGAAGGCTTCAAGCGCTCGTTCTCCCAGTCCGGCGTGGTGTCGGTACCCGATGCCACCATCCGCACCGGTGTGTTCCCGACGACGATCACCGATCCGCAGACCGGACGCCCATTCCCCAACAACACCATTCCGCAGAACCGGTGGGACCCGCTCGCGTCGAAGATTCTCAGCGCGTGGTCACTTCCGAACCGCCCCGGCAACACGTCCGCGACCGGCATCAACACCAGCAACTACGCGTACCAGGCGCCCGGCACCGAGAACACAAGCAAGGTCGACCTTCGAGGGGATGCCGTGGCGAGCACCAACAGCCGCTTCTTCGTCCGCTACAGCATGCTGAGGCAGCGCATCTACCGCGATCAGATTCTCGAGGGGATCGTCGAACAGGCTGGCAATCAGGGCGAACAGTACAACCTCAACCACAACGTGGGCGTCAGCTGGAACCGGCTCTTCCAGGGTCGGTACGTGAACGAGATGCGCGCGGGCTACACGGCGACCAACGCGGACTTCGCGCAGCCGACGGCCACGGGCATGAAGGCGGACGAGTTCGGGTTCACGGGTCTGCCCGCGTCGCAGTTGACGACCGGCGGCATCCCGGCGATCAGCATCTCGAACTACTCCCAGGTCGGCATCCGCAACTTCCGTCCGCAGTTCCAGCAGCCGCGCGCCATCCAGGTTCTTGACACGATCTCCGCGCTGTTTGGCCGTCACACGCTGAAGGCGGGCGTCGAACTTCGGCGGAAGAAGGACGTCGAACAGGATGACGAGCGGGTCTCGCCGGCCTATACGTTCAACGGCACCTTCACCGGCAACGCCCTGGCCGACTTCATGCTCGGATCGGCGCAGTCCTATGTGGCCGTGACCAACACCGTCGTCGACTATCGGCAGCACGCGTATTCCCTGTTCCTGCAGGATGACTTCAAGATCGCGCCGAAGGTCACGGCGAACCTGGGCCTGCGCTACGAGTACACGACGCCGATGTACGGCCACGGCCAGTACGTGAACGTGAACTTCGATCCGTCAACAGGGCAGCTCTACCCGGCGAGCGAGACTGACCGGTACGCGCAGGACGTCGACCGCAACAACGTCGCGCCGCGCCTCGGCCTGGCCTGGCAGATCGAGCCAGAGAAGTACGTGCTCCGCGCCGGCTATGGCATCTTCTACTCGGGCGAAGAGATTCATGGCTCGGACGACATGATGGTGTTCAATCCGCCGCAGCTCATCCGGGCCCAATTGAACGCGAGCGGCACGGGGCCGACGGCCACGCCTGCGATCCGCCTCTCGGATCCGTTCCCGAGCACGCTCCTCTCGAACTACGACTCGACGACCGTCAGCGTGCGTGCGCACGAGCGCGACTGGAACATGCCACAGGTCCAGCAGTGGAACGTCGCGTTGGAGACGCTGCTGCCGTGGCAGTCGAGCTTCGAAGCGGCCTACGTCGGCAATCGCGGCGCCAACCAGATTGTGTCGCTCCCGCTCAATGCCGTGCAGTGGGGCCAAAACGGCGCCACCGCGGCGAATCGCCCGTATCCCACGTGGCAACAGATCACGATGTTCTTCACGGCCGCGCAATCGACGTACGACTCCCTGCAGCTGAAGTTCGAGAAGCGCCAGTCGCACGGGCTGTATGTCCTCGGGAGCTACACGTTCGCCAACTCGCGCGACGAAGCAGGCGGCTGGGCGGCCGGCGGGCATACCATCCAGGACAACGTCCTGCCGGACTACTCCAACCTCAATGACGTGCTGCGTGCGGCGCGGGGCCCGAACACGCAGGTTGCACGTCACCGCCTCACGCTCACCGAGGTGTGGCAGCTGCCGATCGGTCGCAATCGTGCGATTGGCGGCAACATGTCGCCGGTTCTCGATGCGCTCGTCGGCGGTTGGCAACTCTCGAGCGTCACCTCGTTGCGCAGCGGCATGCCTATCGACGTGACGCTGGCCAGCTCTGGGACAAATCCCGCCACGGGCCAGACCTACAGCTTCTTCAACCGGAATGGCGGCGGCATCCTGCCGGACGCCACGGGTGTAGATCCGAACAGCAACTCGTCGACCGACGATCTGCTGCACTGGCTCAATCCGGCAGCCTACGCGGTGCAGGCGGTCAACACGCCGGGTAACGCCAGGCCGGTCAGCGCGTGGGGACCGGGTGCGTTGACGACGGACCTGAGCCTGGTGAAGCGGTTCAGGTTCAATGCCTTCACCGCCGACCTCCGTGCCGAGGCGTTCAATCTCTTCAACACGGTGAACTACGGCAATCCGAATGGCAGCTTCGGCAGCGCGGCGTTCGGTCAGATCACGACCGCCGGCGATCCCCGCATCATCCAGCTCGCGGTCCGCCTCGGGTTCTGACTGCTCTACTTTTCAAGGGAGGCGAGTCTCGAAGAGAGACCGCCTCCCGCTCCACATTCATGCGGTTCCACACCGTTCTGCCCTCGTTGATCATCGCGATGTCGGCGCTGCTGCCGATGCACGCCGCACGTCAGACGCCCGCCATCATCACCTTGTCGGGTATCGTGACGACGGCCGACAAGGGGACCTATCAGGAACGCCCGTTCGACGTGCCCGCGGGCGTGACGCGCGTCGACGTCGACTTCGCCTACGAGAACCGAGGCAAGGGCACGGAGCTCGAGGTCGGGCTGTTCGATGCCCAGCGCTTTCGTGGGACGAGCCGTTTCAGCAAGGACCACTTTCATCTGACGGAGTTCGAGGCGACGCCGTCGTACTTCACGGGCCCGCTGCCGGCCGGGACGTGGCGACTGTCGCTGGGCGTCCCATCAATAGGCGCCGGACAAACGTCGATGTGGACGGCGACGCTTCGCCTGTCCATGCGAAGCACGCCGATCGATGGGCTCGGTCCGGTACTCAAGGCGGAGGCGGCCTGGTACGTCGGTGATCTCCACGCGCACACGTTGCACAGCGACGGCTTCGGCTGCATCGATTCCGGAACGACGACCGCTCGCGGCTGTCAGCCATGGGAAGTCGTGGAAGCGGCGCGGGCGCGGCACCTGGACTTCCTGGCCATCACCGATCACAACACGACGTCGCATCATGCGGACCTCGCCACGCTGCAGGAGGGCCTCACGTCGCTGTTGCTGCTCCGAGGCCAGGAGCTCACGACCTTCCACGGACATGCCAACGTGTACGGCACGAGTCGTCCTATCGACTTCCGTCTGGGTTTCAACGGTCGGTCGATGATCGACGTGATGGACGACGTCGCGCACGAGGACGCGTTGCTGTCGATCAACCATCCGGGCCGGGAGACGGGTGACACCTGCACCGGCTGCGGCTGGGACGCGCCCTCGACGCCGTGGGATCGCATCGAAGCGATGGAAGTCGTCAACAGCGGTGTGATCGAGGGGCGCACGGCCGGGATGCCGTTCTGGTACGCGCGCCTGAACGAGGGGCACCACATCACGGCAATCGGCGGCAGCGACGATCACGGCGCACGGTCGCCTCGTGGCCACATCGGATCGCCAGCAACGGTGGTCTATGCGCGTGACCTCTCGGAGTCGGCGCTACTCGATGGCATCCGTGCCGGCCGCGTCTACGTGCGCACGCGCGGTCCCGAAGGACCGGCGCTGGAACTCGCTGGAGCCATGGGCGAGACACTCGTGCCGATGGGCGGCATCGTCAACGTCGCGAAGAAAGGCACTCCGGTCCGGCTGATCGTGCGCGCGGCGGGTGCCGCGGGTCAGCGTGCAGAGATCGTGCGGAACGGCGAGGTGGTCGCGACCCTTACCGTGGCGACCGCTGACCAGAAGGTGTCGCATCTGTTGACGATGACTCCCGGCCAGTGGGTTCATGTGCGTCTGCGGGACGCAGCGGGCATCACGGCGTTCACGAACCCCGTTTACGCCCGCAGTTTCTAGCTCGACGGTGTCGCCGGGGCGCCGAACTGTGCGGCCCGAACGCGCGCAAGGTCTTCGTACTGGTCGGTGGCCAGGAAATCCACCGTCGCGGCGATGGCGGCCTTCCACCGGACGAGCGCCGCCGCGGGGCTGCCGAAGTTGTAGCCGCCGGCTGGCGCGTGGTCGTCGCCGTTCAGCGTATAGAAGCGGATCCACAGGCGCATCGCGTGCGCGCGCGCCACGAGCGCGCGGAGCCGCGCCTCGTCCGTCGTCGTCCACTCCCCCGCATTGCCCTGGCCTCCGGCCTCCACCACCGACCATGGGAAGTTCACCCAGCGGCGATAGTTGGTGACTTCCGCAGGAATGGCCGACTCGGCTGGCAATGTCGCGTACCTGGCTGATCTCTCCGCGGCTGTCGCACCGGGCGTCGGTGCGTCGTTGATCGCGCCGAAGAGCAAGAGCTTCTGGCCGACCGGTACGATGTCGTGGAAATCCACCTGCTGCTGGTTGTTGCTGCCGGTGAGAACCAGCATCGGACCAACGGTCAGGGGCGCGGGGACGCCTGGCGTGGACGTCCGCACGGCCGTGGTCAGCCAGGCTTCGTATTTGTGGAGCAGCGCGAGCACGAACGCGTGGTGCTCGGGTTCGTTGGTCTTGAAATCCAGGTTCAGCGTGATGAGCGGCCAGTCGGCGCGGCGATTATCGGCGAGCGCCTTCTCCATCACCGGCCTCACCTTTTCGAAGAAATACGCTTCGAAGTCAGGCGATGTCGGGACGTCGGTACCGCCGTGCGACACGACGGAACGGTACGCGCCGGTGGACGGATCCTTGTACCAGACAAGATCCTGCTCGATGGCGAGCGGCGTCGGAGTGCCGAGCGCGCGATCGAGTTCGTCATGGTTGTAACAGTTGTGCGCGTCGAGCAGCATGCGCTCGCCGGCCGCGTAGTGCGGCACACTCGGGGCCGGACGCTGGGCATTCAGCGTGGCTGCGACTGCAGCGGCGGCGACGATCGCAGGAATGACTCGCTGTGCGATGGCGGTACGCATGTCATGACCCTATCCGCTGGACGTGACGTCGGCGTTAAGTTGACCTTCGAGCGCTCGCATCAGGATTCGGGAGACGTCCCCTGCTCATGCCGCGCCCAGCCCGCTGGTCGCGGCCACCTCACGTGGCGCCATCCTCCCCTGCAGGCGTCCCACGCGCCCCTTGCGCGTGCTAGGCTGTCGCTCGCCCCCGGCTGACAGCGCCGCCCCGCTGCGCATCCGGCGACCCAGGAGTCTCCGCCGATGTTCAGCAGCACCATCGAAGACGTGCTCGCGCTGGTCGTCGTTGCTCTGCTCTACCTCGCCATCGTCCGCTATCTCGACGTCAACGAGCGCGAGCCCGTCTGGAGCATCCTGCTCGCGTTCGTCATCGGCGGAGCGGCGGCCGGCGCGCTGAATCTCGGCGTGACGTCCGTCACCCTCAACCTCGATCCCTGGCGCGGCGCCGCTTTCCGCGAGATCAGCATCTTCGTGGCGGTGGCCATCGTCTTCAAGATCTTCGACGCGATCGGGCGTCTGCGGGGATGGTCCGAGGTGACGGACGTCGTCGACGGACTGATCTACGGCATGGCCGTCGGACTCGGATTCGTCTGCGGTGAAGCCATCGCGCAACTCGGCCCCGCATCCATCGTCGACGTCGGCCGGTCCGGACCGCTCACCACCATTCGCGCAACCGCGCTTGCCGGGCTGGCGCAGGGCGTATTCGGTGCGGTGATCGGCGCGGGCTTCGGCCTGGCCACATCGAATCGCGGTTGGGCGCGCTGGGCGTGGCCGTTCGTCGGCCTCTCTGCAGCGATCGTCTGTCACGGCGCCTACCAGCAGCTCGCGTTCGGCAACGCGCTCGGCGCCTCCGCTGTGCTGCGCGGCCGGCTGGCGCTCGCGATGCCCATCGTGTCCCTCGTCGCACTCGCCGCGTACGGTCTGGCCACGGAACGACGCGTAATCGCGCGCGAGTTGGCCGACGAGAGCGCTGCCGGCTACGTCACGGCGTCGGAAATCGCGCTGCTCGAACGTCCGTGGCGGCGGCACCTGCGCTATGCGCGCGCGCTCATGCTGCTGCAAACGAGAGAATTCAGTGCCCGGCCGGCGCTGCACAACCGCCAGGTCATGCTCGCGCTGGCGAAACTGCGCGCGGCAGGCGCGGCCGATGACCAGGGGCGGCGCGACGCCGAAGTCGAAATCGCCGCCCTCAGGCGCAGCATCACGGCAATTCGCGCACAGCTCGACGGCGCGGCGTCCGCTTCAGCACGAGGGACGCGATGAGCCCGCGGCGCCCGGGACACAACAGGAGATGGTTCGTTCGGGCGGCGGCATTGGCCGCATGCGTATTGACGAGGCCCGCCGTGCTGCCGGCGCAATTTCGCCTGACTCCGGATCCGGCTCTCGTCTCGCTCGTTCAATCCGCGCGGTTCGACATCAATCGCTTCTGGGCCTCACAAGTTCCCAACTACCTGCCGCCAGCGGACGTCGTCATGGTACAGGTGCCAACGACGACCGACTGCGGTCCTTTCCCGAAGCCCAACGCGAGGTACTGCGGATCGACCAACAAGATCTATTGGGATCTGTCGCTGTTCGCCTCCCAGTACAAGATCGGGGACTTCGCGCCGGTCTTCATCCTCGCGCACGAATGGGGACACCTGGTGCAGAGCCTCATGGGGTTCGACCGCACCGCGCGGGGCCTCATGACGATCCAGCTCGAGCTGCAGGCCGACTGCCTCGCCGGCACGTACGCGTCCGATGCGCGCAGTCGAAAGGTCCTCGACGACGGCGACGATGATGAAGCGGCCCTGGCGCTGCGGCGGGCCGGAGACAGTTTCGACGGCGATTGGTTCGACAAGAACGCACACGGCACGCCCGGTCAGCGCATCGATGCCTTCACGTACGGCTTCGAGGGCCGGTCCTGCACCGCCAACTCGTTCTTCGATTTCCTGAAAGTGCGCGGCGTCGATCCCGCGAGGGCACCGCAGTCGGTGCCGACACAGGGCAGCCTCGATGCCCTGATTCCGCGGCAGGCCGGCCGGTTCACGATGACGGCCGTGACGCGCGAGCACATGGACGGCGCGACGGACTATCTCAAAGCCACCTATCGGACCAACGACGGCATCGACGTGAAGCTCGCCGTGCTCGCGTTCTCGGACGCCCAGACGGCCAACGACACGCTCGCCAGCGTCGTCGGGATCTTGAACGAGAAGGGCATCCCTGAGCTCCGGCGCGTCAAGGTCGTCAACGACGCCAAGACGCAGATCGGCACGGAGGTCGTGTTGCACGGGCAGCTCGAGACCGTGGTCTGGACGAACAAGCACGTCCTCGGCAAGGCGGACGGGCCCTTCGACGTCACGCTCGAACTCTGCCGGGCGCTGCCCTTCTAGCCGGCGAATTGTCGCGCTTACGCCTTGGGCCTGGGCCGGCGCACGCGTTTGGTCGCGGCGTCGCCCCCGGCCACCGAGCGAAACGTCAGCACCGTGTGCCCGAGCCGGAGGCGAGCCCCGTCCACGAGCGTCGTTGGGCCCACGGCTCGCCGCCCGCCCACGAAGGTGCCGTTCGTGCTGGCGAGGTCCTCAATCTGCGCGAGCCGCTCGCCGGCCGTCACCGTGATTCGCGCGTGCCGGCGCGACACGTCGTCCGAGTCGATCCGCACGCCACACGCCGCATCGCGCCCGACTACGCTTTCGCCAATCGGCAATGCAATCGCCTTGTCGTGCCAGAGCAACAGGTACGGGCTGCGCGCCGGCCCGCTCCGCTCGATCGGGTCGTCCACAGGCGCAATATCGAGCGCGTAGCCAACACCGTGAACGGTCCGGACGAGCCGATCCGGCAGCCCGGCCAGCGCCGTCCGAATCTCGTTCACGAGATTGCTCAGACTCGACTCGACGACGTGCACACCGGGCCAGAGGCGCTGACGCAGCGTGGCCTTGTCGACGACGGCCGGGTGACGCTCGACGAGCAGCACCAGAAGGTCGAACGCTTTGAGCGAGAGATGGACCTCCGCCTCATCGATCGTCAACCGCCGGGCCTTCGTGTCGAGCCTCAACGTCCCCCATCGCACCTTCACGCTGTACCTCGACGCTGACAAAAACCTGTGAACTTTCTGGATTTCCGGGACGCCGCCACAGGTGATAGTAGTCGTCGTGCCCACCGGAGATCCTATGACGACTGCTCGCAGACCGGCCGGCGATCTGATCGACGCCATCGTCCACAACATGCGGGAGAACCTGGAGGAGCTGCGGTATTCGACGCTCGCACCCAGTCGCTACACCGTCTACCTCTCGCCGGCCGAACACGCGCGGCTGGAAGGGCTGATTCCCCGGCTGCGGGCCGAAAGTGTGCGCGCCCTCGACGAAGAGATGGCCCGCCTCAACCGACGAAAGCGGCTGCGACGACTGGGCGGGTGGCTCCGGCAGGCGCCGGCGCTCGAGAACGCCGACCTCGGCTGGCACATCGAGTTTCTCCCGGACCTCGACGGCGAGTTGACCGGCGAGCAGGACATTCTGGTCCAGTCCGAGCTCGTCATTCCGGCGGCGCCGGAGCTCGGAGCCGGCGAGCGCACGCGCCGGGTGAAGACACATGCGGCATCGAACGCCACGACGCGCGAAGAGGTGGCGGGGATCCAGGCCCCGATCACGAATCAGTCCAAGCCGCGCGCCACGGCCTCCGCGCGGCTCACCTACCTCGATCAGGACGGCTCGCATCGTCACGACATCGCCCGCGCGTCGACCAGCATCGGTCGCGGCGGACGGATGTACCCGGTTGACGTGCGGGTCGTCGCCAACGACGACGTCTCGCGGGAGCACGCGCGGATTCGTCGCGATGAGAACACGGGAGCGTTCTTCCTCATCGACCTGAGCAGTCATGGCACGACGATTGATGGCCAGCCCGTGCCGCGCGGTTACGACGAAGAAGGCGGGACGAAACGCGAGAACGGCACGGAAGTCCCACTGCCGACGCGGGCGCGCATCGGTCTGGCTGGCGTGGTGTTCCTCGACTTCGAGGCACTGCCGTGACGCTGCTGCTCTGGGCGCGGTACGTGGTGCTCCTCGGGCTGTCCAGCGCGGCTGGACTCCTGCTGTGGTTGCACTGGAAAGAGCGGTCGTGATGCCGTCCTCGACCCTCCGTACGGACCTTCGGGCGGCCGGCGCGACAGACATCGGCCGGCAGCGCACGAACAACGAGGATCGGTTCCTCGTCGACGTGCCTCGAGGCATCTTCGTGGTCGTCGACGGTATCGGTGGTCATGCGGCGGGCGATCGTGCCGCGGACGCGGCGATTGCGTCCATGACCGAACGCCTCACGAGACAGACGGGCACCACGCCGGACCGGCTGCGCGAGGCCATCACGATTGCCAACAACGACATTCACCGGCTGGCGGCCACGCGCCCGGAATGGAGCGGCATGGCCTGCGTGCTCACGGCCGTGGTCATCGACGGCGACCACGCGGTCGTCGGTCACGTGGGAGATTCACGTCTGTACCGGCTGCACGACAACCGCATCGAGAAGATCACGCCCGACCATTCCCCGATCGGCGAACGGGAGGACGCGCACGAGCTCACGGAGCTCGAAGCCATGCGGCATCCGCGCCGCAACGAGGTGTACCGGGATGTGGGCTCGGAGGCGCGCGATGTGTCCGACGAGGACTTTTCGTTCGTGTCGACCATCGACTTCCCCGAAGGCGCGGCCCTGTTGCTCTGCAGCGACGGACTCACGGATCTGTTGCCGTCCGAAGAGATCCGGCGAACGGTTGCCGACCATGCCGGCGCGCCCGAAGTCGTCGTTCGACAACTCATCGCGGCCGCCAACGCCGCCGGCGGCAAGGACAACGTCACGGTCGTCTACGTCGAGCGCGGCGGTCTGGCATCGAACGGCCGGCCCGCGTCTGACCGCACCGCGGCATCATCGCGCGACACGCACCGCTCCTGGGGGCGCGTCGCCGGGATCCTGGCGCTCGTGCTGACGGCGGCGTTGGCTGGATGGACGATTGGCGCGCGCCCCGGCTGGATTGGCTTGCCAGCCATGGCGACATCGACGGGCGAAGTGGTGGTGCACGCCGGCGAATCCATCATGGATGCCGTCACCGCGGCCTCGCCCGGAACGACGATCATCGTCGAGCCCGGCGAATATCGCGAACGGGTGACGCTCCGCGACCACGTCCGGATCGTGAGCCGCGTTCCGCGCGGCGCCGTCCTTCGCCTGCCCAGCGGCGCGACGGAGGGGGACGCCGCGGTCGTCGCGTCTGGGACCGTCGACGCCGAACTGAACGGCTTTCGTATCGTGGGCGACGCCGCCACGGCGCTTGGCGTCGGCATCGTCAGCCGGAACGCGGGCGTGCGGCTCGTCGATCTGGATATCGCGGGCGCAACCGTCGCCGCACTCGATCTCGGTCCGGGTGAAGGTGTGACCGTGACGGGCAGCGACGCGCGCCACAACCCCGGCGCGGCGGTGATCCTTCGCGCGGGCGCATCAGCACGCCTGTCCAACAACGTCTTCTCGGGCAACGCCACATCGGAGCACCCCATCGCAGCCATCATCATCGAGCCCACAGCGGAACCGATCTGGCTCCACAACGTCTTCGACGGCATGGACGCCACGGCGATTGCAGGACTTGACGCGACGGGTCGTGCGGCACTCGCGCGCGACAACTGGTTCCTGAACCCGGCGCCGCCGGCACGACGCACCAGGGGCGCAAGTGGAGCAGGGGGCGCCCGATGAGCGCGCCCTTTCGGCAGATCGGACCGTACGTCATCGACCGCCAGCTTCCCGGTGGCCGCGCCATGGTGTTTCTCGCGCGCGATACGACGCACGGCGACCGCGTCGTCGCGCTCAAGGTGCTCCAGGAAGGCGTAGACGACGACAGCGCGGAGTGGCTTGCAGCCGAGCGACGTGGCGCCGAGCTGCAGCAGAGATTGCTGGCCGACAACGAGTTCGTGCCCGAGGTGTACGAGATTGGCCAGAGCGATGGCTACCTCTACATCGCCATGGAGTTCGTCGACGGGGAGAACCTCTCGTCGCTCATCGAGCGCGGCCCCATCGACTGGCGACGCGCGATCCCAATGGGGATCCAGTTCTGCCGATTCCTTGAAGAGATCGACCACCTGGACCTGAAGATTCCCGGCGGCTCGCCGCTGACGCTGCTCCACAACGATCTCAAACCGAGAAACGTGCGGGTGATGGCTGGCGACCGCATCAAGATCGTGGACTTCGGCGCGGCGAAGACGCTGCCCCAGGATCGACGGGCCACGCGCAACGAATACTACAGCACCCCCTATCTTTCGCCAGAGTGCCTCGAGTCCGGCGAACGCGACCGTCACGCGGACGCGTGGGCCGTCGGCGTGATGCTCTACGAGATGGTGACGGGCCGCGCGCCGTTTCGCGGCGACAACACCGTGCGCCTGGAGGATCGGATCCGATCCCGTCGCCCACCCGAGCCTGCAACGGGGTGCCCGCGAACGCTGCAGGCGGTGCTGGCCAAGCTTCTCGCACCTTACGCTGCCGACCGCTACGCGACGCCGGAAGCCATCCGAGGCGATCTGGAACGAGCCCTCGCGGACGAACCGACGGAGGCCGAGCAGCAGGGCTGGCCGGAGCGCGTGTTCGATGAGCCGCCGACTCGTCCCGTTCGTCCGGATACCGACGACGAGCCGCCGACGCGGCGCACGCCACGGACACCCAGCGAGCGTCGCCCCCCCGCGGCCGTCGCATCGACGATGCCGCCGATTCTTCTGCGGGTGCGGCGATGGGCGTACGCGGCGCTCTTCGTTCTTGTCGCGGTGCTCGGCGGAAATGAGGCCTGCGTCATGGGCGAGGCGCGACATGTTGCCGCCACGGTACCGCTGCAGGACCTGGCGGGCGTCACGGCCGCCTGGAACAGCTACGACCAGCTACGTGCCCGAAGCTACCTTCACGTGGGCGCGTCCGGGCTGGGACGCGCGCTGCAACAGCAGACGCTGGTACTGGCCGAGCGCGTGACGTCCGACTACCGTTCTCCCACGCCAACCGTGCGCGAGGCCCAATGGAGCGCCGTGGCGGCGGCCCTCGAACGAGCGGCAGCGGCGGCCCCCTCGAGCAGTGTGATTCGCGGCACGCTGCGGTACGCACAAGGCCACCTCCGGCGCATCGACGGAGAGGCGGACAAAGGGCGTCGACAGCTCCCCAAGGCGCAGCGGAATTTCAACGAAGCGGTCGCCGCCTTCAGAGAAGCGGCGGCAGCAAGGCCGGACTGGCCAGATCCGTTCCTCGGCCTGGCCCGCACGTTCATCTATGGCCTCGAGGACGTGGACCGCGGCGCGGACGCGATCGCCCGCGCGCAAAAACTCGGCTATGCCACGAGTGCGCGTGACACCGTGCAATTGGCCGACGGCTATCGCGCGCGGGGCGACGCGCTCGAGCACGCCGCGGCACAGCTCGGCGGCGTCCCGCAGGAGCGCGAATTCCTCGGCCGATCGCGCGACGCGTATCAGAAGGCGCTCGAGCTCTACACGAAGGTCGCCGAATTCGGCGACGCCACGGCCCAAGTCAGAACGACGCAGCACCGCATCGAGATCATCGACCGCAAGGTCGCCGATCTCGACGCGCGGTCGGCCTCGTCACCGGCCGTGGTGGCGCCGGCGGTGCCGAGCGTGGCACTGCCAGCGCGGGACCGGAGCGTGTCATGGGCGTGACCTACACCCGCGCGAGCGAGCGCGCGCGACCAGTCGGGCGACGGGTCAGTGGCCTGCCGCATCCGGCGCTGCTGGTAACCAGTGCCATCTCGCTCGTGGCCCTGGTGCTTGCCTATGCCGGCCGTTCCCGCGCCCTCGATGTCGCCGCCGCCCCGACAACGACGGCCCCTGCGGTCGTCAACCTCTCCCGCGGGCCGAGCGCTCAGGAGCTGGAACCTGCCATGGCTGCGGTGTTCGAGAACGTCGCGGATCGACGCCTGGCCGCGAACCAGTTGTCTGCCGCGTTGGGCCGCGGCGGAGAACTGCAGGATATTGCCAACGTCGGCGCCATCGCCCGAATCTCGGTGCCCGCCGATACGATCAGGCGCACGCGCGGACTGTCCCTCCTTGCGACACGGTTGCGCGACGCGGAAGCCCGTGCGACTGAATCCGACACGCCGATACGTGTGCCGCTGTTCACCGCACTCGACGTCAGCACGCTCAAGCCAGACCTGATCGTGCGCACGCGCGCGGAGTACCGGCGGGTCGTTCTGTTGTGCATTGTGGGACTGGCCGCTGGTGTGCCTCTCGTCGGATTCCTTTGGTGGTTAACCGGCAGAAAGGGCGACCCGCTGCTGCTCGCGAGCGCGCATCTGCTGATCACGCTCGGCGGGCTCGTCATGCTGGCGCGGCCCGATCCGCTGCGAGACACGGTGCTGCTCGTCCGTTTCACCTGGAGCGTCCTGGCAGGCTCGGTCGCGTGCGCGGCGCTGTCGCAGGTGCGGATGCGCACCGCGGCGTGGCTGCAGCTCCCCTACCTCTCGCTGGCCTCCGCCGTGACGCTGTCGTTGCTGTTGTTCCTGTTCGGATCGGGGCCCGGCACCAGCGGCGCGAAGGTCAACCTCGGCCCCATGCAACCGGTCGAACTCATCCGTCTCCTGTTCGCCCTGTTTCTCGCGGGCTACCTCGGCCGGAGATGGGAGCTCCTTCGGCAAACCCGCGAAACGGAGTGGCGAAGCCGAACGTTGCCGAGATGGATCGACTTGCCGCGGTTCGATCTTCTGGCGCCCGTCCTCGGCGCCGTGACCATCGCCCTGGTTCTGTTCTTCGCGCTCCGGGATCTCGGACCGGCCCTGCTTCTCGCGCTCCTCTTCATGACCATGTTTGCCGTCGCTCGCGCCGGAGTCGGCGCCGTCGTGGCCGGTGTGGCCATCCTCGGCTCGGGCTTCGCGGCCGGATACTGGCTCGGTATCTCGTCCACGCTGACATCGCGAGTGGCCATGTGGCGGTCGCCGTGGGAAAACGGCACGCGCGGCGGCGATCAGATCGCGCAGGCCCTGTGGGCGCTCGCCGCAGGCGCGTTCCAGGGGTCGGGTCTCGGACTCGGCGACACGCGGTATCTGCCAGCCGGACACACGGACCTCGTGCTGGCCGCGGTCGGCGAAGAGCTGGGGTTTGTCGGCCTCGTCGTCGTGGCACTCGCTGGCGTGGTGATCGCCGTGCGCGGTCTTCGTATCGCCCGTTCGGCACCCACGGACACCACGTGCTTCCTCGCCCTGGCCCTTGCGATCTCGCTCGTGGTTCCGATGCTGGTAATGGGCGCGGGCATCCTGGGATTGATCCCGCTCACCGGGGTCGTGACGCCGTTCATCAGCTACGGCGGTTCGGCGATGCTCGCCAACTTCGCGGCACTGGGACTGCTCAGCGCGACCGCGTCGGACGCCGGCGCCGCCACGGACACCAAGCCGTTCGCCACGTCGATGACGTGGCTCGGCGGCGCGCTTGGCGCGTGCGCGCTCGCCATTGTGATCGTCGCCGGGCGCACGCAACTCGCAGTCGCCGATGAGGTGCTCGTCCGGCCGCAGCTGGGACGCCAGGCCGATGGCGGCGTCCGCTATCAATACAACCCGCGAGTGCTCGACGCCGCGGACAGCCTGCCTCGCGGCACAATCCTGGACCGCCGCGACGTGCGCATGGCCGGCCCCCCGGAGACCATCCGCCAATCCGCGACCCAGCTGGCGACCATTGGAGTCCCGCGGGATGCGATGTGTGCGGACTCGACACACCGCTGCTACCCGCTCGGAGGCGTCGCGTTCCACGTCCTCGGCAATGCCGAGACGCGCACGAATTGGGCCGCGTCGAATTCGTCGTACATCGAACGCGATGCAGGGGACCGGCTGAGGGGCTTCGACGACCATGCGGCGATCGTGCCCGTGAACACGGACGGAAACGGCGGCAGCGCCCTCAGGCGCGACTACCGGGACCTGGTTCCGCTGGTTCGGCATCGATGGGAGCCAGACGATGCGTCGGTGCGAGCCCTTCGCAGCCGGACGCGAGACGTGCATCTCACGGTGGATGCGCACCTTCAGATGAAGGTGGCGTCGATCCTCGCGCAAGCGGCTGCAGTCGACCAGGTGACAAAGGCCGCGGCAGTCGTCCTCGACGCCAACACCGGCGAGATTCTCGCCAGCGTCAGTTATCCGTGGCCCGCGGCCGACGGTTCACGGATCGACGGTTCAGACGACGCGCTACTCGACCGGGCACGCTATGGTCTCTATCCACCGGGATCGACGTTCAAGCTGATCACCGCCGCGGCGGCGCTGGGATTGGATCAGGGCCTGGGGCAACTGGCCTTCACGTGTTCACGCTTGGGGGACGATCGGGTGGGGGCCCGCATCCCGGGCTGGAGCCGGCCGATCCGCGACGACGTCCTCGATCACGAACCGCATGGCACCTTGACGATGCACGACGCGATCGTGCGCTCGTGCAATGCGTACTTCGCACAGCTCGCAGTTCGACTGGGCGTCGAACCACTCGCTCGCACGGCCGGCCTCGCGGGGATCATCTTTCCGACCTCGGGACCAGCGGCACGCCTCCGCGAAAACCTACCCTACTCGGGCTACGGACAAGGCGATGTCCTCGCTTCACCGTTGCGGATGGCACGCGTTGCCGCCGCGCTCGGGACGGACGGCATGATTCGGGAGCCATCGTTACTACTCGGCGAGGCGCCGCCGCCGCCGAAGCGACTCGTGCCTGAGGCGTCGGCCCGGATTCTGTCGGGTTATATGAGGGACGTGGTCACGGACGGCACTGGCCGGCTTCTCAAGTCGAACGCCGTCCGCATAGCCGGCAAGACGGGCACGGCCGAAGTCGACCACGCGCGTTCGCACGCGTGGTTCATCGGCTTCGCGCCCGCTGGACCGGCGGCGAAACGGATCGCCTTTGCCGTCATTCTCGAGAACGCGGGATACGGGGGCAACACGGCGGCCGCGGTCGCTGGCCAGGTCGTCACGTCGGCCGCGACGTTGGGATTGGTGCGATGACACACAAACTGCGGGAATGGATGGGACACGCGAAGCGGCTGGAGTCGGCAATCAGCCGCCGGGTGGACGCGGCCACACAGCGACTCGCCAGCACATCGGCACGCCAGCCGCTCGAGATCATTCACCAGATCGTTTCCATCGTGGAACGGGAGATTCAGCCGGCCGGACGTGGCCAACGCCTCTTTCCGTACACGCATATTCGTGTGTGGCTGATGGCGCCAACGCCGAAGGCCAGAGCCCAATTCGAGGCCGCGTGCGACGCGCCGCCCTCGCTGAAGAATCGGATCCACGAACGGCTGGCGTCAGAGGGCTGCGTCGTCGATCACCTGGCGGTGACGATCACGTACGTGACGAAGCCGCGGGCCGACTGGGCCCAGCCCGAATACCACGTGGACTTCTCCCGCGACGTGACGGCGGCGGCACCCGCGCCCGTGCCGCACGCGATCGGTCCCCTCTCGGTCACCGTCACGCGCGGCACGGTCGAGCGTGCGACGCACACGCTGGCGACGGGCACGCTCACCCTCGGACGCGGGTCCGAGGTCCGCGACGCGCGTGAGCGCGTGTTGCGTGTGAACAACGTGGCTTTCCTGGACGATGGCAGTGAGGTGAACCTCACGGTGTCGCGACGGCACGCACACATTGCGCGCGACGCGGGCGGGCGCGCCTATCGGCTGCACGACGACGGCAGCGAGCACGACACACGAGTGCTCCGCGACGGTCGAGGCGTGCCCGTGCCGCGAGGCCGCGGCCTCCGCTTGCGGAACGGCGACGTCATCGTGCTGGGCCAGGCACGCCTCGAGGTGACCCTCACCGACGACGGTGGCGGCCCGGTCTAGTCCTGGCGCAATCGTCGTTCGAAGAACCGTCGCTCCGCCGGATTTCTGGCGCGCGCCAGCGCTGCCGCAAAATGCGCGCGGGCGTCGACGACGTGGCCTCGACGCATTTCGAAGTCGCCAAGAGCCGCCGCGTGAAACGGGTAGCGATCGAAACGCCCCGCATCCGGAATGGCCCGCAGAGCTTCGACGCCGCGATCGGCGCCGTCGCGCTGGCCGATGGCAATCGCGCGATTGAGCGCGACCACCGGCGATGGCGCAATCGCCATCAACCGGTCGTAGAGGGAGACGATGGTGGACCAGTCGACGTCGACCGGCGAGGATGCGCTTGCGTGCGCGGCGGCGATTGCGGCTTCGACGTGATACGCGGTCACGCGCGTGCCTGACGCCGATCGCTCGAGCAGCGCGAGCCCCTGCGCGACGAGGGCGCCATCCCATCGCGCGCGATCCTGTTGGAGGAGCGGGCTGAGCTCGCCGCCATCATCGATCCGTACCGGCAGGCGCGCGGCGTGCAGATACATCAGCGCGCCCAGCGCGAATGTTTCGGGCGTCGCGGCCGGCGGATGCTCGCAGAGCAACGCCGTGAGACGAATCGCGTCCTGACAGAGATCCACACGCACCGCTGACTCAGCGGATGCGCCGTGGTAGCCCTCGTTGAAGAGGAGATACAAGGCGCGTCGGACAGCCGACAAGCGGGAAGCGAACTCGGCGTCGTTCAGGTCGAACAGGCGACGGGATCCCGCCAGCACCTTCTTGCCGCGGGCAATCCGTTTCTCGATTGCCGGCCGGCCTGTCAGGAACGCCGCCGCGACCTCGCCCGCGCCGAACCCGCACAGGATGTTGAGGACGAGTGCCACCTGCGCCTCTTCGGGCAGGCGCGGGTGGCAGCACGAGAACATCATGCGCAGCTGCTCGTCCCGAATCGCGTGGAACGAAAAGGCCTCGTCGACGAACGAGCCCACGGCCGACTCCTGCGCGATCATCCGCGCCACCTCGGGCGCGAACGTGTGCGCCGTGCGCTGGCGCCGCAGCACGTCGAGCGCGCGGTTGCGCGCCGTCGCCATGAGCCATCCCGTCGGATTGTCCGGCACGCCGCGCGCCTTCCACACCTCGAGCGCCCGACAGAAGGCGTCCTGCACCACATCCTCGGCCAGCGTCAGGTTCTGGACGCCGAAGACGCGCGTCAATGCGGCCACCAGGCGGCCGGACTCGCGCCGGAAGAGGTGGTCGTGCAGGTCCACGTTCAGTACTTCGGCGCGTACCGCAACATCACGACGCCCGACGGGTACGGTGTCGCCTCAATCAGCTTGAGCGGTCGGCTCTTTGCCATCCCGGCGACCATTTGCCGGCCGCGGCCCAGCACGATGGGACTCACGACGAATTGGTACTCGTCGATGAGGCCGTGCTCTGACAACTGCGAGACGATGCTTCCGCTGCCGAAGATGATCATGTCCTTGCCGTCCTCGTCCTTCAAGGCGCGAACGGTGTTCACATCGAGGATCGGCACGACCCGCGTGCGCTTCCATGTCGGATGCTTCAGCGTCGTCGAGAAGACCACCTTCGCGTGTTCGTTGATCCAATCGGCGAAGCCGCGGGCCGCCTCGGACGGATGATCCGGACTGTGTGGGTCCACCGGCTTGGGTGCGCCGGCCTCGGCCGGCCTCCACGCGCGTTCGAACATCTCGTACGTCTTCCGGCCGAACAACATCGTGTCGACTGCCGGCATGCGCGACGCAGAGCCCTTGTGCACCTCCGGTTCCTGCGTCACCCAGCTCAGGTCGCCACCCGGCGCCTCGAAGTACCCGTCGGCCGACACCGCATTGAACATCGTGATGCGTCGCATGCTCGTTCTCCCTTACTGACTGAGCGGCGCCCGCAATTCAGGCGCCGCCATGATCGGCCGAACCTCGACGACGCCGTCACCGGCGAGGATCGGACAGCTCAACGCGATCTGGACCGCCTCCTGTTCGTCCCGCGCGCGGATGACCAGGAAGCCGGCGACGACGTCCTTGGTCTCCGCGTAGGGACCATCCGTGATGATGGCCTTTGAGCGGGGACCGCGGACGACCTTGCCATTTCGCTCGAGCGGCTCACCGCGGCTCTTCAGATGACCGCCCGCTTCGAGCCCGCGAATCCACGCCAGCCACATTTCCATACTGCGCTGCGCCTGCTCCGGAGTTCCCAGCGCAGCACGCTGGTCGGCGTCGTTGATACGAAACAGGAACACGAACTCGCTCATGTGTGTCGTCCTCTCGTCTATTCGACGTTCGACGGTCTCGAGACCGGACATCTTGTTCAGGATTCACAGATCCGTTTCCGTCGTGCCAGGCGCCGCAGTGTCTCCCGGCCACCTGCACGCTCACCCCGCCGCGACTGAATCCTCCCGCTACGGTCTGAAAATTGCACGCTGCACCGCTCGGGTGCAATGGTGAGCAGCTTCCGGTGCGGGCGATGCGCGGGGACGGTCGAGGCAGGTCAGGCAGGACCAGGCCAGGCCGTCGCCTGTTCACGCTGCGGCCACACAAACGTCTGTCCGGCGCCACGAACCAGCGCCGAACGCGCGATGCCCCTCCGGTCGGCCGGCCCGTCCCGCGCGATCTGGGCCGGCGTCGCCTGCCTGACGCTGATAACGGTGGGCTGGCTCGGCTGGGGACGTGCCGGGTCCGGGTTCGCCGGCGCGTCGGCCCGGACACCGACGCCGGCGGAAACGCTGCAGCGGGAACTGCTCGAACACAATCTCGACAAGCCGGGCGATCCGGAACTCGACGCGCTCTATCAGGCCACTGTCGCGAGGCATTTTCCCGGCGCCATGCCGCCGATCCCCGTGTTGTGGGAGCCGCGACTCGCGCAGGTGGGACTGGTGGCGGCGGAGACGTTCACTCTGGAAGGCATGTTTGGTCACGAAGGCAAGCAGACCGTGATTCTGCTGAATCCGGATCTGCAACGCGATCAACGGGCGCTGGCGCGTGCGCTCTGCCATGAGATGGTTCACGCCTACCTCTACGTGACCGGTGACAAGACCACGGACCACGGCCCGGCCTTCCAATTGGTACTGCAGCGGCTGTCTGTCGAGGGCGCGTTCGAGGGGATCATGGCGACCGACCAGGAGCGGGCCGCGTTGCGCGCGTGGATCGATGGCGAGTCCCCGCGGATTGAGGTCGCGCGACGCGACCTGGACCAGTTGGGCTCCAGCGTGGAGGCCGAGCGGGTGGCCATCGAGGGTGCGATTGCCGACGTCAACGCGCGCGGTCCTGCGTCTGCGACCGAAGCGGCGGCACTCAACGCGCGACGCGAGGCCTACAACCAGCTCGCCATCGACGCCAACGTGCGATCCGCGCGCCTGCAGGCGGACCGCGATCACTTCAATCGCGAGGTCGAACGCTACAACCTGATGCTGGTCTACCCTGCCGGCATCGACCAGCGCGCGGCAGTCTCCCCGCCGGCGACGACGAGTCCGGGTCGAACCCCAGGTCTGTAGCGCGGCGTTCGACCGGCGACGACGCGTTCGCCGGTCAGTGGACGACCGTTCGAACGTCGCGCTGACAAAGAGAGATCTGCACGACGCGCTCAAGATACTCCGGCGGGACGAGCGCCGCGACCTCGGCGTTGAGGACGACGCGCCCCTCCGCATCGCGTGCGCTCGAGAGCGCCGCCGCTTTGATGGCGCTGAACGGCTGCGACATCTGCAGCTGATCGGCCGTACCGCGACGTGCGAAGTGCGTCGACCGTACGACCAGCGTCAGCGCGATGAGGGCGATGCCGATGTTCCTGACGGCGGAACCGATGCGCCTCGGTTCGGCCGCATGCCAGCGCTGGAGTAACTCAGCGATCAGCAGAGAAACGCCAGCCGCCGGCACGTACTCGTAGCGCGCGGCAATGCCCCACGTGAAGAAGAGCACCGGCAGCAGCGTGATGAGAATCCACACCACGAAGAAACGCATCCTCGGCGTGCCCAGCGCGAGCGTGGCCCCGAGCGCGGCGACGAGCACGATATCCTGCACGGGCCCGCGCACCCAGACGAGGATCGCGACCAGGTAGTCGAGCAGCTTCGGCCCGGCGTGCAGGCCGAAACGGTAGTGCCCTTCGGTGACGAGGTAGCTCCGCGTATTCACGACGTACGCGAGGGCCAGGTATCCGATGACCAGGACAGCGAACGGCGCGTACCAGCGCAGACGGGCGCCGAGGGCTTCGGCCGTGAAGACGGGCCCGCGTGGCACGAGGATGACGTCCATCGCCACGAGCATCGCAATCAGCGTGGCCGAACTCTCATGCGTGAGCAGGCAGATGATGAACGCCGCGAGCGTAGCGACGTAGAACATCCGGCGGCGCCGCCGCAGGAACGCGGCAAACATCCACAACGCGAGGATGTACCAGAAGCCCGGCATCAGGTCTGTAATCGCGCCAATCCAGGCCACCGCCTCGACGGGACCGGACTGCACGGCAAACCACAGCGCGGCAAAATAGGCGAACGGGCGTGACATGCCGATCTCACGCGCCAGCAGGAACACCAGGCCGCACGTCATGAGGTGAATCGCGACGCTGAGCCAGTGAAACGGCACGGGATCGCAGCCGAACGTGTGGAGTCCCCATCCGAAATACAGCTCGATGACCGGACGATAGAAGTGGCTGTACCGGCTGAGGTCGAAGAAATGGCGCGGGTCGACCTCCCAGGACTGGCTCAGCCATGCGTAGTCATCGTTGAAGAAGAATGCCGTCGACGACGGGGAATAGATGGCGACCACAAGCCCGACGATGAGGGCGGTGCCGGCAAGCGGCAGAAGGACACGTGACAGGCGGCTCTCCACGCGACGTAACACTACAACAGGCTGCAGCCTGCGGGATGCGCCGGGCGGGCCCCGGCTCACGTCCCAAGCGGCGGGCCGAGACCGGCCGTCGTTCAAGGTTTCCGGCTATCCAGCCGATAGCAGTACCGGTGTGACGCTCTCTTCGCCACCAATCGGACGTGTGCCATCTGTGAGGACCTGCCGCCGTGACACTTCCCGGTCCGGACCCACTCACCAGGGCTGACGCCTCCCCGCGGACGTTCGCGCCCAATACGCGACTGGAGCAGGTCGGCGAACTCGTCTCCGCGATCCAGCGGCTCTCACTCGCACGCACGCTCGAAGACGTACAGGCGACCGTGCGCGTCGCGGCACGCCGTCTGACCGGCGCCGACGGCGCGACCTTCGTGCTCCGGGAGAACACCCAGTGCTTCTACGCCGACGAGGACGCGATTTCCCCGCTCTGGAAGGGACAACGGTTTCCCCTGCACCATTGCGTGAGCGGCTGGGTGATGACGCACCGCGAACCGGTCGTCATCGAGGACATCTTCGCTGACCCGCGCGTGCCGGCCGATGCCTATCGACCGACGTTCGTGAAGAGCCTGGCGATGGTGCCCATCCGGACGGTCGATCCCGTGGGCGCCATCGGGACCTACTGGGCGACGCAGCGGCGTCCCATCCAGCATGAGATCGATCTGCTGCAGGCCCTGGCGGACTCAACCGCCGTCGCGCTGGAGAACATTCGCGCCTATCAGGAACTCGAAGAGGCGCGGCTCGAGACGTTGCAACGCCTCGCCCTCGCCGCCGAGTATCGCGACGATGCGACGTATGCGCACACGGAACGCGTGGCGGTGTTGGCGCGGAGACTGGCCGAACAACTGGGCCTGCCTCCGGCCGAGGTCAGCCTGATCCACCAGGCCGCGCCGCTCCACGATATCGGGAAGGTCGCCATTCCGGACGCCATCCTCCTCAAAGCCGGGCGGCTCACCGAGCAAGAACACCTCGTGATGCGTCGGCACGCGGTGGCCGGCGCGGCGATTCTGTCCGGCAGCAATTCCGCCGTGTTGAGGCTGGCGCAGGAAATTGCCCTCACCCATCATGAATGGTGGGATGGCACCGGATATCCGTCTGGGCTATCCGGCACCGACATTCCGCTCAGCGGGCGGATCGTCGCCCTCGCCGATGTACTTGACGCGCTGCTGCACGAACGGCCGTACAAGCGGGCGTGGAACCTGGACGCCGCGACCACCGAAATCCATCGGCTCAGCGGCCGTCAATTCGATCCCGCCGTCGTGGCCGCCTTCGGCAGAGTCGACTTGGGGGATCTGGATGCTCCGGCCGAGATCGCGGAACGGTCGGCGGTCCGCAAGCCGTGACGCGCCTTCCGTAAGCGGGGTCCAAGATCGAGGGCGAGGCCGAAGCCCCGCCCTCGATCAGGGCCGTGCGCGACGCCTAGAACTGGAACTTCACCGTCGCATACCCGCGTGTGCCCTCATTGAAGAGATCCGCCATACCGTAGCGCGGATCGTAGGCCTTCTGGCCGTCAGACGTGGCCAGGATGAGGGCGTTGTAGTCGTAGCCCTTCGAAAGGTCGGTGCTGCTGAGATCGATGAACGACGACGAGCGATCGGGCACGATGGCGCCCTTGTTGAGGAAGTTGAAGATGTGCCTGGCCGTCTTCTGGTTGAAGACGTTCAGCACGGTCAATTCCAAGCGAAGGCTCTGGCCGCGTGAGAGCCGCGTCGCGTGCGACACCATCAGATCCGTCTGGGTCAACGCCGGCGTGCGGCCCATGTCGCCGCGGCCATTCACGAACAGATCCGCGCTGTTCGTGGAGGTCACGTAGGTCGAGATCGGCGTTCCACTCCCGGCGTAGAAAAATGCGCCGGCCTGCAGGTGCCACGGCAAATCGTACGACCCGTACAGTTTCAGGACGTGCGGCCGATCCGTCGCGAGCCGGCCGAGCACGTCGAGATTGCCGCGCGAGTCCCAGAGCAGTTCGTCGAGGTCCCAGGCCCGGTTTGCGTTGCCACCCGGTCGCGAGATGCTCGAACTCTGTTGCTGCGCGACGGCCGATCCGCCACCCGATGTCGGCGTCGTCACCTCGTCGGACGACGCGAGGCCGGCATAGTTGCCGTAGAGCCGGCTCAGCGTGTAGTTCGCGCTGAAGAACCAGCCTTTCGCGAATCGGCGATCGTAGCCGAGTTCGAGGGCGTCGTAGGTGCGAACCGGTGTGGGCGTGGCAAAGCCGATGGGCGTGGCGCCCGTGGGAAACTGAATGGACGTGACGCGTTTGCCCGGATTGCCGATCTTGTAGCCCTCGTCACCCTGGTCGTTCAGGAACCCGATGTCCTCAATCGTTTCCAGCAGGTCGTTGTGGATGTAGTGGGCCGTGATCACCGCGTTGCCGCCCACTTGAAACTCGACGCCCGCGCTGGTGCTCGCCTGCCGCATCGGCTTGGTGTCGGGATCGATGTCGCCGCCGAACGCGGGGACTCGGCGATCCCGGCAGGTGCCGGGCGTGACCCAGATATCGTTGCCGGGCATGTTGCTGAGATTGATTGACCCGAGGTCCAGGGAATTCAGGCCGCGGTAGAAGATGCACCAGGTCTCGGCCCCGAACGAGCCGCGCGCGAGCTCATACTTCGTCCAGTCGTAGTAGAGGCCCCAGCTGCCGAAGACCTTGATTTTGCCGTCCCCCCGCAGGTCGTACGCGGCGCCGAGGCGCGGCGCCATCTTGTCCGCGAACGTGAAGTGGAACGCGTCCTTGAGGTAGTCGGGCCGAAACGTCGGCACCCGCTCGTCCTCGGTTCGAAGACCCAGGTTGAGCGTCAGGCGGTTGCCGAGCGCCCACTGATCCTGGACATAGAGCGAGTGAATGTTGTTGCCGGCCTTGTTGGTGATGCGTCGGTCGTTCACCTCGTAGTAGCCATAGGTTCCGGTGCCCGTCTGTCCATTGAACGTGAAGCTCGAGCCCCAGAAGATGTTCACGTAGCCCCCGGGGTACGACGAGTCGATGTCATTCACGGTCCGCTGAAATCCGTACCCGGCCTTGACGGTGTGGAATCCGAGCGCGTGGAAGATGTGGTTGTAGTCCGCCGCGAACGAGGCGCGGCGGGTCGTGTCGAAGTTCGTGATCTGCGCGCGCGGCGTGTTCACCAGACCGGACGGCCCCTGCAGGGACGCCGGAATCAGGTTGTTCACGGCCGTGCTCGGGTTCCCGTACGTGTACGACGTCACGGTCGAGACGCCGGTGTCGCTGTACCGGTCGTTGAAGACCGAGCCGCGCAGGCTCAGGAACGAGTTGGCCGACAAGGTGAGATCCACCGAGCCGGTCGAGTTGAGCTGATTCTGCTCGTAGCCGCGGTCGACGTTCGCCGCGAGGCCCGACTGCGCGCGGTTGATCGCGTTGGGCGTCGCGCCGTCGTAGGCTGCCAGCGTGCCGTCGGCCTTCGTGGGCGTCCACAGGGCCGACCAACTCGCGCTCATGCGGTGCTGCGCATAGGTGACCTTGCCGAAGAGCTGCTGTCGGGTGATATTGCGCTTCATGCTGCCAGTCGAGTCGGTGAAGACGTAATCACGGGTGCGCGACTCGACGCGCGGTGAGTAGGAGGCGTAGTAGAAGAGTCTGCTCTTCACGATGGGGCCGCCGATCGATCCGCCAAACTCCTGCTGCAGGTTCGCATCTTCGGCATCCTGCGTATAGAAGCCGGACTGTTCGTTCACGGGATCGAGCACGAGCCGCTTGAGGGGCCGTGCCGTGAGGGTGCTGCCCTCGCCGTAGTAGTGAGCCTCGCCGTGCCGCACGTTGCCGCCGCTTTTCGTCACGGCGCTGATCACGCCGCCAAGCGCGCCGCCATATTCGGCCGATATGCCGCTCGTCTTGACCTGTACCTCCTGCAGATACTCGAAGACGGTGTTCTGACGGGACTGGCCGTTGATCAGCGAGTTGGTCGTGACGCCGTCGACGGTGAACGCGTTCTCCGCGCCGCTGGCACCGTTCACCTGAAAGCCACCTTCGATCTCGCCCTGGTTCACCGAGGGCGCGACGAGGGCAATGGACTGGAAGCTTCGTGCCTTCGGCAGTCGATCGAACTGTTCGGCCGAGACATTGTGCGCGATGAGCGTGCTGTGTGTATCGACGAGTGGCGACGCTTCCGCGACCACCTGGACGGCTTCGGTCACCTGACTCACCTGCAGCTTGGCGTCGAGCGTGAACGCCCGCCCCAGGACCACGCTTACGTCGGTGAGCTTGACGGCCTGGAAGCCGGAGAGTTGGAAGACCACCGTGTAGCGGCCGGGGGTCACATCCGGCGCCATATATTTGCCGTTGGTATCGGTCACGTACGTGCGGGACTCACCATTCTCGTTGTTGGTGACCACCACCGACACGCCCGGAACCGGAGCACTCTGCTGATCGGTCACGAGACCGGTCAGTGTGCCGAATCGTTCCTGCGCTGAGACCGCCGCTCCAAGCAGCAGACACAGCGCGCTGAATACACTTCTCCTTACATACATACGTAGAACCTCCATTGACTCGGGGGGACGCGATGCAATGGGTCGCGACGCCGCGACCCGGGCTTCAGTAGTGGCGCGCTGCCGGAGGCCGGCTTACGAAGGCTGGTGGAACGAGCCGCGGCCGGGGAAGGATGCCCGTGGCCGCGCAGGAACCCGCGAGAACCCCGGGGCAGGCAAACTGATGGCGTCCATAGGAGTCGCCTCCGTCAGCAGGAAGGCCGGAGGGGAGGCCGGCGTTCGTCAGGTTGTGACGATCGAATGAGACTGACTCGCGCCTCGCGCAGAGGGCGATCAACCTCGAACACGCTTACAGCAAGCGCGGTGCCAAGAGCCGGACTTTGAGGTCATCGGCAGTTTGCGGGCTTTCCCTTAGCGTCCTGCGCAGAAGTAAGTAAGACGACCGCGACTGTTGACTGGCCTCTCTACCAGTTTCCAGAACACGAATGTCCACAGTACCCATGAGACGACACAGAGATGTCCGGTACGACTGGGAGGATCAGTGAGCGAGCGGCCGGGTTCTACGCCCGAAGGGTCTGTCATTTGACACTTTTGTCCGGCGCCGTTCCCCTACCAACATTCGCGTCGCACGGACGCTCGAGCCATCCGTCCGTCGGTCGGTCAGCCTCCGTAGTGCATCGCGAGGCGCGGCAGGATCAGCGTGAAGATGGGAAAGGCCGCGATGAGCGCCAGGCCGATGAGCAGAGCCACCAGATACGGTGCATAGCTGCGGCTCACGTCGTCGATGTCCACGCCCGCGATCCCGGCCGCGATGGTCAGCCCCACCCCTACCGGCGGAAGGAAGAACGCGATCCCCATGGCGGCCACGATGACGATGCCGTAGTGCACGGGATCGAGGCCGACGGTGCGGCTGATGGGAAAGAGAATCGGCCCGAAGATGAGCAGTGCCGGCAGGCCCTCGAGCAGGGCCCCGATGACCACGAACACGGCAATCGTCAGCGCGAGAAACTCGCCGCGCCCTGCCCCGACGCTGGCAATCCACTCCCCAAGGCCCTGCGGCACCCATTCGCGCACCAGGATCCAGGCGAACGCCGACGCGGCGGCCAGCACCCAAAGCGTGGTCGCGGTGACGAGGCCGCTCTGCGCAAAGCGCCCGATCAGATCGGCGGGTCGCACACCACCGACGACGACCTCCGCGACGAGCGCGTACACGACGGCCAGGAGCGCGGCTTCAGTGACGGTCGTGGCGCCGCTGAAGATGCCGCCAAAGAGCAGCACGGGCAGCCCGATCGGCACGACGGCTCGACGCGCCGCCCGGCCAAGATCGGCGCGGGTCGCCTTCTCCGCGACGGGCCAGTTCTGCCGGCGCGCGCGGATCGCGATCAGGATCAGCAGCACGCCCGCGAGCAGAAACGCCGGGATGAACCCTGCCAGGAACAGGGTGACGATCGAGAGATTGACGAGCGACCCCAGCACCACCATCGTCAAACAGGGCGGCACGAGAATGCCCATCGCGGAGGCCGCGGCCACCACGCTCACGGCCTCTTGCGGTGAATAGCCGGCCTTCTTCATCGACGGGACGAGCAGCGAACTGATAGCTGACACGTCGGCCGCGGTCGAGCCCGAGATGCCGGAGAAGATCACCTCAGCGACCACGGTCACCATGGCCAGGCCGCCGCGGACACGGCCGACGATGGCCATCGCAAGATCGACGATGCGCTCAGAGATGCCGGCCGATTCCATCAGGGCGCCGGCGAGAACGAAGAACGGAATGGCCAGGAGCACGAACGAGTCCACGCCACCGAGGATCTTGATTGGCAGAATCGTCAGCCGCACGCCGCCGATGCCGAGCAGGTACGTCATGGAGGTGAGCGCGAGCGTGAACGCCAGCGGGAGGCCCAGAGCGGCGGTGGTGAGAAATCCGCACACGAGGATGACGAACGGCGCGGCGCCGGAGACGAGCGGAATGCCGACCGACGCCAGCACCACGACGGCGGTGCCAAGTGACCAGATGAGCGAACGGCGTCCGAGCCACACGGCCAGCCCCTCGCGCCAGCATTCGTCGAAGAGCACGACCGTCATCAGGATCAGCGACACGGGCAGCGCGGCGGACATCGTCGCGCCAGAAAGACCACTGGCTGGCAGCAGTTCGGCGGTGCTCGCCACCGTGAGCCGATACGCCGGCACCATGAGCATCAGGAAGAACGCGATCAGCACCAGACGCAGACCGCGATCGACGGCCAGGCGATCGGCAGGTGCGAGCAGACGGACGAGCGCGGTCACGCGGGGATGCTGGCCGCGGCGCAGGGCCGCGACGCCGCCAACACACATGAGCCAGACGAGCAGCAGGCGCGCGACCTCTTCGGTCCAGGGAATGGGCTGCAGCAGGACATGACGGCCGATGATCTGCAGGCCAACCGCAGCCGAGAGGGCGGTCATCAGAGCGGCGATGAGCGTGTTGAGCGCGAAGTCCGCGCGCGTCGAAGGAGTCGCGGGCGCGATCGCGTCCGAGGTCATGCGCGAATGGCCTCGAGCCATGGGCCGACGCCAAGGGCCGTCGCTTCCCGGCGCCAGAGCTGCTCCGCCCGGGACTCGAACGGCCGCTGGTCGAACTCGCGAATGGTCATGCCGTACCCCGTCAATTCCTTGCTGGCGGTCTCATCCTCGCGTGGTCCGATCGCGCGCTGGTCCGCGGCCGCATCCCGCGCGGCCTGCTCGAGCAGGCGACGAATGTCCGCCGGCACGCGTGCGAGTCCCGCGGACGATCCGAACAGGCCAAGCACCCCCGCGATGTGCCGCGTCCGCGCCATGAACCGCGCCACCTCGTAGAAGCGCTGATGGAGGGTCGTGCTCGAGTCGTGCTCGTACCCGTCGATCACGCCTGTCTGCAACGACGTGTAGACCTCGCCGAACGCCATGGGCGTCGGGCTCGCGCCCATCAGCTCGACGGCTTTCACGTAGATGGCTGATTGAATCGTTCGAATCTTGAGTCCGGACAGGTCGCGAGGCTCCGTGATGTCGGTCGACCGCGTGACGACCTGGCGAAAACCGAAAGAGTCGCCCCACGCGAGCGGCCGCACCGCGACCGCCGCCTCCTGATAGTCGGCCACCTGCTCGCCGAGCGGCCCGTCGACGAGGCGATGCACGTGATCCCAATCGCGCCAGAGAAACGGAAAATCCAGCACCTGCAGGCGTGGCGCCACGCTGCCCCAGATGGCGCTGCCGGACACCATGAAGTCGACGAGGCCTTCCTGAAGCTGCTGGACGATCTCACGCTCCTGGCCAAGGGTGCCGTTCGCGAAGATACGCACCTTGACGGCGCCATTAGTCGCCGCCTCGGCACGATCGCGGAAGCGCTCGGCGAATGTGTTGAGTGAGGTCGGACCGGTCGCCATGGAGTGCGACAGGCGCAGGACGAGCGCGCCGCGTCCCGCGCGGCGGCAGCCGGCAGCGGCCGCCACGGCGCCAGCCGCGCCCGCGAGAAAGGCGCGCCGGCCAATGGCCCTCGCGCCGACGAGCACCGTCATCGTGCCGGGCGATCCGGTTTGCCGAGCAACGGCCGCATGATCTTCACCCGGATGAGGTAGCCCTCGTGGTTCGGGTGGATGCGGTCTTCGACCCAGAGGTCCTCGCGCGGCTGGCCGTCTTTCGTGAGCATCGCGTCCCAGAGGTCGATGAACAGCAGGTGCTCCTGCGTCGCGATGTAGCCCTTCAGCGTCTGGTTCGTCCGCCTCCGTTGCTCGGCCTGATTCCATCGGCCCGGGCCAGGCGTGATGCTGGAGTAGGCGATCGGCACCGTCGGCATCGCCTTGCGCACGATGGCTACGAAGGTCTTGAAGTCCGCCAGAATCCGTTCCGGCGTCTTGCCGTTGTTCACGTCGTTGCCGCCGACGTGGAGCACGATCATTCGCGGTTGGTACGGCAGGACGAGCCGATCGGCGAAATAGATGAGGTCCGAGATCTGGAAGGAGTCGATGCCGCGATTCACAACCGTGAAGTCCGGCAGATCTGCGTGGAGCGTCTTCCAGCGAAAGAACTGCGAGTCGCCGGCCAGCAAGATGGCGTGCTTCGGCGGCGGCTCCTGCCTGTCGGCCTCTTCGTAGAGACGGACGTTCGGCTCAAATTGACTACCGGCCTGCGCTGCCGGAGTCTGGGCCGGCGCGCGCCCCTCGGCCGTCGCCATGGCCAGCAGTCCGACCATGACGACGACGGATGCCGAACGGAGAAGGCGCGTTTTCATGATGTGGTCGCTACTCTAGATCACCGTGTGGGTGATGGCGACGTATCGAGCGGTCGGGCGTCCACTGCCACAGGACGCATCGCGGCCCAATCAGATCGCCGAGTCGGTCGGATACACTCTTGGCCTACGAGCCCGTCGAACCGGGAGTCTTAAGACTCCCGGTTTCGTCTGCTGCGGCTGGGTGGAGGCCCAAGATGGAGTATCTCTCGCTGGTGTTCTTGCACATCCTTTTTGGCGTGGTCTGGGCTGGCGGAGCGATCAGCGCGGGACTCTTCTTCATCCCGTCGGTCGCGGAAGCCGGGCCTGGCGGTGGCCTCGTCGTCGCAGGCCTCGTGAAACGCAAATTTCCGGTCGCCATGACCGTCTCCGGCATCATCGTGGTGCTGTCCGGCGCCCGGATGTACATGATCCGTTTTTCGTCCGACTGGGTGTCCACGCCGGAAGGGCTCGTCCTGTCACTCGGTGCCCTGCTCGGCCTGGGAGCCATGGCTCTCGGCCTGATCGTGCAGAAGCCCACGGCCGAACGCCTTGGGGCGCTGGGAGCCCAGGTCGCCGGCTCCGGCGCTCCCCCGACTCCCGCGCAAGCGGCCGAGCTGAAGGCACTGCGCGAGAAGATGACCCGGATCGGCCGCCTCATCGCCTGGCATTTGATCGGCGCCGTGACACTGATGGCCATGCATCGTCTCGCAGCCGCGATGTAGCGGTGCGGCCATACTGGCCCGCAGTCTCTGCGGGCTGTTCCGCTATCTGGCGCGAAATAAACCGGGCGCGTGGAGCGCGGCCCGCGCGCATTGGCAGTATTCTTCTCACCGACCGAACAGCCGTTTGTTTTTGCTGACGCGTGGCGACGCTCGTGCGAGTGCGCCGCGTTCAGCGTGGGCGAGCGACGTGCTGTTCGGCAATGGATGGGCGTCGCGAAACGCACGCCACCTAGGAGGCGGTATGAGGGTTAAAGGCTTGGCAGGCCCGTGGTTTGTGGCGGGCGCGTGTGCGGTTGCGCTGAGCGCCGGCGCGCTCGGCGTCCTGCATGCACAGGCTCCAGCACAGGGAGCGGCGCCTGCGGCCGGACGTGGCGGCGGACGTGGCGGCGGCGGCGTGGCACCGGGCGTCTTCACCGTGGCAGACATCAACAAGGACGGCACGGTCACGCGCGCCGAGTTGATGACGGCCCTCGAAAAATGGTTCACGGATGCCGACGCCGCAAAGGCCGGCACCGTGACGCAAGAACAGCTGGTCGCGGCGCTGAATGCGTCGTTGCCCGCGCCGCCCGCTCCGGCGCCTGGCGCTGGACGAGGCAACGCGGCCTGCGGCGGCCAGGGCAATCACACGCCCTGCCCGGAGGACGTCGCCAAGATGATGGCCGCGCTCCCCGACAAGGCTTACGCAAAACCGGCAAGACCACGCAAGCTGCTGGTCTACGGGATCGACAATGATTCACCGGCGAAGGGATTCGTGCACGCGTCGATTGCGCTGCAGGCCGCCACCGTCAAGGCCATCGGCGACAAGCTCGGCACGTGGTCCACGACGCTGTCCTACAACCCGAACGACATCAACACCGAAAACCTCAAGCAGTACGACGCGATTCTGCTCGACAGCACCACGGGCTGCTTCCTCGATCAGCCAGGCGACAAGGCCGTCACCGATGCCCGGCGCGCGGCACTGCTCGCGTTCGTCCGCGGCGGCAAGGGCATTGCCGGCATTCATGCCTCGACGGACTCGTATCACAGCCCCTGCCCGAACGACGCTGGTGCGGCCGCTCGTGCCGGCGGTGGCGGCGGCGGACGCGCGGGTGGCGGCGGCCAGGGCGGACAGCTCGCCACGCAGCTGCTGACGCAGGGCGACAAGAACAGCGATCAGAAACTGTCACTCGTCGAGATCGATGCCGTGGCCACCGACTGGTTCGACAAGCTCGACACCGCGAAGGCGGGTCGCGTCGCACAGGCCGACTTCGCAACGCGCTTCGCGGCGTTGACGCCCCAGCCAGCGTTCAGTGCGGCCGGCGGCCGCGGTGCGGGCGCCAACGCCGGCGCCGTGCCGGTGGCACGTGGGGCCGGGCCGCAGGGCGTGGGCTCCTGGCCCGAGTTCAACAAGCTCATCGGCGGGTTCTTCAAGTTCCACTGGGTGGACCCGCAGCTGATCACCGTGAAGATCGACGATCCGAAGAGCCCGCTCACCCAGATGTTCGGCGGCAAGGAGTTCGAGGTCAACGACGAGACCTACACCTTCGCGCAGGACTCGTTCTCGCGGACCAACGTCCACGTCCTCACGAGCATCGACTACGCGAAGATGAGCGATGAAGACAAGGCCAAGGAACCGGCGGGCACGGCGCGCACCGATGGCGACTACGCGCTGAGCTACATCCGCAAGGAAGGCCAGGGGCGCGTGTTCTATGAAGCGCACGGCCACAGCGAGCGGATCTACGCGATGAAGAACATGAACGAGCACTACCTGGCCGGACTGCAGTACGTGCTGGGCGACCTGAAGGCGGACGACAGCCCCAGCGTGAAGACGCCGGCCGCCAAGAAGTAGATCGATTTTCGATCGAGTTGGAACGACGACGAAGGGCGCGGGCAACCGCGCCCTTCGTCATTTCAGGTCAGTAGATCTTCTGCGGCGCGCGAACCGTCAGGCCCTTGCGCTTGACGTCGACGTCGAGCGTCACGCCCGTCGGCGCGTCCGGTGACTGGTACGTCAGCGCGTACTGCCCCAGGAGCTCGTCCGCAATCCGCTCGAGCACCGGCGTCACGCCCTGCACACTGACAATGCGCTCGGTGCGACCACCGGACTGTGCCGGCGCATCCACCGGCCACGAGTACTGCACCCTTGGCGTGTCGTTGTTGACGCCACGCGCCGAGTAGGTGTCGAGGTGCAGCATGTAGAAGATCGTGTGGCTCCGACGCAACGCGTCCTGGACAGCGGCCGGCGCGGGGCTCGACGGGTTGACCGTGGCGCCGATCGTCTTGGTCGACGGCACGGGGCCATCCGGGCCATCCTCGGTCGACGCAACCTCAATGCCGGGCGATGCGATGGCAACGATCACCGAGCGTTCGACGGGCTGACGACTCCAGTTCAACCCGAGTTCCAGCATGCCGTTGGTGAGGTTGGCCAGGCCCGGGCTCACAAGGGGGAGGTCATCGATTGCGGCCGCGGTCGCCTGCGAATCCTTCGTGAACGGGAGGCGCACGTTCGCTCCGCCCCGGGTCGTGACGATGGCGATCTCCGCGCGGCCGGTCATCTTCTTCGCAAAGGCCGAGAGACCGGCCTTGAGCGCACGACCGCCCTGGTCGTCGTCATCGATCACCAGCGCGACATGAAGCGGCGCGGTGGCGACCTCAACCTTTACGAGGTCCCGTGCCTTTCCGCCTTCCTTCAGCGCAAAATCGGCCGCAGTCAATCCCGCCACCGGCGCCTTCTTGCCGTCGAGCACGCTGACGTAAATCGTCCGCGTCGCCGCGGTCTGCGCCGCCGGCGACGCCACGAGCACCCACGCTCCCAGCAGCAGCCCGATCCCGATCGAGTAAAGACGTGGCTTCATGAGAACCGAGTATAGGACACGGACCCGACGTTGGCCCATGCCACGGTGCGCACGCCCCGCCAGTATCATGGACCCGATGCGTCGAGCCGCTGCCGGTATCGGATGGCTGGTCATCGCCACCGCGGCCTTGTATGTCTACCTCGCGCATCGACCATGGCTCCGCGCGCAACTGGATGCCTCGCTGAATCAGCCACCGCTTCTGGCAGCACTCGTGGTGTTCGTCCTGGGCGCGCTTCGTGGATTCACGCTGATCCCGGCCACGGTGCTGGTCCTCGCCGCGATGCCCTTCCTGGCGCCGACGACGCTCCTGCTCGCCATTCTGGCGGGGATCGTCTGCGCGTCGGCCACGATCTACTTCTTTTCGAGCACCCTCGGCCTCGTCGACCTTGCCGAGCGGCATGATGCCCATCGCGTGGCCCTGCTGCGGCGATGGCTCGACCGCTATCAGTTTCCGGTGATCGTCGCCTGGAGCTTCTTCCCCCTAGCCCCAACCGATCTCATCTGCGCTCTGTGCGGCAGCCTGCGCGTCCGGGTCGTGCCGTTTCTTGCGGCAGTGACCCTGGGCGAAGGCGCCATCTGCGCCCTGTACATCTACGGCGCGAACGGCCTGCTGCGCTGGCTGGAATTAAGGTAGCGACGACGGGACAAGCCCTACGCGTCAGGACGGGGGGAGGATCGCGTCGTCCACGCGAACGCGGAGAGCGCGGCCGCGTAGCAGATGGCTCCCGCCCAGAACGCCGCCGAGATGGTGGTCGTCAACGCGATTGCGATCGCCAGCACCGTCGCGCACACCGAGCACGCGCCGTTGATGCCCCAGAACCACGCCGTCAGATCGGGCGCACGTTCGTCGGCCGCCTTCATGCCAATGGGAAACGCCATGCCCATCAGCAGGCCCGACGGAAACAGCAGCAGGACGCTCGCGGCGATGCGCATCGGCGTGGTGACGCCCGCGAGGTAACTCGCCATTGCCGGCAGCGCCAGGCCCGTGATGGCCAACACGCCGAGCAGTGCCAGCAGGCGCCAGGCGCCTTGTCGACGAAGGTCTGCGCTCTCGATGCCGTGAGTCAGGTAGCTCCCGCATCCGCTGGCCAGCAGCAGCGTAAAGAGCACGACCGACAACCCGTACGTCGGGTGGCCGAGCATGACGATCATGCGCTGCATGATCGCGGTCTCGATCAACATGAACCCCAGCCCGATGGCCGCGAAATAGAGAATCAGCAGACGCGCGCCGGAAAATGATCGACGACGGGTCATGAAGACCAGGGGGCCGACGATACAGGTGGCCGAGAGACCGATGACCGTGACCAGCAGGGCCCCAAGCACGACGACGGCCTGCATGTTGGGCGTGGACTTGTCAGCTCCGAGCACGCCCGCCCGAAAGGTGGCGCGCCGCACGGATGACGGCCGGTGGCACTTGCATAACTAAACTAAACCGTTTAGTGTAGTCAACTCACAAGGAGGCCCGATGATTGCCGTCCAGAACCTGGTCAAGACCTTTGGCACGGTCCACGCCGTCAACGGCGTGTCGTTCGACGTCCACGCCGGCGAAATTTTCGCGTTTCTGGGTCCGAACGGCGCCGGCAAGACGACGACCATCCAGATGTTGACGACCCTGCTCACGCCCACGAGCGGGTCGGTCCGAATCGACGGTCTCGACCCGCGCACGCACCCCTACGACGTCCGCCGCCGGTTCGGCATCGTGTTCCAGGACCCCAGCCTCGACGGCGAACTCACGGCCTACGAGAACATGGACCTCCACGGCGTGCTCTATCACGTCCCCCGCCGCACCCGCGTCGAGCGGATCGAACGACTGATGACGCTGTTCGAACTCTGGGACCGCCGCGCGGGACTCGTGAAGACGTTCTCCGGCGGCATGAAGCGGCGGCTCGAGATCGCCCGCGGACTGCTGCATACGCCCAAGATCCTCTTTCTCGACGAACCCACCCTCGGCCTCGACCCGCAGAGCCGCAACCAGCTCTGGACGCACGTCAAGTACTTGAACGAGACGGAGGGCGTCACCGTGTTCCTGACGACGCACTACATGGATGAGGCCGAGCGCGTGGCCCACCGCATCGCAATCATCGATCACGGCACCATCGTGGCGCGCGGGACGGCCGACGAACTGAAACAACAGACGCAGACCACGTCGCTCGAGGGCGCGTTCCTGGCGCTCACGGGAGCGACCATTCGCGACGAAAGCGCCGACGCCGCGGACCAGATGCGTCAGGTCGCAAAGATGTGGAGGCGATAGCGTGCGCGCGATTTACATCCTCTGGTTGCGGGAACTCAAACGCTACTCGCGGTCGCGGGCCCAGATCATCGCATCGCTCGGCCAGCCGCTCCTCTACCTGCTGGCGCTCGGCTTCGGGCTGGGCCCGGTCTTCCAGCAGGCGGGACGGGGCAGCTACCTGCAGTTCGTGGCGCCCGGCGTCATTGGCATGTCGGTCCTCTTCTCGTCGATCTTCTCGGGCATCGGCCTGCTGTGGGATCGACAGTTCGGCTTCCTGAAAGAAACGCTCGTCGCGCCGGTGCCACGGCTGCACATCATGATCGGCAAGACGCTCGGCGGAGCCACGGTGTCGGTGATCCAGGGCACGATGGTGCTGGTGATCTGCCTGCTCGCGGGCTTTCGCCCGTCGAGCGTCAGTACCATCCCGCTCGCCTTCGCCTTCATGGTCCTCATCTGCATCGTCTTTGCCGCCCTCGGCACGGCCATCGGATCGAGCCTGCAGAACATGCAGGGTTTCCAGCTGATCATGAACTTTCTGGTCATGCCGATCTACTTCCTGTCGGGCGCCCTGTTCCCGCTGACGAACCTGCCGACGGCGTTGGCGGTGATCACGCGGCTCGATCCCTTGACGTACGGCATCGACGGTTTGCGGGGCGCGCTCATCGGCGTCTCCGCGTTCAGTGCCGCCACGGACTTCGCGGTGCTGGTGAGCGTGGCGGTGGCTTTCACCGTGCTCGGCGCGTATCGCTTCTCGAAGATTCAGGTCTGACGTGGCTCGACCGAGAAGCGTGCGGGCACACGATGCCGTCATCGCGGCGGCGGTGGATCTGTTTGCCGAACGCGGCATCGACACCACCAGCATGGACGCCATCGCCGCGGCGTCAGGCGTCAGCAAAGCGACCATCTACAAGCATTGGCCGGACAAGGACGCGCTCGCCCTCGAGGTGATGGCCGAACTGCACGGGTTCGAATCAGAATTGCCCGACACGAACAGCGGCCAGCTCCGCGAGGATCTGCTGGCCGTCATGGGCCGCACGCCTCCCCAGGAGTACGCGACGGCGCGGCAGCAGATCCTGCCGCATTTCATGGCCTATGCCGCGCGCAGTCCCGCGTTTGGCAGCGCGTGGCGCAAGCGTGTGCTCGAGCCCGCCCGCGCACAGCTCGTGCGGGCCATCGAGCGCGCGATCGATCGGGGCGAACTCCCGCGCACCGTCAACATCGACTTCGCGCTGGGCCTGCTCCAGGGCCCGCCGATGTATTGGTACCTCCGCAAGCAGACCGTGGGCGGCAACATACCGACCGGGTTCGATGCGGCGTGGGTCGTCGATGCGTTCCTTCGCGCACAGGGATTCCTGCTGCCAGCCCAACCGCCACACCCGCCGGCACGTCATAGTCCACGCGAGCTGCGCCGGCGGACTCGACGATAACCATGGATCGCGCGTCCTTCCGCTTGAGTCTGAGTCTCGTGGCCGTCGCCGGGGTCGCGGCAGCGACGCTCGCCGCGGCGACGATCTGGCTCCTCATCACCGACCCCGTGATCGTGTCGACGACCACCACGTCAGGGGATGTCGGTCCATTCGTCCGGGCCGTCGGCAACGTGATCCTCGAAGCGCTGCGTGGCTTGTTTAACTATCTCTAGCGACTCAGCCCCGCGAGCCCACGGTCACGACTGACCCAGCCACATCAGCCAGACCTGGACACCGTTCCACGCGATGGCGCACCCGCCGACCAGGGCAGCCGCGCGTCCCCAGAGCGAACGCGACGCGAGCGTGGAGAGTCCGTACGCGGCAAGGCAGACAAACATCGGCGTGGCCGCCAGATTCGCCCGTAGCTCGACGGACGTCAGGATCCCCAGCGCGGTCGCCGCCAGCCACACCGCAGCCCATGCCAGCAACGCCTGGGTCATCGGCTCACGGCGCCTGGACCGCACCAGCCAGACGGCACCCACGAGGGCGCTGACGAAAAGCGCCACGCCTGGAAGACCATAGTCGTTCGAGAACTGGTCCTCGGTGATCCAGCGTTGCCACTTGACCCGGGGCGACGCCACCATCGACGTGTCCGACTGCTGGTCGGCGCCCGACATAATCCTCGTAAACGTCTGGCGGTACAGATCGTTGAAGTGCGAGTAGTAGAGGCCGTACGCGATCGAGGCCGCCACAATCAGCACGCCGCCCGCGATCAATCCGGAACGCCGGGGCACCTTGGGCCCGAGCAGTGTCCACACGACCGCGGTGGCTGCCACGAGGAGCATGCCGGTGGTCAGCGTGCTGAAGTGCGACAGGAACGCCAGTGTGAGCCAGACGCAGCCCCCGATCGCGGCAAGCCCCCAGCGTCCTGGCGCGGCCATCCAGACAAGACAAGCCATGGCCACGCCAAACAGTCCCTGCCCGAAGAGATTCGTGAGGTTCGCGTGGCCGAGGGCCATCGCGGGAGCCCGCGTGACCGTCCACAACACGGCGCACCATAGCGCCGCGGGTCCGTGGTTCCAGTGACGCCGCGCGATCGCGTAGAGGGCAAGACCAACGAGCGCGTCCGCGATCAGCGCCAGCCCGCGGAGCAGATTCGCGAGCTCGAGATCGGACGGAAACCAGGACCAGAATGGCTGCGCCGTGACGTAGAGCAGGATCGCGTACGGGAACTCGAAGCTGGGACTCGGCGTGACCGACGTGAAGAAGTACTCACCGCGATGGACGAGCTCGGCCCGATGGACCTGGAACATCGCATCCGTCTGCGCAATCTGTGGATGCGTGAAGCACGCAAGCTTCAGCGCGCTCACGCCAAGCACGATGCCGATCGCCATGCCCCACTCTGGCAGGGCGAGGACTCGTCCGCCCAGCGCGCGTGCGCTGGCCACCACTGCGCCAACCGCGATCACTGCCCCGCCGATCCACACCACCCGCACGACGTCGTCGCCCAGAAATGCCGCGTCGAGCAGCAGCAACCAGACGAGTCCGATGACGATGCTGAGGACGAGGGGAATGGCGAGCAGCGCGGGCACACCGCACAGCAGAACGCCGGCCGCGAATGCGGCGGATGCGACGCACAGCCAGGACACCACCACCCAGTCAGGCCGAAAGTGTCCGGCCTCGGCCACGAGACCTACCTGATTCACCATCACGCCCAACGCGCGTGCATCGCCTCCGGGCACGAACGTCGGCGAGCCAAAGGCCACCACCGTTCCCGAACCGCGACGCACCGGCAAGTCGATTGCGATCTGCTGTGGGGTGGTGGTGGTGAGGAGCGTCGCCGCAACCGCGCCATCGACCGAGACGGCCACGAGCGGCTCGGTCACACCGGGAGGCCGGAACGCATTGATGTCGAGCGTCAGCCGATACGGTCGCGACCGATCGAGGTGTGGAAAGACGAGCCGGCTGCGAGGCCCCGTCCAGCTGAACTGGCGCCCGCTCGCAGGATCAATCTCAAATCCCTGAAATCCCCGCGGCCTGAACCACGCGCGGGTCCGCCCTGTCCAACCGGCGTCGCCGACGGGCGCCGACAACGACGACGGCGTGATCCACTGTGTGCCTGCGAAGAGCAACAGGACGGCGCCGCACGACGCGACGACGGACCAGATGAGTATCTGTTTCAGGGACACCAGACACTCGCGCAACCAGGCGTGCCGGTCGCGCTGAGACCAACGCTCGAACTCAGAACGCCGCCAGATTGAGCATGGAGTCGGGCCGCTTGCTGGCCACCATGCACAGCCGCGTCGGCTGAAGAAAGACCGGCTTCGAGAGGTGCACGAAGCCCGCCGTCCTCAGCATGCCCTTCACGCATTCGGTGTCGGGGATCCACCAGTTCGAGCCGTCGCCGTTGAGCTCATCGCGTTCAACGAACGCCATGATGCCAGTCCGCTTGAACTGAGAAACCGCCGGAATGCCCTGCCGAACGATGACGCCGTTCCGCGGATCCTCCGGAATGGCTTCGGTCTCGACCAGAATCGCGTCGTCGCAGATCCGGCCGAGGTCTTCGAGGACCTGCAGAGGGTTCTTCAGGTGGTACAGCACTCCGGCAAACACGACGAGATTGAACTGCTGTCCGAGCCCCGTGATCGAATGCGCGTCGCCCTGACGGTAGTCGACGTCGACGTCCCAGATTTCGCGGAGTCGCCGCGCCTGCTGCAGGAACATGTCGACGAATTCGATGCCCACAACCTGACCAGCGCCCCGGTGCTTGGCTTCGATGGCGAAGTACCCGGCGTTGCACCCGACGTCGAGCACCGAACGGCCGCCGAGATCGGGCGGCAAGGCCTTCGAGAACTGCGCCCACACATCCTCGTGAAATCCGCGGCCGGGCAGGGTCCACACGCCATTACCGAGATAGATACGGTGGTACCAGGAAGGAAACGAAGCGACGAGCGACAGACTCTCTTCGCGTCCGAGCGCCTTTGGCGGTTCAACAAGGCCTGTGTTCATCTGATCTCCGAGGATGGCGCCGATATTCTACGTCAGACTCGTAAGCGACCACGATCCGACTAGGGCGCCGGGACCGGCGTCACCTTCACGTTGAGGCTGCCCGTGAGGTCGCTCGCGTAGTCGTACACCACGAGCTTGATCACGGCCGGGGCCTCGCGGACGGGAATGCTGAGCGGCACCACCACGCCGGAGCGCCTCACGTCCGCGAGCCGCTGGTCCGTGTAACTCAACTCGACCCCACGCTGCACGTCGCCCACGGGCTTCTGCTTGCCGTTGAGACAGAACGCCGATACCTGCAGGCTCGCGGTTTGCCGGCCGTTCACGGCCGAGAAGCGGACACGCGACACATCGACGGTCACGTTCAGCGTCGCCGTGGCCGGCGTGCTGCTCGCCACGGCCTTCAACGCAATGTCGCTCACCTCGCGCGCATCGGCAGCCGCGGCGCTCACACGGCTGAACGTCGCAATCGCCCGGCGGTCGATCGGCCCCGCTTCCCGGCGCGCGTAGTAGCCGCGGCGCACCAGCACCGTCACATCCGGGCGATTGACCGTGACGACCACGTTGCGGAAGCGCCCGTCGAGCCGGTTGTTGGTGGGATAGTAGCCCAGCAGATACTGCACGCGGCTCGCCTGTTCGATGTAGTCGGCCGCCATCGACGCGTTGGCGAACCGGTTGGCGTCCGAGCGCCCGCCGGTCAGGTCTGCCAGGATGCGCGACGTCTGCGCCGGCAGCATCGTTCTCAGCGCGCTGACGGCATTGTACCTGACCGGCGCGCGTGACTCGGCGGCGCCAACGCCGGCCGTCGACGCCACGCCGCCTGCGCGGATGACGTCGAGGACCACGCGCGCGTCCGCCGCGGCCCGGCCGATGTCACGATCGTCCTCGACGGGATCGCGGAACTGCCGCTGCAGGCCGTACTCGGTCACCCAGAGCAGGTGTTTTTCGCCGTCCAGGTGTTTCAAGTACTCAATGCCCGCGTAGAGATTGCCTTGGTCCTGCATCGTCTGCGCGGTGTCGTCGATGAATTCCGACAGGCTGACGCCGAGGTTCTCGCGGGCCGCCGCGCTGACCCGGTCGGAGTCGGGCGCGGTGAACAGATCGTATTTCTCGCGAAGGAGCCGTTCGGCTTCCGGCGAGGCCTCGAGCGCGGCATTCAGCGTCCGCAGTGGCGCATTCGAGTCCCCGCGGAAGATCGCGTCCACCCCCTGCTGGATATTGGCGGGAACCGTGCGATTGCCGTACATGAACGCCGGGCTCGCGAAGTACAGCTGCAGTTCGCGATCAACTTTGCGGTACTGCTTCTTGAAGCGCTCGAGAAGCGCCAGTGTCCTGGCGTGGTCGGTCGTGAAGTCCGTCGCACGATTCCACGCCATGACCGCCACCCGATCCTGTGGCAGCAGCCGCTCCTTCACGAGGTGAATCGCGCCGCCAATGCCGTCGGACGGACCGCCCAAATCGCCGCGTCCGAGGAAGATCAGAAAGACGCGATAGCGACTGGGCTCGAGGGTGGTCGTCGGGCCGGTCTTCCGTGGCAGCGGCTGCTCGTCCGTCACGGGCTCGGCCGTCAACGCCTGCAACGAGAACAGCTTCACGTCCTGACGCACCCGGTCTTCGACCACGGTGAAGTCGCCCTGCCGAAGATCGGTGACCGGCTTGCCCTTCTTGTCGATCACCCGCACGTCCAGCGGGACAAGCGTCGTGCCGGACCGAAATGCCGGCGGTGGCGCGGGCGGTGCTGGCTGCGGTGCTTGAGGCGCCTGAGCTGAAAGCGCCACGACGGCGGCAATGCTCACGCATCCGACGAGCGCGCGGGTGAGAGCAGGTCGCATGAGCATCACTCCCTGGCAGGCTGGGTAGTCCCAGCATAATCTATGGGAATGGCCTCTCAGGTTTCATTTGACATCACCTCTGCGGTAGATCTTCAGGAAGTGGACAACGCCGTCAACCAGGCGCGTAAGGAAATCGGGCAGCGTTACGACTTCAAGGGCTCGAAGTCGACCATCGACTTCAACAAGGCTGAAAACCTGATTGTTCTGACCACAGAAGACACGTTCAAGATGGAAGCGGTATGGGACATCCTGCAGACGCGGATGATCCGCCGCGGTGTGCCCGTCAAGAATCTGCAACTGTCCGACGTCGAGCAAATCTCCGGCGGCATGGTCAAACGCACCGTCACGTTGCAGCAGGGCATTTCATCCGACGCGGCCAAGGCCATCGTCAAATACCTCAAGGAACAGAGCCTGAAGAAGGTCCAGGCGACCATTCAGGCGGACCAGGTCCGGGTCTCGTCGCCGTCGAAGGACGAATTGCAGCAAGCCATCCGCGTGCTCAAGGGGCACGATTTCGGCGTCGAACTGCAGTTCGGCAACTACCGCGAGTAGCGCCCTACTGCAGCGCGAACCTGACCGTGACCGTCATCAGCACTTCGACCGGCTGCCCATTGAGCAACGACGGCGTGTAGCGCCACTGCCGCACGGCGGTCAACGCCGCATCGTCGAGCATCTGCGGCGCGCTCAGCACCCGGACGTCCCGGACGCTCCCGTCCTTTGCGATCGTGGCCTCGAGGATCACCGTGCCCTGCACGTGAGCCGCTTTGGCAATCGTCGGATACACGGGCACGACGTCGTGGATCTTGCCGGGGGCCTTGATGACGCCACCGGGGCGAATCGGCGCGACGGGCGGTAGCGGTGAGGGTACGGTCGGCGGCCTGACGAGTTCCGACAGTCCGCTGGCCTTCATCGCTCCGTCCACGATGCCCTCCACGATCGTCGTCATCGTCGGCGGCCGCTCCTCAACCAGCGCACTCGGCGCCTCCGTGGGGTACGGAGGCGGCGTGCTATCCGGCTGTGGCGTGGTCGGGTCGGGACGCACGGCCGGATCCGGTGGCGTGGCCACTGGCGGCGGTGGAGGCGCCGCGAAGACGAGCACGGACGCCGGCGTCGGCAAGGCATCCGTCATGAGCAACGGAATCGCGATGAACATCACGATCAACAGGGTGTGCGTCACGATCGACAGCGGCACCGTGTACCACTGCCGTGCCGTTCGGTGTCCTTCCCCCTCGACGACCTCTCGAAAGATCTCTCGCGGCATCTCGTCCTCCAGTTCCAGCGACACCCGTGGCCACACCATCCGCGGGCCGCGTCCTCTTGATCGCCCACCAATGGCCACCGCACCCTGTCTTGTCGCGTGACCTGTGACGTTAGACACCGAAACGGGTACGACGGGTACGACAGGT
>JBDTNQ010000008.1:0-71309 GCA_039933635.1 Acidobacteriota bacterium
GCCAACGACATGGGCAGCGTCATGATCGAGGAGAACGTCGTCCGCGCCGCCGGCGCCGAGTACTGCATGGATGAATACGAGGTCGTGCGCAACATCGAAAATGCCGGGTTCGCGGCCAAGCGCCGCAACATGCACTACGACGTTCTGGGCGATCCCATCTTCCGCGAGCGGAGCGTGCCTCGAATGCTGGAGCTGGCCGTGGCGCGCGGGGATGGCCGCGCTGGGGAAGCCGAAGACCTCCAGGCCTACGAGGCCCGAAGCGCCGCCGCCCGCCGCTCCCGAGCGGGCGTGCGACCTTAGACTCCGGTTTCCTTGGACACCCGGTGTCGTCATTCACCTCGGCTCGCTGGCTGCTGCCGATTTCGAAACCGCCCGTGGCTGACGGGTGGATTGAGGTGGGGGACGGCGTGATTCGGCGCTTCGGAGCGGGCCCGCCGCCGACGCCGGGGCGCCACCTCGGGGACGTCGCCATTCTGCCAGGACTGGTCAACGCGCATACCCATCTCGAATTGAGCTGGATGGCGAACCTGATTCCGCCGGCAGCGTCGATGGACGAGTGGATGACGCAGATGCTGCGGCTACGTCGCCTAGGCCCTCCTGGAGGTGTCGAGGGTCTGCAGCGAGCCGCGGCGGTCGCCGCTGGCACGATGCACGCGACGGGGACGGTGCTGGTCGGTGACATCTCGAACACACTCCAGGCCGTTGGCGCCCTCCGCGCGGCTCACCTCGGTGGCGTTGTTTTTCACGAGATCCTCGGCTTCAACGTTGCCGACGCGGCGCAGCTTGTCCGCGATGCCTGGGATCGCGTGTCGGCCGTGGCGAGCCCCCTGGACGACGGGGGCGCACCGGTGAGCATCACGGTGGCGGCGCACGCCCCCTACTCCGTTGCGCCGGCAGTCTTTCGCGAAATTGCGCGGCGACACGCCAGCGGGCCGCTGACCGTGCACCTCGGTGAGTCCAATGAGGAAGTTGAGTTCCTACGAACGGGACGGGGACCGATCCGGAAGACGCTCGAGCGGCTTGGTGTGTGGGTGGAGTCTTGGCCGGTGCCGCAGTGCGACCCGGTGGAGTACATGTCCCGGGTGGGCTATCTGCGTCCCGGCCTCCTGGCCGTTCATGCGGTGCAGCTTGGGGACAACGCGTTGGATCGGCTTGGGGAGGCGGGAGCCACCGTGGTTACCTGCCCGCGCAGCAATGTCTGGGTGGGGGTCGGCATGCCGCGGCTCGCGCACTTCTATGCGGCAGACGTCCCCGTGGCCATTGGGACGGACAGCTTGGCGTCGGTGGCGTCGCTCAACATGTTCGATGAGTTGGCCGAAATGCGGCGCGTCGCACCAGAGGTTTCCGCCGCGTCCTTTCTCGACAGTGCCACGCGCGTCGGCGCCGAAGCACTCGGACTTGGCCGCCACTACGGCACCCTCGCTCCTGGCAAGCAGGCCGCGCTCATCGCGGTCGATATTCCGCCCGGCGTGACCGATGTGGAAGAATACCTGGTGGGCGGCGTACCGGCCTCTGCCGTGCGTCGCCTCTTCTGATGCTGTCCCGCCTTCGGACGTACGCCTCTTTCGTGCGTTTCAGCCACTCTGTGTTCGCCCTGCCATTTGCGCTGGTGGGCGCCTTGCTGGCGTTTCGGCTGGCACCGCTCTCGTGGATGCGCATCGGCTGGATCATCGCGTGCATGATCGCGGCGCGAAGCGCCGCCATGGGATTCAATCGGCTCGTTGACGCGCAGTTCGATGCGCGCAACCCGCGGACCGCCATGCGCGAGATTCCCCGGGGGGCGATGACCCGCGCGGAAGGTACGGTTTTCGTCGTGGTCACGTCCGCAATCTTCGTGGCGTGTGCCAGCCGGCTGGGACTAATCTGTCTCGCGCTTTCGCCCATCGCCCTTGCCATCGTGTTCTGGTATTCGCTCGCCAAACGGTTCACGTCCTACACGCAACTGTTCCTCGCGCTGGCAATGGCCGTGGCGCCGGTCGGCGGGTGGATTGCTGCTGGAGGGCCGCCTCGTCTCGAACCGTGGATTCTTGGCCTGGCGATCGGAGTCTGGGTGGCGGGTTTCGACGTGCTGTATGCGTGTCAGGATCTCGAGTTCGATCGACGCGAACGTCTGCGATCGATTCCCGTCCGGTTCGGGGTGGCGCGGTCGCTTTGGATTTCTCGCGGGCTCCACGTGCTGACGATTGCCGCCCTCGCGCTCGTCGGTGTGCTCGGTGGGCTCGGTCGCGTCTACGTGGCCGGCGTGGTTACCGTCGCCGCATTGCTGGTGTACGAGCAGTCGCTCGTGCGCGCCAATGACCTGTCACAGGTGAAGCGCGCCTTCGACCTGAACGGCTGGGTGGGCATCCTGTATCTGGTCGCGACCGCGGCCGATCTCTGGCTGGCATGAGCGAGAGCATGGCTGTCACGGATTCCCGGCGAATTGCGATTGGCGTGACGGGCGCAAGCGGTGCTCTCTACGCCGTGCGCACGATCGCGGCACTGATGGAACTCGGGTGCCATCTGGAGATCGTCGTCAGCGAGTATGGCCGGCGGTTGCTGGCCGACGAGCTGGGGGCGGACGCGCGGGTGGACCGGCTTCGCGAATTGCTGGTCGAGCGGCACGGGACCGGCGTCGAACGCGGGTCTTTCGAGCTCCACAGTAACAAGGATCTCGGCGCGGCGCTGGCCAGCGGCAGCCATCGGTGCGAGGCGATGGTGGTCGTGCCGTGTTCGATGAAAACCATGGCCGGAGTCGCGCATGGACTGTCGCAGAATCTCATCGAGCGCGCAGCCGACGTGATGTTGAAAGAGAAGCGGCGGTTGATTCTCGTGCCGCGCGAGACGCCGATGAGCCTCCCCGATCTGCGCAACATGGTGGCCTGCGCGGAAGCCGGCGCGATGATCCTGCCCGCCATGCCCGCGTTCTATCAGCGCCCCGCCACCATCGATGATCTGGCCGCGTTCATCGCGGGCAAAATTCTCAACGGCCTTGGCTTCGAGCAGCGACTCTTCCCAGCCTGGAAGGGCGAGTGAGCATCTCCACGTCGAAAGAGCCGGCGAAGATCGCCGGGATGTTCGACGCGATCGCGCGTCGCTACGACACGCTGAATCACCTCCTCAGCGCCGGCCTCGACAAGCGCTGGCGTCGCCATGCCGTGCGCGTGCTCCATCTGTCTCCAAGCGATCGCGTCCTCGACATGTGCACGGGCACCGGCGATCTCGCGATCGAGGCCGCCACATCGGCCACCGGCCGTGCCGGCGAAGTGATCGCCATCGATTTCTCGGCTGAGATGCTGCGGCTGGCCCTCGGGAAGACACGAGCCGCTGGCCTTGAACACCGTGTTCGTCTGGCGCGTGGGGACGCGACGATGATGCCGGTGCCGAACGAGGCGTTTGACGCCGCGATGGTCGCTTTTGGCATTCGGAACGTCCTGGATCCCGAGCAGGCCTGTCGCGAGTTCCACCGCGCCCTGAAACCCGGCGGCCGCTTGGCTATCCTGGAGTTCGGCTCGCCGCAGCTTCCGGGCCTGCGCGCAGCCTATCTCTGGTACTTCAAACGCGTGTTACCGCTTGTCGGGAAACTCGTCTCCAGGCACAGCGAGGCCTACACCTACCTCCCGGCGTCGGTCGCCGAGTTTCCAACCGGTCGCGCTTTCGGCGCCATCCTCACCCGAGCGGGATTCGCGAATGTCCGTTTCGAGACCCTCACATTCGGCGTCGTCTATCTCTACTTGGCCGAACGTCCGCGATAACAGTCTTGTGATCAAACCGGGAGTCTTAAGACTCCCGGTTTCGCCTGCGCTCCTGACAGCCATTTTCGAGGCGCCGCCCGCGGCGGCCTCGCTGACGTCTGAAGAGACAGGCCGTGATGCGGCACCCGCGTAGCGCCATCCCTGCCCCGGTCGTATACTGCCAATAAGTCGCTGATGTACTTGGACTTCGAGGACTACCGCCCCGAGACGCCTCGCGTCACTTCCCCGATCTCGAGTCGGGAGGGCGTGCTCCTCTCGATCATCGTCCACCTCGCGCTGCTGTTGGCCTACGTGCTGGTCCCCAAAGAGTGGTTCAGCCCGACCCAGAACGTCGTTCCGGTCCAACAGTCGCAGGAACCCCTGCGGTTTGTGGAAGTCCTGCCGTTCAAGGACAAGAGCCTCGCACCGCTCCTGCGGGCCGACCAGTCCGACCTGGACCGCCGTGCGGCCACGCGGGAGCGGGCCCCGACCCCCGACAACACGATGCCGTTCTCCCGCGGCAACACACCAGAGTTGGTCGAAGGCGGACCGACAACCCCTCCAGCGACGACACCACCCGCGCCGCCGTCCCCAGCGCCCCCGAACCCGGCCAGCTCGCAACCGCTGCCAGAAATGGCGTCGAAGATGGCCCCGCCGGCGCCGGCGTCTGAGCGTGGCGCGAACCGGAGCCTGTCCGACTCCCTGCACAATCTGCAGCAGTACTTGAAGAACGAGAACTACGACAATCTCAAGGGCGGCAACGCCGAGCAGTCCGCGGACATCCAGTTCGATTCGATGGGCGTAGACTTCGGCCCCTGGCTGCGCCGTTTCAAGAATCAGGTCGAGCGCAACTGGATTGTGCCAACCTCCGCAATGACGTATCGCGGACGCGTCGTCATTCAATTCAACGTGCTGCGTAATGGCACCATCACCGATTTGAGCATCGTGCAGCCCGCAGGCTACCCGTCGTTGACCACGTCGGCGCTGAGCGCGCTGAAGCTGTCGAACCCCACGGCCAATCTGCCCCCCGAGTATCCGGCGGACAAGGTCTTCTTCACCGTCACGTTTCACTACAACGAAGATCCGCGGACCCTTCCGTGAACCCGCTCGTCGCCATCGTCGGACCCACCGCGACCGGTAAGAGCGCGCTGGGACTGGCACTCGCGGAGGCACTGAGCGGCGAGATTCTGGCGTGTGATTCCACCGCGGTCTATCGCGGCATCGATATCGGTACCGACAAGGTCCCGGTGGCGCAGCAGCGCGGCATTCCACATCACCTCGTCGATTTGGTCGGACCCGACGAGGTCTTTTCTGCCGCGCGATACGGGCGGGAGGCCGGCGATATCGCGCGGGCCGTCCATGCGCGTGGACACCTGCCCGTGATCGTCGGCGGGACCGGCCTCTACTATCGTGCCCTCGTGCGCGGCATTTTCCCCGGCCCTTCACGCGACGACGCTCTGCGCGCGCGTCTGGAGCGGGTGGCGGATCGCCGCGGCGTCGAAGCGCTGCATCGTTGGCTGACCAGGGTCGATGAAGATTCAGCGCGGCGGATTCAGCCGCGTGATCGCAAGCGGCTGATCCGCGCCCTCGAGGTGTACCTGCTGACCGGCCGGTCGCTCACGGCGCATTTCAGTGACACGATCTCGCCCATCGCGGACTTCGACGTCATGACCATCGGCCTGACCATGCCGCGTGAGGAACTCCGTCCACGCATCGCGCGCCGCGTCGACCAGCAATTCGAGTCCGGTGTGGTCGAAGAGGTGCGTCGTCTGCTCGAGGCGGGCCTGCCGGCAGCGGCACACGCGCTGAGCGGGCTCGTGTATCGCCAGGTGATGGACATGCTGCGCGGCGTCCGCAACCAGGCCGACACCCGCGCTCTGATCGTCCAGGAAAACATGCGGTACGCGCGTCGGCAGAGCATCTGGTTCCGCTCCGAGCCGGTGACGCACTGGATCGAGGGACCTGGCGAGGGCCAAGCGGCGCGAGACGAGGCGTTGCACCTCACGCGCCGCTGGCTCGAGACGCGCGCCGCGCCCGAAGCCTTGACCGATCTGGGCTGACACGCGCGCGTCGTGCCTTGATGTATCGTGGGCGGCAGCCATGTCGTTCCTGCCGACCCGCGTCATCGTCATCGTGATGGACTCGGTTGGCATCGGCGAGCTCCCCGACGCGCCGGTGTATGGCGACGAAGGCAGCAACACCCTCGGCAACATCGCGCGCCAGATCCCCCTGCGCGTGCCCATGCTTCGCAGTCTCGGGCTCGATCGTCTGGTCAACATTGGAGGCGTCGCACCGGGAGTTCCGCGGGGCGCGTTCGGCCGGATGGCCGAAGCGTCGCCCGGCAAGGACTCCGTCACGGGCCACTGGGAGATGACGGGCATCGTGCTCGATCGGGCGTTTCCCACGTTTCCCCAAGGGTTTCCACCTGAACTGATTGCGGAGTTCGAGCGTCGCATCGGCCGCCGCACCCTGGGGAACGTCGTCGCTTCAGGGACCGCGATCATCGACGATCTCGGACCCGACCACGTCCGTACGGGCGCGCCGATCGTCTACACGTCGGCCGACAGCGTGTTCCAGATTGCCGCCCACGAGGACGTCATCCCGATGCCCGAGCAGTACCGCATCTGTGACATTGCGTTCGAACTCGTGGCGCGAGGCCTGGGTGTCGCGCGTGTGATCGCCCGGCCGTTTGTGGGCGTCCCCGGTGCGTTCACGCGCACTTCGAATCGCCGCGATTTCGCACTGGAGCCGCCAAGTGACACGCTGCTCGATTACCTCAAGCGTGCCGGGCATGCGGTTGTCGGTATCGGCAAGATCGAAGATCTGTTCGCGAAGCGCGGACTCACGGCGGCCGTGCATACCACCTCGGATGAGCACGGGATGGATCTCGTCGACGAATACATCCAGACAACGGCGACGGGGTTGATCTTCGTGAATCTCGTGGACTTCGATACGCAGTACGGCCACCGGAACAACGTCGGCGGCTACGCGGAGAACCTCGAGCGCTTCGACGTGCGCCTGCAGCGGTTGCTGCCGCGATTGCAGCCGTCAGACGTGCTGATCGTCACCGCCGATCACGGCAACGATCCAACCACGCCGTCAACGGACCACGCCCGTGAGTACGTGCCCGTTCTCATGGCTGGAGCGGCTGTGCGTGCGGGCGCAGACCTCGGCACGCGCCGGACGTTCGCGGACCTTGGTCAGACGGTGGCCGAGGTCTTTGGCGTCGGGCCCCTGCCGCATGGGACGAGCGTGCTGTCGGAGGTCCTGCGATAGACTGACCGCGTCCTATGTCGAGCATTCGCGAAGACCTCGAAGCCCGCGAACTTCAGTTCCTCGCCCCTCAGGCGGCGAAGTCCTCCGCGAGTCAAGGGCGGCTGCGCCCGGAGCCGGCCGATCCGATTCGGCCGATCTTCCAGCGCGATCGCGATCGCGTCATTCACTCGAAGGCGTTCCGGCGGCTGAAGCACAAGACGCAGGTCTTCTTTTCGCCGACCGGCGATCACTACCGCACGCGCCTCACGCACACCCTCGAGGTCTCGCAGATTGCGCGAAGCATCGCGAAAGTGCTGCGCCTGCACGAAGAGCTCACCGAAGCGATCGCCCTCGGCCACGATCTGGGCCATCCACCGTTCGGACACGCGGGCGAACGCGTGATCGACCGGCTCATGCCAGGAGGCTTCAATCACTACGAGCAGAGCCTGCGCATTGTCGACGTGCTCGAGAACGCGCGACAGGGGCTCAATCTCAGCTGGGAAGTACGGGACGGGATCGCGCGCCACTCCAAGGGGAAGCACGGCCTGCCCGTCGGCGCGCCGAAGGAGCACCGCGCCAGCACGGTCGAAGGTCAGATTGCGCGGGTCGCCGACATCATCGCCTACGTCAATCACGACATTGACGATGCGGTGCGCGCGGGGGTGCTGGACATTGCGGCCCTGCCGGCCGCGGCCACCTCGCGTCTGGGCACCACGTCCTCTCAGCGCATCAACGCGATGGTGACCGACGTCGTGCACGAAACCCTTACCGGCGGTCTTACCGAGATCCGGATGAGCGCGGACGTGCTCGCCGCCACCATGGACTTGCGTGGCTTCCTGTTCGAGGCCGTCTACGAGAACCCCCGAGCGACCGCCGAGTTCAACAAGGCCTCTGGTGTCATTGGCGGCATCTGGGAGCGCCTGCACCTCAAGCCCGAGCCCTACCTGGACGAGACGACGATCGCCTCGGAGGGGCTGGACGCCGCCATCCGCGACTTCGTGGCCGGCATGACCGACCGCTACGCCGTGGCTCTCTTCCAGGAGTTCTTCGTGCCGCGGTCCTGGGCGGTCTAGCGCGGGCGAGTTCGGCGTGTTGATCGTCGTTTCGAGGGCGGGCAGGCCCATCAGGCGCGCTTCGCCCCCGATTGCCCTTTGGGCCTCCACGGCCAAGGTTCCGGCCCAAAACTTGAGCCCGCCGACCTAAGCCTGCTAAAATCACCGTTTGGCCTGCCCACGTGGGCCCAGCTGTATGGACATGATTCTGAACCTTAACCGGTTCCGCAGCGCGCTGGAACGGGTGGAACGCACGTTCGAACCGGCGGAGTTCCAGGCGGACGACAACGACTTCCGTGTCACCACGCCGGTCGAGCTGACGGCTGAGATCCACAAGGACGGCCGCAAGTTCCGCTTGGTCGGATCCGCCAAGACCACCCTCGAGACAGCCTGCAGCCGGTGTCTCGAGCCCTTCACCTTACCGGTGAAGGCCGCCTTCGACCTGATGTTCCTGCCGCACTCTGACGCGGCGGACGACCAGGAAAAGGAGGTCGATGACGACGACGTCGGGGTGTCGTACTACAGCGACGATCAGATCAACCTTGGTGACGTGATGCGTGAGCAGTTCTATCTGGCCATGCCCATGAAACCGCTGTGCCAGACCGACTGCCAGGGGTTGTGTCCTCAGTGCGGCACGAACCGCAACGTGGCCACCTGCGACTGCAAGTTCGACTGGGTCGATCCCAGACTCGAGGCCCTGAAGGACCTGCGAGGACAATGACGCGGCCCGCTGGGAGCCGCTGACCGGTCGAGCCGGCTGGCCGACAAGCCCTCTAGCCTGGAGAGAACGAGAATCCGATGCCTAATCCGAAACGACGCCATTCCAAGACCCGCACAGCCAAGCGCCGAACCCACGACGCCTTGAAGCCGATCGGCACGAGCGAGTGCCCGCAGTGTCACGAGCTCAAGCTGCCGCACACCGTCTGCAAGAACTGCGGCTACTACCGTGGCCGGCAGGTTCGCGCCGTCGACGAGGAGTAGGCCCGACCTCCCGTGCCGGTGATCGCCGTTGACGCGATGGGGGGCGATCGCGCTCCCGCCGCAGTGGTCGAAGGGGCGTTGCTTGCCGCCCGTGAGCGTCACGTCGCGGTGGTGCTCGTGGGCCCGTCGCAACGCCTGCACGACGAAATTGCCCGCCACGATCGCGGCGACGCGCGTGTCGACATTGTCGATGCGCCGGACGTGATCGGGATGGACGAGTCGCCGCTGACGGCGCTCCGTCGCAAGCCCGGGGCCTCCATTCGCGTCGCGGCTGAGTTGGTCCGGTCCGGGCAGGCGGCGGCCCTGTTCAGCGCCGGGCATTCCGGCGCCACCATGCTCGCGGTGCACGGCGCGTTTGGCATGCTTGCCGGGGCGGATCGGCCCGCGCTGGCGGTCACGGTCCCAACGCCGAGTGGGGAAGCCGTGCTGCTCGATGCGGGCGCCAACGTCGAGTGTCGTCCCGAGCATCTCGTCGAGTTCGCGCATCTCGGCGCGGCCTATGCCCAGGTCATCCTCGACGTGTCCCGTCCCCGAGTCGGCCTGCTGTCGATCGGAGAAGAGCCCGGCAAGGGCACGGATCTGATTCGCCTGACGCATCAACGCCTGCTGGCAGCGGGGGCGTCCCTGAATTTCATTGGCAATCTCGAAGCGCGCGATCTCTTCTCGGGCCGCGCGGATGTGATTGTCTGCGACGGGTTCACGGGCAACATCGCGCTGAAAGTAGGAGAGGGACTCGTCGAGGCGCTGGAGCAGATGCTGCGCGAGGAACTGGGATCTGCGCTCGTGTCTCAGATTGGCGCGCTGTTGATGAGCCGCGCGTTCGCGCGCTTGCGCCAGCGCGTGGACTCCGCCGAGTATGGCGCCGCGCCGCTGCTCGGCGTGCAGGGGCTCGCACTCATCGGTCACGGGCGATCGTCGCCGCGCGCGATCGCCAGTGGCGTGGCGCTGGCGGTGCGGCTGGCCGATGCGGGCCTCGTGACGCGGCTTGCCGGGGCCCTTGCGGCCGCGCATGCGTGATCGATTGGTTGCGCCCTGCCCGCACGTGTGCTGAAGTAGGCAGGCTGATATGAGCACGATGGAGGGCCGTGTGGCCCTGGTCACCGGCGCGTCGCGCGGGATCGGGCGCGCGATAGCCGAGCGACTGGCGGCCGATGGCGCCACGGTCGTGGCTGCCGCGCGCGGGGAGCATGCGCACGAGACGGTGGCCGGCATTGTCGCGCGGGGCGGGCGAGCCGAGGCCGCGACGATGGATGTGACCGATGATGCGGCGGTGATGGCAACCGTGGCTGGCATCCTCGAGCGACACGGCAGGGTCGATATCCTGGTGAACAATGCGGGAATCACGCGCGACCAGTTGATGCTGCGGATGAAGCGCGACGACTGGGATGCGGTGGTGTCGACCAACCTGACGGCGGCCTATACGTGCGTCCAGGCAGTGCTCAAAGGGATGGTCAAGCAGCGGGCGGGGCGCATCGTGAACATCTCGTCGGTCGTCGGACAGTCGGGCAATGCCGGACAGGTGAACTACGCGGCGTCGAAGGCGGGCTTGATCGGACTCACGAAAGCGCTGGCGCTCGAGGTGGCGTCGCGCGGGATTACGGTCAACGCCGTCGCCCCAGGGCTGATCGAAACGGATATGACGAAGGCGTTGTCGGCCGGCACGCACGACGAGTGGGCGTCGCGCATTCCATTGAAGCGGCTCGGCACCGCCGCGGACGTGGCGTCCGCGGTGGCGTTTCTGGCGTCCGACGAGGCGTCGTATATTACCGGCCAGGTTCTGGCCGTCAATGGGGGCATGTACTTGTAGCGGCCCGCGCGCGGCGGGCCGGTATAGCATGCTGGTTGAGTATCGGGCAGGTCGTCGACCTGGCCCCTTGGAGGAGGACTGAATGGCGGTTGCGGATCAGGTCAAGAAGATCATCGTCGAACAACTGGGCGTCGATGAAGAGGAAGTGACGCCGGATGCGTCGTTCGTGGACGATCTGGGAGCGGACTCCCTCGACACGGTCGAACTCGTCATGGCCTTCGAGGAGGAATTCGGGATCGAGATTCCGGATGAGGACGCTGAGAAGATTACCCGCGTGAAGGAAGCCGTCGAGTACATCGAAGGCCACGCCAAGAAGAAGTAGCTCGGAGGGGATTTGCAGAGGCGAGTAGTCGTCACAGGCGTCGGCCTGCTGTCCTCGGTCGGCATCGGCACCGAGGCATGCTGGGAGGCGCTGTGCGCCGGCCGCAGCGGCATCGGACCCATCACACACTTCGACGCGTCGAAGTTCGCGGCACGCATTGCCGGCGAGGTGAAGGGTTTCGATCCGCTGCAGTACATGGACAAGAAGGACGTCAAGAAGGCGGACGTCTTCATCCAGTTCGCGCTGGCGGCCTCGGAGTTCGCGGTGCGCGATGCCCGGCTCGAGGTCACGCCGGACATCGCCGACAACGTCGGCGTGTTCATCGCGTCGGGCATCGGGGGGTTCAGCACGATCGAAAGCGAGCACCTGGCCCTCATCAACGGCGGTCCCCGTCGCATCTCGCCATTCTTCATTCCGGCATCCATCATCAACCTGGCCGCGGGACAGGTGTCGATTCGATTCGGCGCCCGCGGGCCAAACCTCGCCACCTGCACGGCGTGCACGGCCTCGGCGCACGCGATCGGTGAATCGTACGAAATCATCAGACGTGGCGACGCGGACGTGATGATCACCGGGGGATCCGAGGCGTCCATCACGCCGATGGGGGTCGGCGGCTTTGCCGCATTGCGAGCCCTGTCGACGCGCAACGACGAGCCCGAGCGCGCCAGCCGGCCCTTCGACAAGGATCGCGACGGCTTCGTGGTCGGCGAGGGCGCCGGCATGGTGATCATCGAAGAACTCGAGGGCGCGCGCCGCCGTGGGGCGACCATCTACGCCGAAATCGTCGGCTATGGCTTGTCCGGTGACGCGTACCACCTGACCGGCCAGCCGGAAGACGGGAACGGCGCCGTCCGATCGATGCGGATGGCGCTCCGGAAGGCCGGACTGCAGCCGGACGCCATCGACTACATCAACGCCCACGGCACGTCGACGCCCATCAACGATCCCACCGAAACCCTCGCGGTCCGTACGGTATTCGGCGACCATGCGAAGACGCTGGTGATGTCGTCAACGAAGTCGATGACCGGACACTTGCTGGGCGCGGCCGGGGGGCTCGAAGCGGGTATCACCGCCCTCGCAATCCGCGACCAGGTGGCGCCACCGACCATCAACCTCGACGAGCCCGATCCAGCCTGCGACCTGGACTACGCGCCGAAGGTCAAGCGACCGATGAAGATCGACTACGCGTTGTCGAATTCGTTCGGGTTCGGTGGCACGAATGGCACGTTGCTGCTGAAGCGGTACGCTGAGTAGCAGGGAGCTTGGGCTCAACGCCTGCGCCTCGGGGTACGGCGACGGAAGCCTCGAGCCAGAAGTTCGAGCCGAAGCCCGAAGCCCGAAGCCCGAAGCCCGAAGCTGTGAGCGCCAAGCCCTGAGCCCCCGTCCCTGCCGCTGATGCCTCTGACCCGGCGCAAGCGCATTCAAGCAGCCGTGATCGCCGCGGTCGGCGTGCCCGTGGTCGAGGCCATCGGGGCGACGTACCACTGGATCGAGCGCGGCACCGAGCACCTCGACGCCATCCACCGCAGCGGCCGTCAGCCCATCTACGCGCTCTGGCACGGCCGGATCATGCCGGGCACCATCTACCTTCGCGACCGCGACATCGTCGTGATCACCAGCGAGAACTTCGACGGCGAGTGGGTCGCGCGGCTGATTCGGCGGTTCGGATACGACACCGCGAGGGGATCGACTTCGCGGAACGGTGCAAAGGCGCTCGTGCAACTGCGACGAGACATGCGGGCTGGACGCCCCGTGGCGTTCACCATCGACGGTCCCAGAGGCCCTCGAGAGGTCGCGCAGCCGGGCGCTGTCTGGCTGGCGAGCGCGACGGGCAATCCGATCCTGCCGTTCCACATCGAAGCCCGGGACGCCTGGACGGCGAAAAGCTGGGACCGCCATCAAATCCCCAAGCCCGGCACCGACGTCGTCGCGACGATGGGGCCGCCGATCGAGGTGGCCGCGAACGCGGACGCCGAGAGTATCGAACGCGGACGACTCGAACTCGAGGCAGCGCTCGGCAGATTGAAGCACATGGCGCTCGACGTACTGGCCGCGGAGCGAGGGCCTGGAGGGCATGGGCATGAACCTGAAATCCGGTGACGGCTGGTCTCGGGAGTGGCCGCGTTTGGCCGCGATGATGGTGAGCCTGGCGATTCCCACCGCATGCGGGCGTCCCGATTCCGGGGCCGCGCGGCTACAGCAGACCGATGCGGGCGCCGCTCAGGCAGGCCCGGCAACTCCGGCCCTCATCGTCCTGAAGGGGGCGTCGCGGCTTCGGGACGGCCAGGGGCGCCACGGCGGACACGAACTCAGTTATCGGCTGCAGGTCGCGTATCCGGCCGAGGAAGTTCTGCGCAAGATTCACGAGAGCATTGCGGCCATGCCCGCGACGCCGCTCGAACACGAGTTTCTGAATCCCGGCCTCGCCACGGGCGTTCGGCGCGGATGGTCCACTTTCATCGATGGGAGCAGGACGCCGAGCACCAGAGTGACCGCGTGGGTTGGGGAGTGGCAGACGACGGGCAGCGACGTGGTCATCTACTCGTTGCGCTACGACTCGGCGGTGGGACCGTCTCGGGCCGGAGATGAGAGGCCGGACAATGACGACCTGCTGGTCAGCGCCTCGTTCATACCGGCCGCCGCGGCGGCCGCCGTTCGGAAGCAAATCGGCATCACCGCCCCCATCAAGTAGAGCCGTCCGGGCTCGTCAGAAGCGGTACCTGAGCCCAAAGGATGGCAGCCGTGGAAGGCCACTGTCGGTCTTGTAGCCGATCTGCGGCCGATCGCTCGCGGGATCGAAGTCGAGTTGCGGCTGTAGGTTGACGTAGTTCTTCCGGTTGAGGGCGTTCAGGATCTCGACGTAGATCTGCCAGCGACCGGCCGGGTTCTTCGGTTTGAACGTGATGCGCAGGTCCAGGCGCGTGTACATTGGCAGGCGCGTCCGCGAGAGATTTGACACGCCGCCGAAGTCGACGGTCCACACCAGGAGCCCACGGGCATCGACTTGGGGAATCAGACGGCCTGACCCGTCAGGGGCCTCCATCGAAGCGACGCGCACGCCGACGGGCACTGTGGCCGGAAAGCCGGATGCCACCCGCAGTGTCGAGCCCACGTCGAGGCGTTGACTCAGACGCAGGGTGGAGACAAGGCTGAGCGAGTGGCGGCGGTCGTAGTCGAAGGGCCGTCGGATGCCGTAGGCGTCAAGCGTCGCCTGGCCCCACGTGTAGGACGCCCATCCAGAGAGACGGTCGGCGGCGGCGCGCTGCCGCTTCTCGAGATAGACGTCGAAACCATACGCGTTGCCCGAGCCGTCGTTACTGGGTCCGCTCGTGATCTGCGGAGACGTCGGGATGCTCGTCGCCAGCGCGGCGGGGAAGTCGTACTCCGCCACGCGAGCAGCCGTTTCCTCCGGTGTTTCCAGTCGTCCGATGATCAGCCGGTCGAACGTCTTGTAGTAGGCCTCGACCCGCGCGGTGATGGCCGGACTGACGTCGTGTTCGAACGTGCCGATCACGTGCGTGGAACGTTCGCTCGAGAGCTGTTTCGCCGTGTCGGCGCTGAGGTCGACGAAGTAATCGGACTGAAGGAGCTTCTCGTATCCCGGGCTCTGCGTGAAGAGCCCCGCGGATCCCTTCACGCGGTTTCCCCGCCCGAGCTCGACCGTCGCGGAGAGCCGGGGCGAGAAAACCACCTCTCCATTGAAGCCGCTCCGATCGATGCGCAGTCCCGGTTCCATTCTCACGCGAGGACCAAGGGTGAGCCGATCCACCAGCCATGCCGATGCACGTGTGGTGTCGCGGCTCGAGGCGAGGAGCGACGGCAACCCCGTGCCGCCAATCACGGCGGAGCCATTGGCCACGGAGCCATTGCGATCGCCGCTGATCGTCCAGTCCCAGGTCGTCCTCAAGGCGTGCAGGTCGAACCCCGCGCTCACCGTCTGTCGGCGGCCGACCTGCGCATCGATCTGCTGCCGAAAGGACAGGTCGCGTACGGTCAATCCGCGGTTGAACACGATGGCCGATACCTGCTCGGCGTCCCGTTCGGGCGAGTTCGAGCGCCGCGCGCCATCGCGTACCGAGCCATCAACGGCGAGGTCATCGCCATAGTCGTACCACGCCAGGATGGAACGAGCGGTCACCTGCCGCGAGAGCACGCCGCTGTAGCTCAGCGACACGAGGTCGTTCTTGGACGTGTCGCCGACGGCAATGGAGTCGCCGCTGTCCGTGAACGTGGCGTCTGTCTTCTCGCGACTCCGCAGCGCAAAAAGGCTGAACACGTGACCAGGTTTCGCGTGCCAGTCGCCTCTCGCCTGCAGGTCCCCGAACGAGGGCAGGTCGTTGCCGGTGATCTTGTCCGCCACGAGATCGTAGTACGTGCGGCGTCCCGTGAAGAGCCAGGAGCCTCGGGCTTGCCCCGGCAGCTTGCCCTCCAGCACGACGTTCGCGTCGGTCAGCGACATGGCAGCCGATCCGGTCAGTCGCTCGCTGGAGGTGCCCGAGCGATTCTCGACGACGAGGATCGACGAGAGGCGATCGCCGTACTCGGCGCCGAAGCCTCCCGCGGTCAGCTCGAATCGCCTGACCGTTTCGGGATTGAACGCCGACGTCAGGCCGAAGAGGCGATAGGGGTTGTGAATTTCCACCCCGTCCATGACGGTGAGGTTCTGATCGGGCCCACCGCCACGAACCGCCAGCCGGCTACCGAAGTCGTCCGTGGCGCTCACCCCCGGCAGTGTCTGAAGGGCCTTGAAGATGTTGTCGCCCGCACCGGCCACTCGCAGGACGGAGGAGGGTTGAAGCGCGACGACTGACTGGGGGGCCGACACCGCGGTGTCGGAGATGTCGATGGACTCCTGCACCGACGTCTTTGCCAGCGACAGCTCCACCGGTCCCATGCCGGGCGTGATCGTGAGATCGATCGGCTGATCGATGAAGCTCGGGGACGACACGACGACGCGGAGCGGTCCGGGCCGGGCGGTCAGGGTGAATCGGCCGTCCGCGTCGGCGGTGGCCTTGGTGATCCCTGCGGTCACGACAGCCCCGGGCAGCGGACGACCGTCCGTCTTCGCGAGGACGCGGCCGGTCACAGTCACCAGCTCCTGGACCGGCGTAGCGAACGCGGGCGCTCCGCCGAAGGCGACGAACAAGCAAGTCAATAAGGTCGATAGTGCCGTACGCGTCACGTGGGGGTGTCTCTCCGTGGACCGGCGGTAGACTACGAGCGGTCCCATCGCCAATGATACGGACGGCCATGCCATTCGGTTTGATCGATGATCTTCTTCTCTGATCGGTTCGCCGAGCACACAACGCCGCCCGGCCATCCGGAGTGCCCCGAGCGCGCCGGGGTGTTCGCCGCCGTGGCCTCGAACGCGGGGCGTCCGGTGACCGAGCCAGAAGCGGCCACGCGCGACGACCTTGCCAGGATCCACACGCTTGCCCACATCGAAACGATCGCGGCGACGGCCGGGCGGTCGGTCATGTTGGATCCGGACACCTTCACGAGCCCGGAGTCGTATGACGTCGCCCTGCTCGCGGCCGGAGCGGCCGTTGGTGCGGCGCGGCACGCGTGGCGGGAGCGGACGGGCAGCGTCGCGCTCGTGCGTCCCCCAGGGCACCACGCGGAGCCTCAGCGGGCAATGGGATTCTGTCTGTTCAACAATATCGCGATAGCCGCCGCGGCCCTGCGCGCCGACGGCGCCTCGCGCGTGGCCATCGTGGACATCGACGTGCACCATGGCAACGGCACGCAGGCGGCCTTCTACGCCGATCCGGCCGTGTTCTATGTCTCCACCCATCAGTTCCCGTTCTATCCCGGCACCGGCGCGGCCGATGAAACCGGAGTGGGGGACGGAGAAGGCTTTACGCTGAATATCCCGCTTGCGGCTGGCGCCACCGACGAGGTCTATCTCCGCGCGTATGAGGGCCAGGTGATTCCCGCCCTCGAGCGGTACAGGCCTGACGTGCTGCTCGTTTCCGCCGGATTCGACGCGCACGCTCGGGATCCGCTGGCCAGCATGCGGGTCTCGACCGAGGGGTACCGGCAAATCGTCGAGATGCTTGCCCACGGCGCGGGTCAGTGGTGCGGGGGCCGAAGCGCCTGGGTCACCGAAGGCGGCTATCACCTCGGCGCGCTCGAGGAGTGCTTGGCCGACATGATCGGCGTGGTAACTTAGACGAACGTAGGGCTCGAGGCTTCAGGCTCAGGGCCGCGCCCTGATCTGGCCGTGAGTCCGAAGCCTTGAGCCCGAGCCCTTCTCCCCGTGTCTGACTACCATCCTCAGGAAATCGAGCAGAAGTGGCAGCGCCGCTGGCAGGAGTCGCGCGCGTTCGAGGTCGAGGTCGATGCCTCGAAGCCAAAGTTCTACTGCCTCGAGATGTTCGCCTATCCGTCCGGTCACGCGCATGTCGGGCACGTCCGCAACTACATGATTGGCGACATCATGGCGCGCACCATGCGGATGCGCGGCTTCAACGTACTGCACCCGTTCGGATGGGATGCGTTCGGCCTCCCGGCCGAGAATGCCGCCATCAAGAACCGCACGCACCCGGAGAAGTGGACGCTCGACAACATCGCGCACATGAAGGGCCAGTTGCAGCGCCTGGGCATCAGCTATGCCTGGGAGCGCGAGATCGCCACGTGCCTGCCGGAGTACTACCGCTGGAATCAATGGTTGTTCACGCGGATGTTCGACAGGGGCCTCGCGTATCGCCGCCGGTCTACCGTCAACTGGTGCGAGACCGACCAGACGGTGCTGGCGAACGAGCAGGTGGTCGACGGTGTCTGCTGGCGTTGCGGGACGCCGGTGACCACGCGCAACCTCGAGCAGTGGTTTCTGCGGATCACGGCCTATGCAGATGAGCTGCTGCACGCCCTCGGCGATCTGAAGGAGTGGCCTGAGAAAGTCCTCACGATGCAGCGGAACTGGATCGGGCGGTCTGAAGGCGCCCGGGTCAAGTTTCCGATTGCGAACGGCACCACGGCGACGAGCGACGTGATCGAGGTGTTCACGACGCGTATCGACACGATCTACGGCGCCAACTTCGTGCTGCTGGCGCCCGAGCATCCGCTCGTCGAACGGTTTGCGGCCGAGTCACCGGACCCCGCGGCGTTCCTCGCGCGTGTAGCAGGCTTCCGCTCGCAGGACCGCACGGCGAGGCTCACCGGCGAGATCGAGAAGGAAGGCTTCGACACCGGACGCCGCGTGATCAATCCGTTCACGCACGCGCCCGTTCCCGTGTGGATTGCGAACTTCGTGCTGGGCGATTACGGGACGGGCGCCGTGATGGCGGTCCCGGCGCACGACGAGCGTGACTTCGAGTTCGCGCGCAAGTACGGACTCCCCGTTACCGTCGTCGTCCAACCCGACGGTCAGACGCTCGAGGGCGAGACGTTGGCCGCGGCCTTCGATGGCGATGGCACTCTGGTGAATTCAGGATCCTTCGCCGGGCTGCGTGTCGCGGATGCGCGACGGACGATGACGGCCGAGGCCGCGACGCATGGCATCGGCGAGGGCACGGTGCAGTACCGGATCAAGGACTGGGGCGTCTCACGCCAACGCTACTGGGGCACGCCGATTCCGATCATCCAATGCCCGGACTGTGGCCTCGTGCCGGTGCCCGACAAAGACCTGCCCGTGCGGCTGCCGCACATCACGGAGTTCACCGGCCGCGGCGATTCGCCGCTCGCGCAGGTCCCCGAGTTCGTCAACGCGCCCTGTCCCCGCTGCGGCAAGCCGGGCCGACGCGAGACGGACACGATGGACACGTTCGTGGATTCGTCGTGGTATTTCTACCGCTTCTGCGATCCGACGAACGAGTCGCTGCCGTTCGATCCGGCCGCCGTCAAGTATTGGGGGCCCGTCGATTTCTACAGCGGCGGCGTCGAGCACGCGATCCTGCATCTGATCTACTCGCGCTTCTTCAGCCGTGTGTTCCGTGACGTCGGACTGGTCGACATCGACGAGCCGTTCACGCGTCTGTTGACGCAGGGCATGGTGCTGCGCCACGGCGCGGTCATGTCGAAGTCCAAGGGCAACGTCGTCGATCCAGACGACATGATCGCGAAGTTCGGCGCCGACGCGTTGCGCCTCTACGTGATGTTCGTCGCGCCGCCAGAGAAGGAAGTCGAGTGGACCGACTCCGGCCTCGAGGGGTCGTTCCGGTTTCTCTGCCGCATCTGGCGCATCGCGGACTACCTGATTCCGGCGCTGAGCGGTGCGAGTTCGCCCGCCGGCATGTTGCTCGACGATGACGAGCGTGCGCTGCGTCGACGGACGCACAGGACGATCACACGTGTGACGGGGGACATCGATCCGCGCATGCACCTGAACACGGCGGTGTCCGCGCTGATGGAGCACGTGAACGAAATCTACGCGTTTTGCCAGAAGTCGAACCCCGGGTTGCGCGTCGACGAAGAGGGCGGCGCCCCAGGCTGGGTCGAAGATCGTGCGGAGACGGCGGCAGTCCTGCGCGAAGCCCTGGACGCCCTCGTGTTGCTCATCTCGCCGTTCACGCCGCATCTGGCTGAGGAACTCTGGGAGCGCTTGGGGCACGACGATGGCGTGGTGGCCGCAGGATGGCCGGCGTTCGATCCGGCGGCGGCGGCCGAGGAATCGATCGAGATCCCCGTGCAGGTCAACGGCAAGCTGCGGGGCCGTGTCACTGTCCCGGCCGGGTCGAGCGAGGACGAGATTCGCGCCGCGGCATTCAGCGCGTCGTCCGTCGCGCCGTACCTCGCGGACATGGAGATCGCCAAAGTGGTCGTGCCCAACGGCCGGCTCGTCAGCATCGTTGTGCGTCCGAAGAAACAACCATGAAACGTGTGCTGTTGCTGTTCGTGTGCGTGGTGGCGCTGGCGTCGGTCAGCTGCGGATACGCCCTGGCCGGTCGCGGCAACTCGCTGCCGTCGAGTATCGTGAAGGTCGGTATCCCGCCCTTCGTCAACCAGTCGACCACGCCGGACATCGATCGCGTGCTGACGACGGCGGTCACGCAGGAGTGGCAGGGGAAAGGGAAGTATCGCGTGCAACCTGACGCCGCGGGCGCGGACGCGGTCCTCAAGGGGACGATTCTGAGCGTGGGGCTCGTCCCGCTGGCGTTCACCGCGAACCAGCAGGTCTCGAAGTACTCGATTGTCGTGACGGCTTCCATCGAATTCCGTGAGACGGCCACAGACAAAGTGCTGTGGGCGAATCCGTCGTTTCAAGCCCGCGACGATTACGACGTGGCCGGCGGCGTCACGGCGACGGACGTCAGCGCGATCTTCACGCAGAACCAGAACGCCCTTGACCGCATCGCGAAGGCGTTCGCGCGCACGGTCGTCACGTCGATCTTCGAGGCGTTCTAGCGCCGGATGGCCTCCCTCACCCTCGCGGCCCTCAAACAGCAGATCGCCGATCGGAAGCTGGCGCCGCTATACCTTTTCGTTGGCGAAGATGTGAAGCTGATGGATCGAATGGTGGACGGGCTCGAAGAGGTCATCGACCCTGCGGATCGCCCGTTTGCCGTGGAACGTTTCTACGGCGGCGAAGCGGCTGCGTCGCCTGAGGCCATTGCGGATGCGGCCCGCATCATGCCGATGCTTGGCGATCGGCGCCTCGTGTTCGTGCTGCGCGCGGAGCGGCTGCTCAAGCCGAAACGCGCGTCGAAAGCGGCGCCCGTCGATGAGGACGCCGAAGAGGCCGAGGGCGATCAGGCCGTGGACGGCGGGCCGCTCGAGGACTACTTCGCGTCGCCCGTGCCGTCGACCACGATCGTGTTCGTGGCCACGGAGGTCGACAAGGCCCGGCGGCTGACGAAGCGCCTCCTCGAGGCGGCCAAAGTTGTCGACTTCGCCGGGCTTGGCGATGCGCGGAACCCGGGCAGTCGCGGAAACGCGACCGACTACGTCAAAGAGGAGTTGACGCGCGCGGGGCGTTCCATCGCACCCGATGCGGCGCGGATGATTGTGGAGCGTTCGGCCAACGACATCACCAAGATTCGTGCGGACGTCGAACGCCTGCTGCTCTTTGCCGGAGATCGGCGCACGCTGACGATTGACGATGTCAGGGAAGTCGTGTCGGTGCAGACGGGCGTCGATGATGAGTGGGCGATCAACAACGCCCTCTCCGATGGCAACGCCTCGCGCGCGCTGATGGAGACGGGCAACCGTTTCGACCGGGGCGATTCGCCCCACGCCATCGTGGGGCAATTGCGGTGGTGGGTCGCCAACAAGCTGGCCGCGGCCGAGCCGGCCCGCGTGAAACCCGCACTCGACGCGCTGCTCCGCACCGACCTTGCGCTCAAGAGCTCGGGCGGTGACGAGCGGATCCTCGTGGAACGGCTTGTCGTGGAGTTGACGGGCCGGCCGCTACCCGCGCAACGAGGGCGCTGGTAAGACACCCGCGGCCGTCGGCGGTTCGCCTACGCCGTTTTCGCCGTGAGGCGCTTCGCGATGCGGGACTTGTACCGGCCCGCGGCGTTGTCGTGGATGATGCCCTTGCCGGACATTTTGTCGATGAGCGAAAAGGTCTGGCTCAGGGCGGACTTGGCGCCGGCGGTGTCGCCTGTGTCAATCGCGCTGCGGATCGCTTTGAGCGCCGTGCGAAGCTTGGACCGGAGGGCCCGATTGTGCTCGGTGCGCTTGATCGTCTGGCGGTGAGCCTTCACCGCGGATGCATGTCGAGTGGCCACGCTCTATTCCTCACCTGCGGGCCCAGCCCGCTCGAATCAGCCCATTTCATGGGCGCAAACACTGAAGTATAGCACTAGGCGGGCTGCGGACCGCACGCGGCGGGCCGCAGCCCGCCTGGCGGCTGGCACGGGCGCCGGGGGCCGTCCGCGCCCCCTAGTCCTCGCCCTCTTTTGCCCTCCTGAGCCGCCGCCGCTCGTTCCGGTCCGGCGCCACGGGCGTCGTTAGACGCCTCGGCCGTGCGATGCGCAGCAGGTCGAGCATGACCTGTTCCTCTGGCGATGGAGGCGGCGTCGTGTCCTGGTAGAGGAGCTTGGCTTCCGCCTTCGGAATGTGTTTCTCGGTGGTCGACGACACGACCACCCGCTGGCGTCGGCCGAGCGGCCGCGTGATCTCGATCACGTCTCCGGCGCCAATCTCCCGGTGCGGCTTGGCGGAGTGGCCGTTGACGTCCACTTTTCCGCCTTTGATGGCTTTCTGGGCCTCTGAACGCGTCTTGAACAGGCACGCAACGTCCAGCCAGATGTCGAGTCGGACAGGCATCCCATTTACTGTAAGGCGAGACGGGACGCGTCCGCGTCGCCCGGCAGGAACACTTGAGCCGAACCGCGTCGGCCCGTAGAGTGGAAGCATGCGATTTCCTCGGGCTGGCGCCGTTCGGACCCTGGTGCTGTTGTCGTTCGCGCTTTGGGCATCCCCAGCCGGGGCCCAGACGCTGACCTATGGTGCAAAGGGTGGCCTGGATCTGACGCGGGTGCACTTCGGATCCTCGTTCGCGCCGGACACCGGAACGTCCGCCGGAGTCGTCGGGGGCGGGTTCGTTGCAGCCATGTTGGCTCATCGTCTGGTCCTGCGCGGTGAAGTGCTGGTGGCGAACGAACGCGCCGTGTTCGACTCGGTCATCACCGATACGATCCGAACGTTGGACGTGCCGATCCTGATTCGCTCTCGTGCGTGGTCCTTGAACGGACACGCGATCGACGTCAGCGGCGGCTTCGTGGCGCGCTGGGTGCTCGACGCCACTGAAACGGTTGGCGGCGAGTCGTCGTCGATCAAGGGCGGCATCGCCAAGTCCAACCAGGCAGTCGCAATCGGCGGCAGCATCGGGCTTCTTCGACACGTGACGGCCGACGTGCGCTATTTGCAGGGCCTCAAGGGTGTCTACAAGAAGATTGGTGGCGGGACCGAAGGAAGAACGCGGACGGTGCAAGTCACCCTGGAGTATCAGTTCTAGGTGATTGGAGACTAAGAGACCGGGTCTTGCAGTTGTGACCAAGAGACCGGGTCTTGTAATTCAAGACCCGGTCTCCTAACTCAGCGCCTGTGTGACGATCTCTCGCGCGCGGGCCAGCATCGCATCGATCTTGGATGCGTCCTTGCCGCCGGCCTCGGCGAAATCCGGGCGTCCACCGCCACCGCCTCCGACGATCGGTGCGAGTTCCTTGACCAGCGCCCCGGCCTTGATGGCGGAGGTCAGGTCCTTCGTGACGGACACCAGCACCTGCACCTTGTCGTCGTGCTCGGCGGCCAGCACCACCACGCCGCGCTTGATGCGATCGCGCAGCGAGTCGGAGAGCCCGCGGAGCGCGTCCTTCTCGAGGCCGCTCACGCGACGCGCGATCAGCTTCGCGTCGCCGATGGTAATCGCATCGTCACCCTCCTCCGTCGAGCCGCCGCCGAGCGCGAGCTTCATCTTCAGCTGCGCGTTTTCCCTGGCCAGGCGCTTGGACTCCGCCTGCAGCTTCGCGATGGCGTCGCCGGCGTCGGCAGCGGGCACCCCGAGGGCTGCCGAGGCGCGGCTGAGTGCTGCGTCGCGTGCCTGAATGGCGGCCACGGCGGGCGCGCCGGTCAGGGCTTCGATGCGCCGGACTCCCGCCGCGACGCCGGACTCTTCCGTGATGATGAACGGGCCGATCTCTCCGGTGGCGGACACGTGTGTCCCGCCGCACAGCTCGACGCTGTACCCGGGAATCGTGACGACGCGGACCTTGTCACCGTACTTCTCGCCGAACAGGGCCATCGCCCCGGCCTGCTTCGCCTCCTCGATGGGCTTGATCTCCGTGGTCACGGGCGCGTTGCGGTAAACCTGCGCGTTGACGGCCGCCTCGACCGCGCGCCGCTCGGCCTCGTCGATCGGCTGAAAGTGCGCGAAATCGAAGCGCAGGCGATCCGGAGAGACCAGTGATCCTTTCTGCTGGACGTGCGTTCCAAGTCGCGCACGAAGGGCGGCGTGGAGAAGGTGCGTTGCCGTGTGATGCCGGCGCGTGGCGGCGCGCGCCTCGGTCTCGACGCTGGCCGTGACGCGGTCGCCCTGCCTGAGATCACGCAAGACCGACACCTGGTGAGCCCGCGGCAGACCGGTCCCGAGCTTCGACATGGCCGTGACATTTGCGGCGACGGCGTCGCCTCTGACCAACTGGCCCGTGTCGGACACCTGGCCACCCGACTCGACGTAGAACGGCGTCCGGTCGAGCACGACGAACCCCGTGGCGCCCGCTGCCAGGTGATCCGTTTGAACACGTTCGGCGGTGAAGGCGCCGACGACGACCGCATTCGTCACCTCCGTTGAGGTGTAACCTTCGAACGCGTCGGGCGTCGATTCAATCCGCTTGCGCTCGACGTCGCTGGTGTACGAAAAAGCAGCCGGCCCTTTCTTGGTCTCGAACGCGCTTTTCGACCGCGCGCGGTCCCGCTGGGCCTCCATGGCCTGTTCGTACGCCGCGCGGTCGATGGACAGGCCGCGCTGCCCCGCGAGGTCTTCCGCAAAATCGTAGGGCACGCCCAGAGAGTCATACAGGCGAAAGACGTCATCTCCGGACACGACCGTCGATCCGGCAGCGGCCGTGCGCTCCAGCAGGTCCTCGAGCTTCGGCAGGCCTGATGTCAGCACGACGTCGAAGCGTTCTTCCTCCGCGCGGACTGTTCGCACGATGGCGTCGCGCCCGGAACGCAGCTCCGGGTAGGCGCCACTCATCTCTGAGACAACGACGTCGACGAGGTCGCAAAGGAAGGGCTGGGTGAACCCGAGCTTCTTGCCGTGCCGCATGGCGCGCCGCATGATCTTGCGCAGGACGTAGCCGCGCCACTCGTTGGAGGGCATCACGCCATCGGCGATGAGGAAGGTCATCGCGCGCAGGTGATCGGCGACCACGCGCATTGAAACATCCGGATGGTCGCCTCCGCCGGGATAGCTGGAGTACGTCCGGCCTGCGCGCGCTCCAATCGCGGCAAGAATCGGCGCGAAGATGTCCGTGTCGTAGTTCGAGAGCTTGTTCTGAAGCACCGAGGCGACGCGCTCGAACCCCATGCCGGTGTCCACCGAGAGCGCCGGCAGCGGGTGGAGGGTGCCCGTCTCGTCGCGGTTGAACTCCATGAACACGTTGTTCCAGATCTCGAAGTACCGGTCGCAGCTGCACTCCATGCCACGGCAGGTCGATTCGGCGCATGGCGCTTCAGGCCGGTAGTACATGATTTCCGAACAGCGGCCGCAGGGCCCCGTCTCGCCCATCTGCCAGAAGTTGTCGGCGGAGCCGAGCGCGGTGATGCGATCGGCCGGCACGAATGCCGTCCAGATTTGAAAGGCCTGATCGTCACGGGCGATGCCGTTCTCGCCTTTGAAAATCGTCGGGTAGAGTCGCGCTGGATCGAGCTTCCAGACCGTGGTCAGGAGGTCCCATGCGAAGCGGATCGCGTCCTCCTTGAAATAGTCGCCGAACGAGAAGTTACCGAGCATCTCGAAGAACGTGTGATGCCGATGCGAGGGGCCGACGTTGTCGAGGTCGTTGTGCTTGCCGCTGACCCGCATGACCTTCTGCGCCGTGGTCGCCCGGCTGTAGTCGCGCCGTTCCTTGCCGAGGAAGAGGTCCTTGAACTGGTTCATCCCGGCGTTCGTGAAGAGCAGGGTCGGATCGTCGCCCGGCACGAGCGATGCCGACGGCACGATCCGGTGCCCGTGGGCGGCGAAGTAGTCCAGGAAACTCTGGCGAATCTCGTTGGCAGTCATGCAACTGACGATTGTACAAGGCTTCCGGACGCGGGCGGGCAGCGCCGGGTCCAGAGCTTGAGACCTAGTCCTCTCGTCCTCCGAGCGCCTTCAGCACGGCATCCGCCGGAAAGCCACGGCGGAGCAGGTGCTGAAACAGTCGTTGGCGCTGATCGAGGGGGATGGGTCGCGTGACCTTCTTGCGGACGAGGATCTGTTCGATGGCGGCGCGGACCTGGTCGGGGGTCAGGTCCGACGTGGCGGCCGAGATGGTGTCTGCGGCCAGGCCGCGGGCCTTCAGTTCCTGGCGGATGCGGAGCGGGCCGCGGCCCTTGACGTGGCTGGCGGTTCGGACGAAAGCCCGTGCCGCCCGTGCGTCGTCCTGAAAGCCTTCTTCGCGAAGTCTGTCGAGGGCGAGGTCGATGTCGTCGGCAGAATAGCCGCGGTCAAGGAGCTTCCGTCGAAGCTCCTCGCGGGTGTAATCGCGGCGTCCGAGCAGTCGCAGCGCCACGAGACGCGCTGAGCCGCGAGGACGTGGCTCCTCGTCGTCTGCGCGGCGCCGCTGCATATCACTTGACGAATCGGTGGACGTCGGCTCCCATGCCGCTCATGACCATCGTAGACGAAGTGCCGGACGAAATGCCGCGCAGGCGCATCCGGAACTCCTCGACGTTGGTCACCGACCGTTCGGCCTCCGCGATGGTCACAATCCCGTCCTGGACGAGCTTGAGGATCGCCTGGTCGAAGCTCTGCATGCCGTACTCGGACCCGCCCGCTACGATGGCGTCGGCGATGAGCGAGGTCTTGTCCTGGTCGGAAATGCAGTCCTTGATGTAGGGCGTCGAGACCAGCACCTCGGCCGCGAGCACGCGACGCTTGCCGTCCGCCGCAGGCATCAGTCGCTGGGACACCGATGCCTTCAGCACACCCGCCAGCTGGTGCCGAATCTGATCGTGCTGATGTGGCGGGAACACCGAAACGATGCGGTTGATCGTTTCCGGCGCGTTCAACGTGTGCAGCGTCGAGAACACGAGGTGACCGGTCTCTGCCGCGATGAGTGCGGTCTCGATGGTCTCGGGATCCCGCATTTCGCCGATGAGGATGACGTCCGGATCCTGGCGAAGGGCGGCGCGAAGTCCCGACGCGTACGACTCCGTATCCGTCCGGATCTCACGCTGGGTGATGACGCCCTTCTTGTTCCGGTGCACGAACTCGATCGGATCCTCGATCGTCAGCACGTGGTCGGGACGAGTGCGGTTGATGACGTCAATCAGCGCCGCGAGTGTGGTGCTCTTGCCGCTGCCCGTGACGCCGGTGACGACCACCAGGCCGCGACGCTCTTCGGTGAGCTTGAGGACCGCCGGGGGCAGCCCGAGCTCCTCAATCGGCGGAATCTTGTCCGGGATCAGACGCATCGACACACCGACCGTGCCGCGCTGGCGGAACACGCTGGCGCGGATGCGGATGGATTCCGACGCCTGCCACGCGACGTCGACTTCCAGGCGGCCTTCGCTTTGTGCCGAGTCGCTGGCACGGTCGAGCAAGGCGCCGCCGCGGCCCTGGCCGAGGTAGATCCCCGGCGGCAGCATGCGGCCCGCGATGGCCTCGAGGTGGGCCGGCGTCAACGCGGCTACCGTGGTCCATTTCTGCAACTCGCCGTTGACGCGGACAAGTGGAGGATGCCCCGCCCGAAGGTGGATATCGGAGGCCTTGCTGGCGGCGGCAGCGCTGATCAGTTGGTCGAATGTCATGCCTGGAAACTCATACCGGCCGTCATCTGCGGCCAGGCGCTCCGCTGGTGCAAATCGTTTGCCGGAGTCGCCGGGCCCCACTCAGACGAGGTGAAAACGCTCCAGGCGTCTGGGCTGGTCCGGATCGATCACAAATCTGGCTGAGTCCGGTCGGAATCTCGCGAAGCGCGAAAGAGCCGGGCCCCCGCGGGGGCCCGGCCATCCGTGCTCAGAGTGTGCAGGAATGGACGCGCTATCGACGACCGCCGGTGGAGGCGGCTGCGGGAATCTGCACGGGGACGAGCCAGCCGTGGCGGTCGGGCACGACGCCGTTGACGTAGTCGAAGAACGCCTGCTGAAGCTTGCCCGTGATCACGCCTCGCCGGCCGGTCCCGATCGGGGACTTGTCCACCGAGCGAATCGGGGTGATCTCAGCCGCGGTGCCCGTGAAGAAGAGTTCATCGGCGACGTAGAGCGCCTCGCGCGGGATGTCCTGCTCCTTGACGATGAGCCCGGCATCCTGCGCGAGGGTGATGACCGAGTCGCGTGTGATGCCCGCCAGTCCGCAGGTGGCCAGCGGAGGCGTGTAGAGAATCTCGTCCCGGATCAGGAAGAGGTTCTGGCCGCTGCCTTCACTGACCTTGCCGAATGAATCGAGTGCAATCGCCTCGTCGTAGCCGTTGGTCACGGCTTCCATCTTGATGAGCTGCGAGTTCGCGTAGTTCGCCGCGGACTTCGCCATGGGCGGAAAGGTGTTTGGCGCGGCACGCGCCCACGAGCTGACGCACACGTCCGCACCGCGCTCGAGCGCCTCGGGCCCGAGGTAGGCGCCCCATTCCCACACGAGAATCGCACCCTCGACGGGGCAATTCATGGGATTGACCCCAAGCTCCTTGTAGCCGCGGTAGATGATGGGCCGGATGTAGCAGGCCTCGAGGCCGTTCGACTGCACGGTGTCGACGACACCCCGCGTCATCGCATCGCGGTCGATGCTGTAGCTCATGCGGTAGATGCGTGCCGAGTCGTACAGGCGCCGCATGTGGGCGTCGAGGCGGAAGAACATCGAGCCCTTCGGGGTCTTGTAGCACCGCGCGCCTTCGAAAACGGCCGAACCGTAGTGGAGGACGTGCGACGCAACGTGGACGTTGGCGTCGGTCCAATTGACCAGCTTGCCATTCATCCACACCGTACCGGTGCTGCTGAAGGCCATGAGTGCGTGACTCCTGACGAGAAAAAGCTGCGCCCGCCGGGGTGCGGGCGTCAGTGATGAGACTCGATCTTACTACGGCTACTGCGATTCCCCGCAGAAGGGGCAGCGGTCGGCGCGGCTGGGAAGCGGCTTGCGGCAATGCCAGCAGAACCGGCTGGCCGCGACCTCCCGCGTGCGCGGGCTCGCGGGTGTACGCTGCCGGACGGGCGGCGGCGGCGCCATGACGTTGCGGGGACCCGAGTCGACGGCATCGCGAGCGGTCGTCGCGACCGGGGCCGGCGTGGCGGGCGTCCGCTTGACCAGTTCGTGTCTGGCCGCCAGCAGGTCACTCAGCAGGTCCTCGGCCCGCTGGTACCGGGTCGCGACGTCGGCGCGCAGCGCACGAAGGATCACGGCGTCGATCGAGGGCGGAATCGCCGGATTCTTCAGCCGGGCTGAGGAGACCAGGGTGCCGCGGCGGAGCTGGTCCAGTTCGCTCGGCGTGGGCGTCTCGTACGGCAGGACGCCGGTCATCATCTGATACATGGTCACGCCGAGCGAGTACACGTCTGACGCGAAGACCGCACGCCCCTCGAATTGCTCGGGCGCCATGTACGGCGGGCTGCCGATGACCGTCGTCCCGTGGGCGGCAATCTCGAGAAAGCGCGACGTGCCGAAGTCCCCCACCTTGAGCAGACCGCGCTCTGTGACGAAGACGTTCGCCGGCCGCAGGTCGCGGTGGATGACCGAACTCTTGTGCGCGTGCTCGACGGCGTTCGCAATCTGGCAGGTGTAGTCCAGTGCGAGGTTGATGTCCAATGCGCCGCGCTCCGCGATGATGTTCTCGAGCGTCTCGCCGGGGACGTACTCCATCACGATGAAGAAGACGCCGTCCTGTTTCTCCGCCGTGATCACGGTGACGATGTTGGGATGGTTCAGGGCGGCGAGCAGCCGCGGCTCGCGAAGGAGTTCGCCGAAGTCCAGCGTCTGCCGGTGCGGCACCTTGAGCGCGACGCGCTTGTCGATCCATGTGTCTTCCGCCAGATAGACCGTGCCGAAGCCACCGCTGCCGAGCGGCTCGAGGATTCGGTACTTGCCGAGCGTCTGTCCGCGAAACACCATTCGGGAGAGAGTATAAGGCAGGGTGTGCGTGCGACCCGGTTTGCCTGCGGCCGGAACCTGCAGAGGGCAGACTGTCGCCGGAAGGTGTCGATGCATCGATGTTACGTATCTGAGGTTGTCGGCCACGTCACGGAGTTACCCGAGGATGAGGCCCACCACCTGACACGGGTGCTGCGTGCCGAGCCAGGCGATGAGGTCGTCGTCTTCGATGGACGCGCACACGAGTGGCTCGGCCGGATTGTGTCGATCGACCGTCGTCGCGTCGTGGTGGATCTGCTCGAGAGCCGCACGCCGATGGCCGAGCCGTCTCTGGCGGTCACCCTGGCAGCCGGGCTCTTGAAGGGCGACCAGATGAACACGGTCGTGCGGGATGCCACGGCGCTTGGCGTGACCGCGATTCAGCCGATCGTGTCGGCGCACGTCGCGGTGCCAGAACGGGCGTGGCGGGATCGGTCCGCCGATCGCTGGCGCCGTGTCGCCGTTTCGTCCGCGAAACAGTGCGGGCGTGCGGTCGTCCCATCAATCGGCGACATCGCGCGCCTGCTGGACGTGCTGGCGGCGCACGCGAGTTCGACCGTCGTCCTGTGCGTCGAGCCCACGCGCGCGGGTGCCTCAGCGGCGATCCCGCGACCGTTGACCACCGAGGGGCGTGTGCTGCTCTGCGTTGGGCCTGAAGGCGGATGGGCGCCGGATGAAATCGGCGCCGCTCAGGAGCAGGGCGCGCACCTTCTCACGCTCGGGCCCAGGGTACTGCGCGCCGAAATGGCTCCGACGGTCGCCCTCACGGCTCTGTGGACGCAGTGGGGGTGGACCTAGGGGGCGCCGGTTCGACGTTCTCAGGTCCGAGTCTGAAAAGCCCCGCGACCCAGTCTTCCTCGGTGAGTTCGGTATCGAACGCCGCCCCTGCGGCGATGAAGGCGGCTACGACTTCGTCGCGTTCCCCTGTCTGGAAACCACTGACGATCAATGCGCCGCCCGGCCTGAGTTCCGCGACGAGTCGCGCGGCGTACTTCATCAACATGCCGCCGGTGAGATTGGCGGTCATCACGTCGTAGCCCCCCGTGGCCGGGTCGCGCGCGATGTCGACCGGCCGCGTCGCGACAGCCGCGCGCACGCCGTTGAGGTCGATGTTCTCTTCCGCGGATGTCAGCGCGTCAGCGTCGTAGTCGATCCCAAGCGCGATCGTCGCACCGAGCCGATGCGCGGCAATCGCCAGTACGCCGGAACCCGTCCCGACATCGAGGACTGAGGTACGGTCCAACTCGATTTGCTGAAGGAGCCCGAGGCATAAGCGCGTCGACGCGTGATGGCCCGTGCCAAAGCCCATCGATGGCTGAATGACGATCACGATGTCGCCGGGAGCCGGCACCGTTGCGATCCACGGTGGCGTCACGATGATGCGGTTGATGCGGACGGCCGTGATCGAGGCCTGACTGCGTTCGGCCCAGCCTTCGTCGGGGACCATGAGCCCTTCGACACGGAGGCCGCCCAGAGCCGCAGCGCACGTCATGGCGAGATCGCGGTCCTGTTCCGATGCGAAGAACAGGCGAGCACCGGCCGCAGTCCGCTCGATGGCCGTGGCGCCGCAGTCATCGAGGTGAGCGAGCGCGAGGTCGACCTCGTCCTCCTCGGGTTCGTGCGGCCAGATGAGGTCGAGTGCGGCGAACATGCGAGACATAGGAAGGGGAGACCTGCCCCTCAGCCGAACAGGTCCTTGACCTTCTCGAAGAACGGCTTCTCGGTGTCGTCGTCGATCGGTGTCGCCTCGAGCTTCTCCACGGTCATCGTCTTCCCGTACTGCTCGATGAGCTTCTTCTGGTCCTTGGACAGCTTTCGTGGCACGTCGACGACCAGGCGCACATGCAGGGATCCGCGCCCGCGCCCGCTCACGCTCGGCATGCCCTTGCCGCGAAAAGTCTCCACGGTGCCGCTGACGGTGCCGGCGGAAACATCCACGGACAGGGGATCGGCCAAGGTGTCGACTTTGAACGAGCCGCCCATCGCCATGATGTGGAAGGGCACCGGGACCTCGATGAAGAGGTCATCCTCTTCGCGACGGAACACCTGGTGCGGTCGTACGTGGACCACCACATAGAGGTCGCCGGTCGGGCCGCCGAGCGCCCCGTGTTCGCCTTCGCCATGGAGCCGCAGCCGTTGCCCGTCGGCAATACCTGCGGGAATGCGGACAGTCACACGCCGATCCTTCGTCGTACGTCCGGTGCCGCGGCACGCAGGGCAGGGTGTCTTGATGATCTGTCCCGATCCGCTGCATTGACCGCAGGGACGCGAGACGATCAGGAACCCCTGCTGGAACCGCAGCTGTCCCGCGCCGCGACACTGCGGACAGGTTTCCGCCGACGTTCCCGGAGCCGCCCGATTGCCCTTGCAGGTTTCGCAGTTTTCTTCGCGCGGGATCTGAATCGTGGTTTCAGTCCCGGTGAACGATTCCTCGAACGCGATCTCGAGGTCGAAGCGCAGATCCGATCCGCGGGCCGGACCCTGGCGGCGTTGTCCGCCGCCGAATCCGAAGAAATCACCGAGGATGTCCGAGAAATCCGAGAAGATGTCCGGATTGATGCCCGGACCTGCTCCTGCCGCTCCCTGCACCCCGGCGTGTCCGAAGCGGTCGTAGCGCGCGCGCTTGTCGGCGTCGCACAGCACGGCGTACGCCTCGGCCGCTTCCTTGAAGCGGTCTTCGGCTTCCTTACTGCCGGGATTTCGATCCGGGTGGTGTTTGAGCGCCAGCTTGCGATACGCGCTCTTGATGTCCGCTTCCGAGGCGTCCTTCGGGACGCCGAGTACCTCGTAGTAGTCGCGTTGACTCACGCCTGCGCCACCTTGACGAGCGCGGCCCTCAGGAGACGCTGACCCAGCCGGTAGCCGCGTCGAATCTCCGCCGTGACCTCGCCCTCGCGGCGGCCATTGGCCGGCTCCTGCGCCAGCGCTTCATGCCACTGAGGATCGAACTGCTGGCCGACGACGTCGAGCGGCTCGACGCCCCGACGTTTGAGAATGTCCAGAAACTGACGCCGGATGAGATCCAGCCCGTCACGATACGCCGCGATCGTTTCCTTGCCCGGGCCATGTTCCACGGGCGCGGCGAGCGCGCGTTCGAGGTCGTCGACGACGGGCAGGAGTTCGCGCAGCAGTTCGGTGGCCGCATAGTCCGACGCTTCGCGCCGTTCACGCTCGGTGCGTTTGCGGAAGTTGTCGAACTCTGCGGCGGTGCGGAGGAGACGGTCGCGAAGCTCGTCGCGCTCGCGCGCCAGAGCCCCGTCCTGATCGCCCGGTTCGCCGGACGGCGTGGTCGTGTGTTCTGTGGACATGGCGATGTTCTAGGGATGTTCGAGGAGGTTTGTGACAGCGTGCGAGACGCCGTCCACCAGGGAAATTGCACGCTCATAGCGCATGCGGGTCGGGCCAATCACGCCGATGGTGCCCACGCGATCGCCGTCCTGGAACGTCGAAACCACGAGGCTGAACGGGCGCAGCTCAGGTGACAGATTCTCGGATCCGATGACGACCGTGAGGCCGCCCGCCTCGATCGAGCGCGACAGCAACTCGACGAGCTGATGCTTTTCTTCGATCAGGCGGAACAACGCCCGAAGGGTTTCGAGCGTGCGCTGTCGGTCGTCGACTTCGCCGGCCAGTTCGTCGATGAGGAACGAAGCGCCCTGGATGTGGAGCGTTTCTTCAGGCCGGACCTCGTCGAGCCCGTGCTGTGCCAGGGTGAGCGCCCGTTGCATGAGCGCGTCGTACACCATGCGCTCCTCGCTCATCCGCTGGAGGATCGCTGCCCGCGCCTCATTCAAGGTCAACCCGCCGAACTCGGCGTTGATGTAGTTGGCAGCCTGACTCAAGGTGGTGGCGCTGTAGGGCTCGGAGGTCTCAATCACGCGATGCGACACCTGGCCGCTCGTCGCCACCACGATGACCAGGACGCGGGTCTCCTCGAGGGCGACGAAGTCCAGGTGTTTCAGGCGCACGCCGGAACTGGCCGGCGCCACGGCGAAACCAATCTGATGCGAGGCCCGGGACAGCTCGTGAGACGCATGCTCGAGCAGGTTGCCGACCGCGCCGTTCCGTCGCAGACGGGCCTCGAATTCGGAGAGCGGCTGGGGCCGCTGACGCGCCCCGAGGAGTTGATCGACGTACAGACGGTAGCCGGAATCGGTCGGGACCCGGCCCGACGAGGTATGGGGCTGACGCACGAGGCCCTGTTCCTCCAGACGCGCCAGGATGTTACGAACAGTCGCCGAGGACAGCCCGAGCGAACTCCGCTGCGCCAACCAGGCCGACGACACAGGCTCGCCTTGCTCGATGTATTCGCCGACGAGGGTCGCCAGAATCCGGCATTGACGGTCGGTCATAGCAATGTGGGAAGCCCGGAAGCGCGCATTAGCAGTCAGACGTCAGGACTGCTAAGCGTCAGTATAGCTTGGAAGGTTCCGGGTTCCAAGGTTCTGGATTCCGGGTTCTGGTTCGAGGTTCCCCTGAACCTCCGCCCCTATCGCCCAAACAAGTTCTGAAAGAAGCCTTTGACGCCACCCTCTGGGTGCAGCTCGCAATGTTGCGTGGGCTCGGTGCCCGCCAGGAACGCCTCGTGGATCACGACCGGGCAGTTCGAGGTGGCGAGCTGACCTGTGACCTTGTCGATGTCGGCAAACGCCACGCCGTCGGGGACGGAGAACGACTTGCTCGGGCGCCCCGCCAGCGCGCGCTTCATGAACGACGTCCAGATCGGCAGCGCCGCCTGCCCGCCGCTGAGCCCGATCGGCTGGTTGTTGTCGAAGCCGACCCACACGACCGTCAACAACTCCGGGGTGAAGCCGATGAACCACGCGTCTCGCAAGTCGTTCGTCGTGCCGGTCTTGCCGGCCGCGTCGAGCGTGAAGCCCTGCCCTCGTGCGGCCGCGCCGGTGCCCTCGTTGATGACACTGCGCATCATGTTGACGACCAGATACGTGGCATCGGGCCTCGCAATGCTCTTCGACGCGGGAGCCGCGATGGCCTTGACCTTACCGTTTTCGACGATCGACGTCAGCGCCCGCAGTGGGCGGAACGTCCCGTTGTTCGGGAAGATTGTGTAGGCCCCCGCCATGTCCACCGGCGACGCCTCGAACACGCCCAGAGCGATCGATGGATAAGCCTTGGCAGGCGTGCCGAGGCCTATCTTCTTCCAGAGGTCGGCGACTCTGCCGTAGCCGACTTGTTCGGCCACTTTGATTGCCACGATGTTGCGCGAAAGCGCGAGCGCGCGCCGCAAGGTCACCGGCCCGTCGTACTCGCCCTGATAGTTCGTCGGCGAGTAGTCGTTGTCGCCGTCCTTGAACGTCGTCGGCTCGTCGACGACCACTGAGGCTGGGGTGAGGTCGGGTTGCCCGGTCTCCGCCCGGCTCTGGAACGCGGTGAGATACACAAACGGCTTGAACACCGAACCGGGCTGGCGCTTGGCCATCACGGCGCGGTTGTACTGCGACTGGCTGTACGATCGGCCGCCGACCATCGCCAGGATCTCGCCCGTGCGCGGGTCGATGGCCACGAGTGCGGCCTGGGCCGTGCCCTTGCGCTTCTTCGCGGCCAGCTGCTTGTCGACCTGCGTGACGCCTTCCCCAATCGCTTCCTGCGCCATGCGCTGCAGGTGCAGGTCCAGCGTCGTGTAGATGTCTACCGCCGCGTCGGGTTTCAGCAGTCCGGAGTCGCCCTCCTCGATGAGCTGGCTGGCGTAGTCGACGAAGTAGGGCGCTTCGTTCTCGAGCGCGCGTGTGGACACGACAAGTGGCGAGGCTTCCGCGGCTTCGGCTTCATCTTTCTTGACCATGCCCGCGTTCGCCATCTCGTTGAGCACGACATTCCGGCGCTCTCTGGCGCGTTCAGCATTGCGGAACGGGGAGAGACGCGACGGCGACTGGATGATGCCTGCCATCGTGGCCGCCTCGGCCAGGGTGACGTTCCGCACGTCCTTGCCGAAGAAGATGCGCGCGGCTTCGGACACGCCATGAATCTCGAACGGACCGCGCTGTCCCAGCACGACGTCGTTGAGATACAGCTCGAGAATCTGCTGTTTGGTGAACCGCGTCTCGAGCACGATCGCCATGAACTGCTCGCGCAGTTTGCGAATCGGCGACTTTTCCGGAGAAAGGAAGGTGTTCTTGACGATCTGCTGCGTCAACGTGCTGCCGCCGACCAGATAGGGCTTGTCGCCGAACATGTTCGTCCAGATCGCGCGGACGATCCCAATCGGATCGATGCCCGGATGCTCGTAAAATCTCCGGTCTTCGATGGCCAGCACGGCGTCGATGACCTGCTTCGGCATGCTGCCGATTGGCACGTAGCGCCGTCGCTCTCCCGGGGCCAAGGCCGCAATGAGGGGAGCCTCGAGCGTGAGCTTGGGCGCGGGCTTGCCGCCCGACGTGAGCCGCTGGACGCTCGTCCCCTTGACGAAGTCCACTTTGAACACGTGCGAAGGCTCGGGGCCGGCCGGCCGGGTCACGACCGTCACGGACGCGGGATTGAGGGTGAACTCGCCGGGGGCCGCGGCCTTCGCGCGCTCCGCATATCCCACGTCGTTGAGGCGTTGGACGAGCTGCGCGGGCGAGAGGCCCTGGCCCGTGGTCACCTCGAACGGCCGGCCGAACATGCGCGGCACGGGCCGCTGTTCACCCGAGAGCTTGCGATCGATCAGGCGGCCGTAACTGACCCAGAGATACACGGTGATGCCGAGGCCGACGACTGCCAGCGCTCCCGTGGCGCCGAGCGCATAGCGGAACCAGCGCAGTGTCATCAGGCGGGCCAGCCGACCGGATTTCTTGCGCGCGGCAGATCGCCGGGCCGATGAAGCAGGAGGCCGAGTAGCCACTCCACCAGCAGTCTACGGCAACTTGCGCGGACTGCGGACGACGCCGCGGCTTGACAGCCGCCCGCCCCCCGCATACTTTCCGGGCAGCGACGCCGTGGCCTTCTCTCCCGATTACGTTCGCATCGTCCTCAACGAGAACTTCGAAGACGCGAAGGCGCTGTTCCTCGCGCCGCTGATGGCGATTCACTACGCTCACCTGACCATGCTGGTCGAGCAGGGCATCGTGTCGGCGCCGGATGGGCGGGCGATCCGCGACGCGCTCGACCGCATCGATCAGGATCGCGTGCGTCGCGTGACGTACGACGGGTCCTACGAGGACCTGTACTTCTATGTGGATCGACTGATTGTGGACGGCTGCGGCGTGGACGTCGCCGGGCGGTTGCACACCGCGCGCAGCCGGAACGACATCGACATGACGATGTATCGGATCCGCCTGCGCGAGTTCGTGCTGGGGCTGGTCGAGGCGACGCTGGCGCTGCGCGAGGCGCTCGTCGACCAGGCGGGCCGGCACGGGCACACCATCTTCGCCGCGCATACGCACGGGCAGCCGGCGCAGCCCACAACCGTCGCCCACTATCTCCTGGCCGTGATCGAACAGCTCGAGCGAGACACCGCGCGGCTCTTCGAGGCGTACCTGTCGACGAACTGCAACCCGCTCGGCGCATGCGCCATCACCGGGACGGGCTTTCCCATCGATCGGCGCAGGACGAGCGATCTGCTCGGGTTCAGCGGACCGACGGGCAATACGTACGGCAGCATTGCGACGGTGGATTACCTGCTCGAGAGCGCCGCCGCAGCGACGATCCTGCTCATCGGCATGGGCCGGTTCGTGCAGGACATGCTCCTCTGGTGCACGCACGAAGTCGGCTATCTCCGCTTGACGGATGGCTTCGTGCAGGCGAGCAGCATCATGCCGCAGAAGCGGAATCCCGTGGCACTCGAGCACGCGCGCGCGCTGGCGTCGAAAGCGCTGGCGCAGGCCACCGCCATCGGCCACACCGTCCACAACACGCCCTTCGGCGACATCGTCGATACCGAAGACGACCTGCAGCCGCTCGTGGCGTCGGCATTTCGCGATGCGACGCGCGCCGTCGCGCTCGTCGCCGTGACGATGGAGCAGGCCGTCTTCGACATCGAGCGGATGGCCGCGCGCGCACACGAAGGCTGGGTGACGGTGACCGAGGTCGCCGACATGCTCGTCCGCGATCATGGTCTGTCGTTCAAGATCGCGCACACGATTGCGGGCACCATCGTGCAGACATGCCGCGCCGCGTCTGTGGCGCAGATCGCCGAGGTTGTGACGCGGGCCGCGAGCGAATTGGGACACGAAGTCGACGTCTCGGTCGACGAGCTGACGCGGGCGCTGAGCCCTGAGCATTTCGTCGCGATCCGTCGCACGCACGGAGGCCCAGCGCCCGAGGTGACGCGCGACGCGCTGCAGCAATCGCGCACCTTGCTCGCGACCGACCGCCGCCGAATCGAGGAGCACCGCACGGCGGTCGTCGACGCGGCCGTGACGTTGCGCCACGCGGTGGACGCGTTCTCGTTCCGGGAGGGTTGAGCTGTTGGCGACTTCATCAGCGATCCGCCTGTTCGACTCGCCCCGACTGTCATTTCTGATCTTTGCCAGTCCCAAGTCCGGCACGACATGGCTGCAGCGCCTGCTGTCAGCACATCCGGAAGCGGTGTGCGCGGAGTCGAGGGCGTTTGGCGACTACTTCGACCTCAGTCCTGGCGGACGGCCGCGCCTCACCGTCGAAACCTACGTCGACGGGCTGAGTCATCACTATGCACCCTCGGTCGACGGCCTGCGCCGCGGTGACACGCCCTTTTACAGGGCGCTACTGTTCAACATGATTGATGCAATGGCCGAGACGACCTTGCGTGCGACCGACAAGCGCGTGTACGGCGAGAAACTGACGCCGTACCAGGGCACCGCGCGTCAGGTCCTGGATCGGCTCCACGATTACAACTCGGACGTGCGCCTGGTGAATCTCGTCCGCGATGGCCGCGACGTGATCGTGTCGGGCGGCGTCCAGTGGCTGAACCTGCGCCGCGTGGCAGCGGCGCCTGGCCGCGAGGCGGAGCATGATGAGGCGATCGCCGCGCACCACATTCGCGACGACGACTTCGAGCGATTTCTCCATCACTGGACTGATGCCGTGTCGGCGGCTCGTGAAGCCCGGCAGCGTTTCTCACACGTGCTCGACGTGCGCTACGAAGACGTTCTCGGCGCGCCGCACGCACAGGTCACAATGCTGTGCGCGTTTCTTGGGATCGATGCTTCGCACGACGTCGTGGCTCGGTGCGTGGAGGCAGCGTCGTTTCGAGCGCTGTCCGGCGGCCGGGAGCGCGGAACAGAGGACGCCCACAGTTTCTTTCGTAAGGGCGTGGCCGGCGACTGGCGGAACTGGCTCACCCCCGCGCAACGCGACCGATTTGCAACAGAGGCCGGGGACCTCAGGCGGGCGATGGGCTACGCGGAGGGCTGACCGCTAGCCGACTCGTCATTTGCCAACAGTTGGTCGTCGGTCCTCTACCTGCCGGATTGCCGGCGGAGATGCGGCTGAAGCGATCAACCCACGTCTGGCGCGCATCTTGAAGCGTGCACCCGCATGACATCGTTCTTCTGGCTCGGCCTCGCTGTTCTTGTGGTCGCCATCGCTGCCGTAACCGGCTTCAAGCCTCGGAAGACCCGACACGTCGCGCACACGCAACTCATGGGCGGGGCGCGGATCGTGCTGGTCCTTCTGGTCGTGGTGTTTGCCTACCTGGCCTGGATTGGTCGAACGGGCGGCTGACGGCTGACGGCCGACGTCCTGACGCCGCCTCACCCTGCCGCGCAGCCCTTCGCGGTTAACACTTCCTTCCGATCCGCGAGCACATCCAGGACGCGAAGAGGCTGACCGAGGTCGGTCCACCCGGCGTTCGGCAGTGCGAGCACCGATAGTCGATCCGGTGCCACGGCCAGAACCTCATGCGAGAAATCCGACGGCCGGATGGCCGCGTAGGCTTGCTGCAATGCGGCGGCCTGCTCGTCAACTGTCCAACCGGGCCGGCGAGAGGCGAACTCGTCCCACACGTCCGGGACCGTACGCTCGAGCAGCGACTCGAACGCGCGCGCCCGGCCGATCACCACCAGCGTGTTCCACAGGCAGCCCCGTGACAGCAGCTGTTCGGCGATCGACAGGGACGGCTTCTCCCAGAATCCGCGCACGGTGCGAAGATCGTTGGTCATACTCGCCGGCGCAGCCGCGACGCGTTCTCCGGGCTCGAGCCATCCGTACTGGGTCTCGGCACGGGTGGCCTCCGCGCCGATGACGATGATGCGGTCGGGATGAAGCGCGGTCAGTCCGTATGCGGTGCTGACGGTACGCTGTAGGACATCCGGATCGCGGTAGTAGTGATCGGCAGGAAAGAACCCGATGGCTGCGTCCGGGGTCGTGGCGCGCAGGCGAAAGAGCGTAGCGGCCACGGCCGCCGTCGTGCCTCGATTCTGCGGCTGTTCGATGAGCCGGGTGCGGGGCACGTCGGCCAGTTGCTCGCGGTAGTAGCGCTCGTGGGCGTGGGAGACGACGAGAAATGTGTGGGCGTCGGGGACGTTCAGCCTCAGGCGCTCGCGGGTGTCGTCGAGGAGCGTCTGACCACCGAAGAACGTGCAGAACTGTTTCGGCCGGGCGTCCCCGGCCATCGACCGCGTGAGCGGCTTCAGTCGTCGTCCATCACCACCGGCCAGAACGGCCGCCCAGGGGCGTGAATCAGCCATGAGCGCACTCCTTTCACGAGTCCAAGCGCAGGCGCTGTAGTAAAGAGACGCGTGGGTGCCCGTCGTTGGCCGGACACTCCAACCCGGTCAGTGTACGGCCGCGACGTTACGGTGTGATGACGTAATGCGCGGTCGGAAGCGAGGGGAGCGTGTCGATCAATCGCAATGGTAACGCCGGTCCGTAGCGATTGAGAAAGAACGCGATGCTCAGCAGGCGTTCCTGGGGGTGCCCGGCCGGAAACGCCAGGGCGCGCGTGCGCATGAACTGACGCTTGAGCGTCTCGTCCTTCTTCTTCGATGCCTGCAGAATCTTGCCTTGCAGGTTCTTCACCGTGTCACGCACGCGCTCGAGCGTCGTGTCGACAGCTCCCGCCAGCGTGGGATCGACCGTGGCGACCACGGGCTTCAAGCGCGCCGTGCCGTCGGTGACGGCCGCGTCGAGCTGGGCGAACAGTTCATCCAGTTCGGCCGGGAGTTGAGCTGCGAGCAGTCGGTTGAGCGCGGATTCGTCCTGCGGCTGAAGGGCTTCGAGCGGGAGCGCGTGCCGGTCGAGAAATTTTGCGGCGGCCGAGTCGAGGATCGTTGCACTGGCGCGCGAGGCAAGCAGAGGCTGCGGCAGCCCGGACGCGCGGTAGGCATCGCGGAGCTGGGCCTGGTAGGCCAGCTCGCTCGGACCGGCGACGTAACAGGCGGTCGGGAAGAGGGTGTCCTGGACGAGCGGGCGAAGGAGGACGTTCGGGCTGAATCGCTCCGGATGCGCGGTCGCTTCCGCGGCCAGGGAGGCGGCGTCTCGGAATTCGTCCGCGATGAGAAAGCGGCCGTCGCGATGCCGGATCGGCCGGCGGCCGGTGGCGTCCATATAGAACACGCACACCACATCCTCGCCCGGTTCAATCTGGGCGGCGTGACCGTGAGCGGCCATTTCGGCGCCGGTCGCGCGGGCTGACAGCGCCGTCTGACAGGGATGGGTGAACTCCCGTGTGAACAGCGAGGCGACCAGCGGTTTGGCGCGCGGATCCGCCGCCTCGAAGACCACGAGGCCTTCGCCGCCGAGCACTTCTTCGATCCAACCCGCGAATGCGCCCGAGATGCTGACGCCCGGGCGGTAGTGACGCCGAAGGCTGTCAACCACAACGGACGTGAACTCGGTCGGGGCGAGACACTGTTCGAGCGCATCGAGGACGGTGGTGATGTCCTGATCGAGTGACAAGGCGGCCACGGGAAGCGTGCCGGCGCCAATCGGCTCAGGCAGCGAGACTTCGTGCAGGGCGTAGTCGCGATCCAGTACTGCGGCGCTGCGAATCTCGGCGAAGTCGTGATCTTCGCCGTCGACCCAGAACACCGGAACCGTGGGAACGCCGTGCTCGTCGCGGACTTTGCGCGCCAGCTGGATGGTCGTCAGCGCTTTGAGCAGCGTGTAGAGGGGGCCGCCGAACAGGCCCGCCTGCTGCCCGGTCACGACGGCCACCGCCCGCGGGTCGGCCAGCGCGGACGCCGCCGTGACGGCCGCCGCCGGTGCCTGCCGCCGGGCGAGCTGCGCGCTGACGATGTCGTGGATGGCCGTGTGGTCGGTGTGCGCGCGCTGGACGCGTCCGATCACGTCTCCCCAGGCGGCTGAGTCGGCGGGGTTGCCGGTGAAGAACGAGGCGACGGACGCGAAATGTGCGGCGTGCGCGGCGACCAGCGGACGAATCCAGGGCAACCGGTCGAACGAAATCACGTCTCGCATCGCTCCGGCCACCGGCGCGTTTGGCTGAGAGGACACGACGGCAATGTACTACACCGTCCGCGCCGGTTGGGCATCCTGCGGCGAAATCTCCAACTCGCGGGCGGTCCGGTACTGCTACGATATTCGGGCTGTTCTGAAGGAGATTCCCGCTGTCAGCTGACGACTCCCATACGGCGCGCGCGACGCGGTTCGAGAGGGCACTCGGGTCCTGTATGCGAACCGTACGTGGCGTGCGGGCGGCCGTGTGTCGTGCGGCCGGCGCGGCGCGAATGACGTCGGTGGCCATGAACGGAGATCTGGATTGAACGCAGTGCTCGCGCTCGAAAACGGGACAGTCTTTCGCGGAAGGTCGGCCGGTGCGGCTGGCGAAACCGGGGGAGAGGTCGTCTTCAACACGAGCATGACCGGCTATCAGGAAGTCCTCACCGATCCGTCCTACTCCGGGCAGATCGTGACGATGACGTGTCCTGAGATCGGCAATTACGGCGTGACCGCGGAAGACGTGGAGTCGCGGGGTCTGCAGGTCGCCGGGTTCATCATCCGGTCGGAGTCGCCCATTGCGAGCAACTGGCGCGCCGAGGGCACCTTGCACGACTACCTCGCCAGTCACGGCGTCGTGGCGATCTGCGATATCGACACGCGCGCGCTGACGCGTCTCTTGCGCTCGTCTGGCGTGATGCGGGGCATGATCGGCACGGGCCGGGTCGACGCGGCCGATCTCGTCGAACGAGCCCGCGCGTTGCCGCAGATGGAGGGCGCGGATCTGGTCCAGGGTGTGACCTGCCAGACCCCCTTTGCGTACAAGGACCTCGCCAGCAACGACTTCGCCATTGCGCCGGGACGCACCAGCCGGGTGCCATTGAAGGTTGCCGCGTACGACTTCGGCATGAAGTGGAACATCCTCAGGCGCTTTGCGGCGTACGGGTGCGACGTCACGGTTTACCCGGCGTCGACGCCCGCTTCCCAGTTGCTCGCCACGAAGCCCGACGGGCTGTTCTTCAGCAACGGCCCCGGCGATCCGGCCGTGCTCGATTACGCCATTGCCAATGCGAAGACGGCGGTGGCGAGCGGCGTGCCGACGTTCGGCATCTGCCTCGGCCATCAGGTGCTTGGCCTGGCCCTCGGTGCCAGCACGTTCAAGTTGAAATTCGGCCATCGCGGTGCGAACCACCCGGTGAAGGACCTGGTGACGGGCAAGATCGAGATCACCTCACAGAATCATGGGTTTGCCGTCGATCCGGCGACCCTGCCGCACGACGTCGAGGTGACCCACAAGAATCTGTACGACGGGACGATCGAAGGGCTGCGACATACCTCTCGCCCTGTGTTCTGCGTGCAGTATCACCCGGAAGCCGCGCCCGGCCCGCACGACGCGGACTACCTGTTCAGCCAGTTCATTGACGCCATGGAAAAGGGCAAGACCCCGTAGGCGCCAGGAATCGACGTTCGGAACGCCCAGAACCCGGAACCCCAGAACCTTGCCCAAACGCACCGACCTGAAACGCATCCTCGTCATTGGGTCTGGCCCGATCGTCATCGGCCAGGCCTGTGAGTTCGACTATTCGGGCACCCAGGCGTGCAAGGCGCTTCGCTCGGAAGGCCTGCAGGTCATTCTGGTCAACAGCAATCCGGCGACGATCATGACGGACCCGGAAACGGCCGACCGGACGTACGTCGAGCCGTTGACGGTCGAAGCGGTCGAGCAGGTCATTGCGCGTGAGCGGCCCGATGCGCTCCTGCCGACGGTCGGCGGTCAGACAGCGCTCAATCTCGCCGTCGACCTGGCGAAGGCTGGTGTGCTCGAGAAATACAACGTCGCGTTGATTGGGGCGTCGATCGAGGCGATTGAGGTCGCGGAGGACCGGCTGAAGTTCAAGGACGCGATGCGCTCGATCGGCATCGAAGTACCGGAGAGTTCGGTCGCCGGCTCGATGGAGCAGGCGCTCGAGACCGCCGATCGCATCGGTTTCCCGCTCATCATTCGTCCGTCGTTCACGATGGGTGGCGTTGGTGGTGGGATCGCCTACAACATCGAGGAGTTCCGCGAGATCTGTCAGCGCGGTCTGGGCCTGAGCCCCGTGCACGAGATCCTGGTCGAAGAGTCGGTCATCGGCTGGAAGGAATTCGAGCTCGAGGTCATGCGCGATCACGCGGACAACTTCGTCGTGATCTGTTCGATTGAGAATATCGATCCGATGGGCGTGCACACGGGCGACAGCATCACGGTCGCGCCGGCATTGACGCTGACGGATCGCGAGTATCAGCGGATGCGCGACGCCGCGCGCCGCATCATCCGGCGCGTGGGCGTCGAAACGGGTGGGTCGAACATCCAGTTCGCGATCAACCCGGCCGACGGCCGGATGGTCGCGATCGAGATGAACCCTCGCGTGTCACGCTCGTCGGCCCTTGCGTCGAAGGCCACGGGATTTCCCATCGCGAAGATCGCCGCGAAGCTCGCGCTCGGGTACAGTCTCGACGAGATTCCGAACGACATCACCCGCCTCACCCCCGCGTCATTCGAGCCGACGATCGACTACGTTGTCGTGAAGGTGCCGCGCTGGGCGTTCGAAAAGTTCCCGCAGGCCGATCGCACGCTGACCACGCAGATGAAATCGGTGGGCGAGGCGATGGCCATCGGCCGCACGTTCAAGGAAGCGTTCCTGAAGGCGTTCCGCTCGCTCGAGCTGGGATCGAGTGGCCGCCTCCTGAGCCAGGCGGATGCCCGCGAAGACGATGTGTCCCTGCAGCAGGCGCTTGGGATTCCGACCGACCGGCGCATGTGGGCGGTGTTCCGGGCGCTCGAGCGCGGGTGGACCCTCGACGAGATCCATCGCCTCACGCACATCGACCGCTGGTTTCTCACACAGTTCCAGCAGATTGTGGAGCTCGCGCGCGCGGCGGAAGCCGTCGGCGCGCGGGACTTGTCGGATGATCTGCTGCGCGATCTGAAACGCGCCGGGTTCGCGGACACCGACGTCGCACGGCTCATCGGCACCGATGAGGACAGTATTCGCGTCCGCCGGCAGGAAGCCGGCCTGGTGCCCGCGTACAAGCGCATCGACACGTGCGCCGCGGAGTTCGAGTCGTACACGCCCTACATGTACGGCACGTTCGAGGACCAGTGCGAGGCCGAGCCGACGTCGCGCCCGAAGGTCGTGATCCTGGGCAGCGGCCCTAATCGCATCGGCCAGGGTATCGAGTTCGACTATTGCTGTTGTCACGCGGCGTTCGCGTTGCGCGACCAGGGCTACGAAACGGTCATGGTGAACTGCAATCCGGAGACGGTCTCGACCGACTACGACTCGGTCGATCGTCTGTACTTCGAGCCGCTGACGTTCGAGGACGTCTTTGCGATCACCGAACGCGAGAAGTCCCAGGGCGGTGACGTGTCGTGCGTGGTTCAATACGGCGGCCAGACCCCGCTCAAGCTGTCGCTGCGCCTGCAGGAAGCGGGCGTGAAGATCATCGGCACGTCGCCCGATTCGATCGACCTGGCCGAGGATCGGGAGCGCTTCGCCAAACTGCTCTGGGATCTCGGCATCCCGCAGGCCGCCAGCGGCACGGCGACCTCGCCGGAGGAAGCGCAGGACGTCGCGGCGTCCATCGGGTTTCCCGTCGTCGTGCGTCCATCGTACGTACTGGGCGGCCGCGCGATGGCGATCGTGTACGACACGGCGGCGCTCGATCGCTACATGCGTCACGCCGTCCAGGCCTCGCCGGAACACCCGATCCTGATCGACAAGTTCCTCGAGGACGCCACCGAAATTGACGTCGACGCCATCGCCGACGCGACCGGTGCGGTCGTCATCGGCGGGGTCATGGAACACATCGAGCAGGCCGGCATTCACTCGGGCGACAGCTCGTGCGTGATCCCGCCCTTCCAGCTGGCGGATCGGCACGTCGCAGCCATCCGCGACTACACGCGCCGCGTCGCGCGCGCGTTGAAGGTGATCGGCCTGATGAACGCACAGTTCGCGATCAAGGACGATGTCGTCTATGTTCTCGAGGTCAATCCGAGAGCGTCGCGGACGGTCCCGTACTTGTCGAAGGCGACGGGAGTCCCCTTGGCCAAGGTGGCGGCCAATGTGATGGTCGGTCGTTCCTTGGCCGATCAGGGGCTGACGAAGGATCTCGAGGTGCGCGGTTCTTTCGTGAAGACGCCGGTGTTTCCGTTCGTCCGATTCCCTGGCGTCGACACGCTGCTCGGCCCGGAGATGAAGTCGACGGGCGAGGTGATGGGCGGCGCCGAGACGTTCGGCGCTGCGTTTGCCAAGGCGCAGATGGGCGCCGGCCAGAAGCTGCCGCAGAGCGGCACGGCGTTCATCAGCGTGAACAACCGCGACAAAGCCAGCGTCGTGCCGATCGCGCGCGACCTGGCGCGGCTGGGCTTTTCACTGATGGCCACGCGCGGCACCGCCGCATATCTGCGGGCGCACGGCATCGACGCATCGATCGTGTTCAAGATCAACGAAGGCCGGCCGCACGTCGGCGACGAACTCCGCAATCGCCGAATCGCGCTCGTGATCAACACCCCGCTGGGGCGCGACTCGTACTTCGACGACCGCGCGGTCCGCAGTGTGGCGATGATGCAGGGCGTCCCAGCCATCACGACACTCACTGGCGCCGCGGCGGCCGTCAGCGCCATCGAGGCCATGCGCACGGAAGGGCTGACGGTGAAGTCGCTTCAGGAATACCATGCGGAGATGGGGCGATGACATCGGGTCATCGGGCTATCGGGTCATCGGATCATTGCATCCGATCAGCGGACAATCGCATCGGATCATCGGGGCGTCGGGTCGTCTATGCCCATCCAAGTCACGTCCTCCCTCGTTCTTGCTGACAGCGAGTTCTCGGAGTCGTTCGTCAGAGCCTCCGGGCCCGGCGGCCAAAACGTAAACAAAGTCGCGACGGCCGTGCAGCTGCGGCTGCACGTGGGCAGGGTATCGCTCCCCGACGCGGCCAGGGCACGGCTGCGCATCCTGGCCGGATCGCGGCTGACAACTGACGACGAGCTTGTGGTCGAAGCGCGGGAACATCGAACGCAGGCGCAAAACAGGGAAGCGGCGCGGGAGAGGCTGGCCGACCTGATCCGACGCGCGCTGGTGCGGCCGAAGTCGCGGCGCAAGACGGCACCGACGAGAGCATCGAAGGAGCGCCGGCTCGAGGGCAAGGCGCGGCGATCCCGCATCAAACGGGCGCGGCGTGCGGACGACGACTGAGCCGCGAAGGGACCCCGTACAAGAAAAACGGCGGCACGACCGAAGCCGCGCCGCCCGATTTCAGCCGCCGGTGGCGGTCTAGTTGAAGCGGAACTTGCCGACCAGTTCGAACGTGAAGGTCTTCAGGTTGTTCGTGTCGCCGCTGTCCGAGATGTTACGCAGGCCCCAGTTGCCACGCGCTTCAATCCCGACGCGGTAAAACTCGACGCCGGCGCCGCCAATGACGCCGATGTCGGCTCCACTGAAGTTGTTGCTGATGTCAAGGTCGCTGATGACGAGTTTCTGCTTCAGGTTGATCGTGAAAACCGGTCCGACGATCGCGTAGGCCGCGATGCCGTTCTTGCTCCTCTGGCCGAAGTTGATGTGGAACACGGCCGGGATTTCGAGGGCGTTTGCCTTGACTTCGTTCGGATCACCCTTCGCGCCGAAGTGCCGAATCAGGTACACGAACTCACCGGTGAAGCCGATGAGCCCGTTCTTGTTGCCACCGATCCAGAGGCCGAAGCCTTCCCCGGAACGGCCCTTGAAGAGGTTGTCCGCGTTCGTGCCGCGGAACGACGTGTGGGTAATCATGCCTTCGACACCGATGCCGATGCCGCTGTCTTCGTGACTGGCTGTGTTCTGGGCCAGCGCGGGCTGGGCCAAAGCGAGGGAAGAAAGTAGTACCAGAGTAGAAAGGGCTACACCCTTGAACGATCGCATAAAACGTCTCCTCATTGGTCCCGCCGCTGGGGGCGCCGTGACCTCCCTTGAAGGATACCTGTCTCGTGGCGATTCCGGAAGTCCCGTAGTTTGCAGGGTTTGCCAGACCTAACCGTCGTCATTGCAGAATTTGCAACGATGCGGACCGCCTTTCGCGATTTCAGGCCTGTTTTCTGGGCCCAAGGCTGACACCGCCCTTGCAGTGTCCGGAGTGTGCCCTGGGTGCGCCTGCTGTCGGGTTCGATCGTACTGGGTGCAAGCATCGGCTGTTTGACCCCCTGGCCGCCAACTGCCCTCTATGCCTTGGCGATGGCCATGCTCGCCTGTGCGATGGCCTTCGGCCGACGGCGCCCAACGGTCGGGCTCCTGCTCGCGGCATTTGTGGCGATCGTGGCCGCGCGCTCGGCTCAATGGCGAGACGCCGCCCTGGCCCCACCCGTTGCGGTCTGGTTTGCCGAGGCGAAGCAAGACGACGCGGTGATGGCTGAAGGGTGGCTGGTGGGTGACGCCGAGCCGAGCGTGGACGAGACGATGAGGGCCCGCGTGGCCTTGGAGGCCCTGGAGGTGCGGGGCCAACGGATTGAGACCTCCGGGATCGTCCAGTGGTATGTCGGAGGCCGGTCGGCGCCGGCGGCGCCGGAGTGGACCAACGGACGGCATGTGCGGGCGCCTGTTGTCTGGCGCTGGCCCAGGGTGACGCACAACCCCGGTTCGCCCAATCGTCAGTGGCAGGCGTTGCTTCGCGGGTACGTCTTGGCGGGCAGCGTGAAAAGCGCGGCATTGGTGTCGGTGGATCGTGCCAGCTGGTGGCAGGAGTGGCCCGCCGACGCCCGGCGTCGCGTCCGTACCGTCCTCACCGACACGGTCGCGCGCCGTGATCCTGTGGCGGCGGCAATCGCCATCGCGATTCTGATTGGCGATCGCTCGCGACTGGATCCGGACGTGATTGCCAGCCTCCGCGACGCGGGTACGTATCACGTGGTCGCGATCTCCGGCGGCAACGTGGCGCTGGTGATTGCGGCCTTGACGCTGGGGCTTCGTGGCGCCGTCCGGTCGTTTCGATGGGGCGCGGCCCTGGCGATCCCCGGTGTGCTCGCGTATGCGGCGGTCGTGGGCGGCGACCCGTCGGTTGACCGTGCGATTGCGGCCGCGGTGGTCTATCTCGCGGCGGAACTGACGGGCCTGTTGATCGAGCCGCTGGATGTGCTCGCGGTGGTCATCGGCGGCCTCGTGCTCTACGACCCCGTCGTGGCCGTGACACCCGCGGCGTGGCTGTCGTTTGGTGCGACGACGGGCATTGTGCTCGGGGCTGAGCGGGTCGTGCGGGTGGCCGCGGCCCTACGCCAGGCGCCGGTGTCCTTGTGGAACAAGGTGCGGCGGTGGGGGCTTGGCATCGTGGCGGCGACGGTGGCGGCCGAACTTGCGTTGGTTCCCGTCTCGACGGCCGTGTTCTCGCGAGTGAGCGTCGCCGGGCTGGTGCTGAACCTTGTTGCCATTCCGGCGATGGCGGTCGTGGAACTGGCAGGGCTCGCGCTTGTGTTCCTGGACGGCGTTCCGGTCGTAGGCACGCTCGCCGTGTGGGCGGTGGTTGGCGGCGTGCGTGCGCTGCTGGGCTCAGCCCGTGTCGTTCCGCTGTTGCCATGGCTGACGTGGCGTGCGCCGCCTTCATCCGCGGTTTGGCTGATCGTCTTCTACGGTGGAGCAGTGGCGGCGTTGTCCCTGCAAGGCCGATGGCGGCGATGGCCCGTGGCGGCTGCCGCCGGCGCGCTCGTTGTGATCGTCACGGCACCTGGTGTCTGGTTGGCCCGACCGCCGCGAGGATGGTTGCGGCTGACGGTCATCGACGTGGGGCAGGGTGATGCTTTACTCGTCCAGTTTGCATCCGGACGGTCCTTGCTCGTCGACGGCGGGCCATCATCGGAGGCGTTCGACTCCGGCGAGCGCGTCGTGACGCCCACACTGTGGGCGCTCGGCGTTCGGCGGCTCGATTGGCTGGCCTTCACGCACGCCGATCTCGATCACATCGGCGGCACGATGGCGGTGGCCGACACGTTTGGTCCGCGCGAAGTGTGGGAAGGCGTGCCGGTGCCGCGCGACGAGCGGCGGGCGAGGTTGAGAACCGCGGCGCTCGAGCGAGGGCAGATCTGGAGGCAACTCCGCGCAGGCGATATTTTCGACGTCGGGGACGTGTCCGTCGAGGTGATGAGTCCGCCGGTGCCGGATTGGGAGCGACAGCGCGTCAGAAACGACGATTCCCTGGTGCTGCGGATTCGTGACGGCGACGTCGAGTTGCTGCTGACGGGTGACATCGGACAGGCCGTCGAGGCCGCCCTTCCGGTCAACAAAGGTCTCGAGCCTGCTCTGCGCATCTTGAAGGTCGCCCACCACGGCAGCCGGTCATCGTCGTCGGACGACTTCGTGAAGAGGTACGCGCCGGACCTCGCGTTGATCAGTGTGGGCCGCAACAACACCTTCGGACACCCGTCGCCCGAGGTCGTGCGGAGGTTCCGGGACGTCGGTGCGGCGATCGCGCGCACCGACGAAGAGGGTGCGATCAGCGTCGAGACGGACGGGCGCGAGATCCGCGTGAAGACATGGTCCGGTCGGACGTTGACGATGAGGAAGGGGAGTCCTGCTGTTTGACGCGGGACCAGGCCGCCTCGAGTTCGGCGAGTGTGGCGCCTTGGAGCTGCTGGCCGCGCGCGTCGAAGTCTGCCTCGAGCGCGGTGAACCGCCGGGTGAACTTGTCGTTGGCATGTCGCAGGGCGGTCTCCGGATCGATCTTCAGGTGTCGCGCGAGGCTGGCCAGTGAGAACAGCAGATCGCCGAATTCATCGACCGCGCGCTCGTGGCTCTCGCCGACCGCCTCTCGGAGCTCGCGCACCTCCTCATCGACCTTGTCGAGCACGTCCATTGTCTGCGGCCAGTCGAAACCGACTGCCGCGACGCGCGCACCGATGCGGGCGGCCCGCAACAACGCCGGCAACGCGGTGGGCAGGCCGGCCAGCGTCCGCGCGGGCGCGCCACTGCCTGCCTGCTCGCGGGCTTTGAGCTGGCCCCACTGGTCCGCGACGGCTTGCGCCGACGCCACGCCTGCGCGCGTTCGCGCCGCTGGTGAGAGCCTTCGGCCAGCCGCCGTGAATACATGAGGATGGCGACGAACGAGCTTCTCGCAAATGGCGTTGACGACGTCGGTGATGGTGAACGTGCCGGTTTCGGAGGCGATCTGCGCGTGAAACACGCACTGGAGCAGGACGTCGCCCAGTTCTCCGGGGAGCGCGCCGATGTCTCCGCGATCGATGGCGTCCACGGCCTCGTACGCCTCTTCGATGAGATAGGGGCGCAGGCTCGCGTGGTCCTGTTTCACATCCCACGGGCAGCCGTTCGCGGATCGCAGCGTGGCCATGATGCGCACGAGCCGGCCGAAGGCCTTCGTGGCCGCCACCGTGCGGGTGGGCTTGGGGCGCGGCCGGGTTGAACGGCGCGGGGGCCGACGCGGCGTGGGCGTGCGGGAACGCATTCGAGCGCCATGCTAGCATTCGATCTTCGTGCGCGTGCGCTTTCTAGGCACCGGAACGTCGCATGGCGTGCCCATGATCGGGTGCGACTGCCGCGTCTGCCGATCCACCGACCCTCGCGATTCCCGGACACGGTCCTCGATTTACCTCGAATGCGACGACGGTCTGGGTGTGCTCGTGGATACGAGTACGGATCTCAGAGCCCAGGCATTGCGCGAGGATGTGCGGCGCGTCGACGCGGTCCTCTTCACGCACTCCCATGCCGACCACATCATGGGACTCGACGAAATTCGTCGCTTCAACATGCTGAGCGGCCAGCCCATGCCGATCTTCGGTACGCCCGGGACGCTCGCCGACTTGAGGCGGACATTCGGCTATGTGTTCTCGTCCGATGCCCCGCGCGGTGGCGGGGTGCCGGATCTGCGGCTGTGGGCCCTCCACGGAAGTTTCTGCTTGGGCCGCACCGAAATCGTGCCGATTCCGGTCCAGCATGGTCCCTGGCAGGTGCTGGGCTTTCGCATCGGAACGTTTGCCTATGTGACCGACTGCAACGGCATTCCTGCCGCGTCTCTGGCCATGCTCCAGGGCGTCCGGACGCTGGTGCTCGACGCGCTCAGGCACACGCCGCACCCGACACACTTCACGGTGGCCGAGGCGATCGACGCCGCGCGGCAGATCGGCGCGGCGTCGACCTACTTCACGCACATCGCGCACGACCTGGGACATGCGGAGACGTGCGCGGCGTTGCCAGCGGGATTCACGCTGGCCTATGACGGCCTGACGCTCGAGATCGGCGCGTGATTGGCCGCGGCCGGCCCGCCGCGGCGGCTCTCGCGAGATGGGATAGCCTCTGAGCATGCAGGTCGTGTATTTCCCTGATGCGCCGCGGCCGAGGTGGGCGTATCCGGTGGTGGCGCTGGGCAACTTCGACGGGTTGCACCGTGGTCACCAGCAGCTCATCGACGGTGTGCGGCGTCAGGCGCGGGAGCGAGCCGGCACGTCGGTCGCGATGGTGTTCGATCCGCATCCGCCACGCGTGCTCAGGCCGGACAAGGCGCCGCCGCTCCTCATGACGCTCGACCAAAAGATCGAGGCGTTCGAGCGGGCCGGGCTCGATGCCGTGGCGGTGGTACGGTTCAACCTGGAGCTCTCGCGATGGGAGCCCGAGCTGTTCGTCGAAACCGTCATCATCGACTGGCTGCGCGCCGCGGAGGTGTGGGTCGGCGCGAACTTTCTGTTCGGCCGCGATCGATCCGGCACGTTCACGTTGTTGCGCGCGCTTGGCGAGGATCGCGGATTCCGGTGCGAGAAGATCGATCCGGTCCGCTACAAGGACTTCGTGGTGTCGAGCACCCGAGTCAGGCACCTCGTGGCCGAGGGACGCGTGGACGAGGCCGGGGCGTTGCTGGGGCACCAGTATTTCGTGGACGGTGAGGTCGTGCACGGCGCCGGGCGCGGGCGCGACCTCGGCTATCCGACGGCGAACCTGCGCACCTCGAATGAGCTCCTGCCGGCCCATGGCATCTATGCCTCGATGGTGGCGCTCGGCGACACGTGGCATCGCGCGGTCACGAGCGTGGGCGTGCGGCCGACGATTGGCGACGGGCAGTTCACCGTCGAGACCTTCATTCTCGACGGCGCGCACGATCTCTACGGCAAGCGCCTCCGCGTGGCCTTCGTGAAGTACCTGCGCCCGGAGCTGAAGTTCGACGGGCTCCCGGCCCTGCAGGCGCAGATCGCGCTCGATTGCGCCGAGGCCGAGGCCCTCTTTGCCCAGATGGCTGTCTGACGAGCCTGATAGAATCGCCCGCGATGTCATCGTCGACCTTCACGCTCCGGGTGCCGGCCGATGGCCTGTTTCCGGCGCTCGCCGGTGCGGTCGCGTCACGTTTTCTCGAACTGTGCGGTGCTGCGGCGGTCGACGCGGCCCGCTTCGAGCGCGAGGTCACGAGCGCGGCGGCGCTCGTCGCGCCCGGGGCCGAGACCATCGAGTGCACGTTCGTGGGCGGCCCGTCGGGCGTCGAGGCAACCTTGCGCGCCGGGGCGCGGCATCAAACCGTGCAGCATCTCCGGTCCTGAACCATGCGTCTGTACAACACCCTGTCGCGAACCGAGGAGACGTTCGTGCCGGCCGATGGCCGGACCGTCCGCATGTACAACTGTGGCCTGACGGTGTACGCGCGTGGGCACATCGGTAACTTCCGGACGTTCGTCTGTCTGGACGTGCTACGACGGACGCTGAAATACCAGGAAGGGTTTGCCGTCCGGCAGGTGACGAATTTCACGGACGTGGACGACAAGACGATCAACGCGTCGACGGCCGCGGGTGTGCCACTGCGCGAGTACACGGACCGCTATATCGCGGCCTTTCGTGAGGACGCGGCGGCGATGGGCCTGGAACCCGTCGAGGAAACGCCGCGCGCCACCGACGAGGCGAACATGCAGGCCATGGCCGACATGGTCAAGCAGCTCGAAGCGCGAGGACACACGTACCGATCGGAAGGCTCGATCTACTACCGCATTGCGTCGCTGCCCGAGTACGGCGCGCTGGCGCGGCTCGACCGGCAGGAAATTCAGACTGGCGCGCGCGTGGATTCGGACGACTCGTACGCGAAACAGGATGCGCGGGATTTCGTGCTGTGGAAGGGCGCGAAACCCGGCGAGCCGACCTGGGATTTCGGCCTGGGGCCGGGCCGGCCAGGCTGGCATCTCGAGTGCTCGGCGATGGCGCTCCGGCTGCTCGGTGAGCCGCCGATTGACATTCACGGCGGCGGGATCGATCTGATCTTTCCGCACCATGAAAACGAAATCGCGCAGGCCGTCGGCGCGACGGGGCGTCCGTTCGTGCGCTTCTGGGTGCACGTGGAATTCTTGAACTTCGACAACGAGAAGATGTCGAAGTCGCTGGGCAACGTCTTCACGGTGCGCGACATTCTGGACAAAGGCTACCGCGCGTCGGCCCTGCGGTATCTGCTGATCTCCGTCCACTACCGCAAACAGCTCACGTTCAATTGGGACGTGCTCGACCAGGCCGAGGCGTCGGTCACGCGGCTCGCGGACTTTCTGGTGCGTGTCGACGGCATCACCGGCGGCGAGGCGCATCCAGAGATTGGCAAACGGCTGGCCCGCGCGCGCGCGGATGTCGCCGGGCTCGTGACGGACGACCTCAACGTGCCGACGGCCCTCGGCGTGATCTTCGACGTCGTGCGTGAAATGCACGCGGCGATGGATCGACGGGAGGTCGGCGCGGCGGATGCTGCGCAGATCCGTGAAACGTTCGCCGGATTCGACCGCATTCTTGGCGTGCTGTCCCTGCGGCAGGCGGAGGACGCGACGCCGCCGGTGCCCGTCGAGGACATCGAGCGGCTCATCGATGAGCGTCGCCAGGCCCGACAGGCGCGCCAGTTCGCACGGGCCGATGACATCCGGCAGGAACTGGATGCCCGCGGCATCGTGCTGGAGGACAGCGCCTCGGGCACCCGGTGGAAGCGCAAATAGACCCTTCGTGTCGGCCGTCCGCCCACAGATCTGGGCGAGACGCTCAATCCTGTCGGAGTGTCTGACCCCCTCGGCCGACAAGTTTGAGCCTACCCTGCCAATTGGGCCTGGCACATCGCTTGCCTTTGTCCCGGACATGAGACCGCTCCCGGCCTGGACCGACACGAGCCTTTCGGGGCGACCACAGTCGCGGCGTTCGGCGCCGCGGCTCGAGGTCGAGGCTATCCTGAACGGCCGTCTGGCCAAGGGCAATCTGCGCATGACCGTGCACGACCTCGGGTTCGGCGGGTTCGCGGTGGAGAGTCCGATTGCTTTCGCCGTAGGCAGCCGCCACGACTTCAGGTTCGTCGGCCCGGAGGGCATGGTCGTGGGCATTCGAGCGGAGACCGTGTACGCCCGCGCCGTGGGCCTGCGTGACGGCATGGATCACGTGCTGACCGGCTTCAAGTACGTCCTCGAAACCGAGGATGCCGAACGGGCGGTCGAAGCGCTGCTCGACCTCGCGATGTCCCCGATCTCGTTCGACTGAGCAGCGGCGCTTCTCACAACTCCTCTATACTGCCCGCCGGCCCGACGAATCGTCGGCGGCCGACGAGTGTCTGTGGGCGCCTCCATGAAGATTGTCGATGCGAAGGTCGTCGTCTGCTGCCCCGGTCGCAATTTCGTGACCCTGAAGATCATCACCGACGACGGCCTCGTGGGTCTCGGTGACGCGACGCTCAATGGTCGCGAACTGGCGGTGGCGAGCTACCTGCGTGACCACGTGCTGCCGTGTCTCATTGGCCGCGATTCGTTCCAGACCGAGGACATCTGGCAGTACCTCTATCGCGGCGCGTACTGGCGCAAGGGCCCCGTGACGATGACGGCGATCGGCGCGGTCGACGTGGCGCTGTGGGACATCAAGGCGAAGGCGCTGAACACCCCGCTCTATAACCTGCTCGGCGGCAGGAGCCGGGACGGCGTGATGGTGTATGGGCACGCCAACGGCCGCGACATCGAGGAAACCGTGGACGCGGTTGCCCGGCATCTCGATGAGAAGTTTCTTGCCGTCCGCGCGCAATCCGGTGTGCTGGGTGTCCCGGACACCTACGGTGTGCCGAAGGATGGACGCCCGTACGAGCCCGCGGAGAAGGGGTTGCCGCACGAGTACGCGTGGTCGACCGAGACGTACCTCGCGCACGTGCCTGCGCTCTTCGAGACGCTGCGCGTCCGATTCGGATCCGACGTACACCTGCTGCACGATGCGCATCATCGGCTGACCCCGATTCAGGCGGCGCGCCTCGGCAAGGCGCTGGAGCCCTCACATCTGTTCTGGCTCGAGGACCCGACGCCGGCCGAGCTCCAGGAAGGCTTTCGCACGATTCGGCAGCACACGACGACGCCGATTGCCGTCGGCGAGGTGTTCAATACCGTGTGGGATGCGCGAACGCTGATTGCCGAGCAATTGATCGACTACCTGCGAATGACGGTCACGCACGGCGGCGGCGTGACGCCAATGCTGAAGATTGCCGCGTTCGCGGCGATGCACCACGTGCAGATGGGCTGCCACGGTGCCACGGACCTGTCACCGATCACCATGGGCGCTGCGCTGCATTTCGATCTGGCGATTCCGAACCTCGGCGTGCAGGAGTGGATGCCACACAACGCGCTCACCGACGAAGTCTTTCCGCACAGTTACAGGTATCGCGACGGCTACATGCACCCGGGCGATGAGCCTGGTCACGGCGTGGGCTTCGATGAGACCCTCGCCGCCAAGTTTCCGTACGACCGCGCGTACCTGCCTGTCACTCGGCGGCTCGACGGCACGTTGTGGGATTGGTAGCCTGCCAGGCGCCTTGCGGCCTCCGCGGTAAATGGGCCTAGCGCTGCACGCGTCCCGATCCATCGCCGCCCGCGAGCCGATCGACTTCGTCCACGGTGACGCGATTGAAGTCGCCCGGAATCGAGTGCTTGAGCGCGCTGGCGGCGACCGCGAAACGGAGAGCCTCTTCCGCGGAGCGGCCGGTCGTGAGGCCGTAGATGAGGCCGGCCGCGAAGCTGTCGCCGCCGCCGATACGATCGATGACCCGCAGGTCGTAGCGCTGGCTGTGGTGGAAGCGCTGCTCGGATTCGTCCCACAGGACCGCGCTCCAGCCGTTGTCGCTGGCCGACATGCTCTCACGCAGGGTGATCGCCACCAGCCGCACGTCGAAATCGCGCGCCACCGTTCGCGCCGCCTGCTGGTACGCCGCGAGATCCAGGTGCGCCGTGGTCACGTCCGCGCCTTCGACGCGGACGCCCAGCACGTTCTGCAGGTCTTCCTCGTTGGCGATGACGGTATCGATGCCCGCGACGAGCGGGCGCATCGCCGCTTGGGCCTGTGACGGCGTCCAGAGCTTCTTCCGATAGTTCAGATCGATGCTGACGCGTGCCCCGGCGGCCTTTGCGGCCTGCACAGCGGCGCGCGTCGTCTCGGCAGCGGTCGGGCCAAGGGCCGGTGAAATGCCCGTGACGTGAAACCACGCAGCATCTCGAAAGAGGGCGGCCCAGTTGACGGCACCGGCATCGAGTCCTGTGATGGCCGATTGCGCGCGGTCGTAGATCACGACCGAGCCGCGCTGACTGGCGCCGCCCTCGGCGTAATAGATGCCGACCCGATCGCCGCCGCGGACGATGGCGTCGGTACGCACGCCCTCGGCACGCAACGCGCGGACCGCCGCGTCGCCAATGGCGTGGGCCGGCAGTCTGGTCACGTACCAGCTCTCGAGGCCGAACTGCGCGAGGCTGACCGCCACGTTGGCCTCGCCTCCGCCAAACGTGGCGACGAAGAGCGGCGACTGGAGAAAGCGCTCGAGGTTGGGCGGGCTGAGTCGCAGCATGATTTCGCCGAACGTGACGACCTTGGGCATCAGGCGTGTCCTCGAGCGCGGCGGACGTTGGCGACAATCCGGCGCGCGTTGTCCGCGATGGCGGAGAAGTTGTTGGCCGCAATGGCCGCGGCGTCCAGCAGCGACGTGCCGACGCCGACGGCCACGGCACCGGCGTTGATCCAGTCGCCGGCGTTGTCGAGCGTGACGCCGCCCGTCGGCATCAGCTTCACGTGCGGCATCGGCCCGCGGAGGTCCTTCAGGTATCCAGGACCGAGCGCGGTGGCGGGGAAGACCTTCACGATATCCGCGCCGGCTTCCCAGGCCTCGAGAATCTCGGTGGGCGAGAAACAGCCTGGCAGCGATGCCACGTCGAGCGCCTGTGCCGCTTCGACGACGCTCCGACGATAGACGGGACTCACGATGAACGTGGCACCGGCATCCACGACGCGCGCGACCGTCTCCGCGTCGGTCACCGTGCCCGCGCCGAGCAGGAAACCAGTCGGGAGTGTTGGCGCTGTGCGGCGGATGAGTTCGACGGCGCCCGTCACGGTCATCGTGACCTCCAGCGCGCGCACGCCGCCGTCGACGAGCGCCCCGACGACGTCGCCCAGCTTCGAGGGATCGGCAATGCGGATGACGGCGACGACGCCGGCGTCCGAGAGGCCGGCGGCTATCTGGCTGCGTATGGTTGATGTCATGGGACGATCCGACTCCTCGAATAACTGTGCGCCGGCAGGCGAAAACGGTCGCCAATGACCTCCCGCTCCGCCGCGAGCATCCATAAGACGGCCAACGTCCCGCTCGACATACGCGCGTCGACGTGCCAGCGATGGGGCCCGACGACCAGATCGCCCTCGTGCACGTGCGAGAGATGCGATGTCGCTCCGTCGGTCCATTCCACGGGCATCGGCTGGCCACTCGTTGGCACGCGCGCGTAGCAGCACGCGACTTCCGCGCCGGGTAGGTCAGGGACCAGCGGCCAGGCGCCGGCGTCTCGGGCATCACCGGCAATCACGCCGACGCTGACCCGCCCGGCGGCTGCGTGGTCGCCCAGCATCACGCATGACCGCGGGTCGGCGCCCGGGTGTTGTACCGATGATTCCGCTTGTTGATCGGCATACGAGACGTACTGCAATGGGTGACGCTCCTCGACTGGCGCGCGGGCTTCGATGATGTCGACCATGCCTGTGGCGCTCCAGACCATGAAGTGCGTGTCGCGTGGGACGTAGATCGTGTCATAGCGCTCGACGCGAAAGCGTTCAGTCCCCACGCGAACCCACCCCGCGCCGTCGAGGCAGACCAATGCCGTCTCGAACTCGCCTGGTTCGACGTGGACCGGCGGCATGTGCGCATCGGTCCGGATGCGGCCGCACTGCAGCACGCGCAACGGGGTCGTGGCCGGTTCGATCCAGTTGGTCCGTCCCAGGGCGCGCGGGGCGCCGCGAACGATCGTCGTAGAGCGGCTGCCGTCAAGGGTCACGCAGGATTCCGCGACACATGCTACACGACAGGTCCGCCGCTGCGAACGCGCGGCCTGGACGGCAAGGGTGAAGGCGTTCCGCGCCATCGGTCGTGATATACCGTGCCGATGCCGCATTTGTCGCGACGCGCGTTCATGCGTACGGCCGCGCTGACCCTTGGCGGCGCGGCCCTGGCACCGTTGGAGGGGCTGGCGCGCGGGGAGGCCGGCTGGGCGCAGGCGGCGGCGATTGTCGCGCGGATCAAAGTCCCAACCTTCCCGAACCGCGAGTTCAACATCACGCGGTACGGGGCCAGGGCGGCCGATGTCGGCGACTCGACGGCGGCCATCCGGTCGGCCATCGATGCCTGTGCGCGCGCCGGTGGCGGCCGCGTGCGCGTGCCGGCCGGCCGATTTCTCACCGGGCCGTTGCACTTGCTGAGCGGGGTCAATCTGCACCTCGACGCGGGCTCGACGCTCGCGTTCGTGCAGGACCCGCGCGCGTATCTGCCACACGTGCTCACGCGCTTCGAAGGCGTGGAACTCATGAACTACTCGCCGTTCATCTACGCGTACGGCAAGTCCAACATCGCCGTGACGGGACAGGGCACCCTTGACGGCCAGGCGAGCGCGGACGTCTGGTGGCCGTGGAAGGGCGGTGGATCGGGGCCGAATCAAACCGCTGCCCGGGCGCGCCTGCTGGAGATGGCGGCCAAGGGCGTCCCGCCGCGCGAGCGCGTCTTTGGCGAAGGCGGGTACATGCGCCCGAACTTCGTCCAGCCCTACAAGTGCCGTAACGTGCTCATCGAGGGCATCACGATCGTGAACTCGCCGATGTGGGAGATTCACCCGGTGCTGTCGTCGAACGTGACGGTGCGTGGCGTGACGGTCAGCAGCCACGGGCCCAACAACGACGGCTGCAATCCCGAGTCGTCGCGTGACGTGCTGATCGAACGCTGCACATTCGACACAGGCGACGATTGCATCGCGTTGAAGTCCGGCCGCAACGACGACGGTCGGCGATTGCACACTCCGGTGCAGGACGTGGTCATCCGGGACTGCGTCATGAAGGACGGGCACGGCGGTGTCGTGATCGGCAGCGAGGTGTCAGGTGGGGCGCGCCGGATCTTCGCAGAGCGGTGCCGTATGGACAGCCCACGGCTGGATCGGGTGCTGCGATTCAAGACGAACTCGGTGCGCGGTGGGGTCATCGAGCAGGTTTACATGCGCGACATCACCGTCGGTCAGGTCGCCGAGGCCATCGTCGTGGCGGACTTCTTCTACGAAGAGGGGGACAGTGGACGGTTTCCGCCGACCTTGCGGGACGTCGACGTGCGCCGGGTCACGAGCCGCCAGAGCCGATACGGGCTGCTGCTGCGCGGGTATCCGCACGCGCCGATCACCCGGCTGCGCGTGGAGGACTGCACGTTCGACGGCGTGCGGGAGGGGGACCGCATCGAAGCGGTTCGATCCCTCGAAATCATCAATGTGCGCGTGAACGGGATCCTCCGGAACGAACGCGTCACGAAGTAGCAGTGTGCGGCTGGCCTATAATTCAGGAAGGCATGACGAAGATCGACGCGGTCCCGGAACCCCGCAAGCAGCATCGGATCCCAGAGGGGGGAACCCAGCACGTGGTCACCCACGTGCGAGCCCTCATCGACACGGGCTCCCTGCACCCCGGGGATCGGCTGCCTGCCGAGCGTGATCTCGCCCGACAGATTGGGGTCAGCCGTCCCACGGTGCGGGCGGGACTGCGCGCGCTTGCGGCGATGGGCGTCGTGCAGTCGCGGCACGGATCGGGCACCTACATTCCGGACGGCCCGCCGATGCTCGGGAGCGAGCCGCTGAGCTTTCTGGCGGCGCTCCACGGGTTCACGCGCGAGGACATGTACGAGGCGCGACGCACGCTCGAAGTGGGCGCTGTGGGGCTTGCCGCCGAGCGCGCGACGCCCGAGCAACTTGCGTCGATGGCCGAGGAGGTCGCGAACCTCTTTGCCTCGATGGGCGATCCGCTGAAGTTCCTGGTTCACGACATCACGTTCCATCGCACGGCGGCGACCGCATCGGGCAACCAGATCATCGCGACGCTCGTGGAGATGGTATCGGCGTTGTACTACGAGCGGCGTCGGGTTACTGCGATTCATGCGGCGGAGACCGATCTGCGGGACGCGGCTGAAATGCATCGTCGGATCTTCCAGGCGATTCGGGCGCGCGATCCGGAAGAAGCGAGGCGCCTCATGCACGCGCACCTGTTGCAGGCCAGCGCGCATCAGGCGCGCGAGGAAGATCAAGGTCCGCCCCAGGCCGGCGCGCCCGCAGTCGACGCGCCGCCGCCCGATCCCCTGTCGCCGGCGCCAGGCCGTCCCCGGAGTTCTCATTGAAGCGTTCGTTGTTTGATTTGTCTGGCCGCGTCGCGGTCGTCGTTGGTGGCACAAGCGGGATTGGACGGGCCTTGGCCCTGGGGCTCGCCGACGCCGGCGCCGATGTCGTGGCCACGGGACGGCGGGAAGATCTGGTCAGGGAGGTTGCCAGCGAGATCGAGAAGCGCGGCCGCCGATCGCTTCCGATGGCCTGCGACGTGGAGGACCTGGCGTCGCTCGAGCGCCTTCGTGACACCTGCGTCTCAACACTGGGTGGCGTGGATATCCTGATCGCCGCGGCCGGACGCACGCAGCGTGTGGCCAGCATGAAGCAGACGGACGAGGAGTGGGCACGGATCATCGACACGAATCTCAACGGCGTGTTCCGCACGTGCCGGGTGTTCGCCGCGCCGATGATCGCCAGCGGGCGCGGGCGCATCATCACGATCGCGTCGCTCTCGTCCTTCGTGGGTCTGTTCGAGGTCGCGGCGTACACGGCGAGCAAGGCCGGCGTCATGGGCCTGACCAAGGCGCTGGCGGTGGAGTGGGCGAAGCACGGCGTCAACGTCAACGCCATCGCGCCCGGCCTGTTCAAGACGGACCTCAACCGCGCGCTGCTCGAGTCGCCGCGCGGACAGGAGTTCCTGATCCGCACCCCGATGGGCCGTTTCGGCCAGTTCGAGGAACTGGTCGGCGCCGCGGTGTTCCTGGCCTCGGAGGCTTCGGCCTTCGTGACCGGGCAGATTCTGGCCGTCGACGGCGGCTTCCTCGCGAGTGGCGTGAACCAATGAAGGCGGCGCTGGTCATCAGTGACCGCGACAACGTCGCGACGGCGCTCGAGCTGCTCGTGGCCGGCCGAGACGTCGAGCTCATGGGCCACCATATCGTCGTATCGGAGGCCATCGTGCCCGGCCACAAGTTCGCCCTGACCGCCATTCCGGCTGGGGGCTCGATCGTGAAGTACGGCAGCCGCATCGGGACCGCGTCGCGTGACATTCCCGCGGGTGCGCACGTTCACGTCCACAACGTCACGAGCGATCGGGGGCGGGGCGATCTGGTTGGTGATGGCCTCGCGCGGCTCGCCGAGCCCGACGCGCTCGTCCCCGCAAATCCGCAGGGATGACCGACCGCCCCGGTTTCTTCGGCTACAAGAGACCGGATGGCCGGGCCGGCACGCGTAATTACGTGCTGGTCGTGCCGACGGTCGTCTGTTCGTCCGTCGTCTGCGAGCGCATCACGGAAGTCGCGCCAGATGCCGTCGTGGCCCTGCCGCACCTGGCCGGTTGCGGACAGCTCGGTCCGGACATGCGACTCACGCACGAAACGCTCGCGGCGTATTGCCGTCATCCGAACGTCGGAGCGGTGCTGGTCGTAGCCCTGGGCTGCGAACAGGTGATCGCGCAGATGCTCGCCGAAGCCGCGCGCGACTCCGGCAAGCCGGCGGAGATCATTGCGATTCAGGAGATCGGCGGGACCGTTCGCACCATCGCCCGCGGGCGCGAGATCGCGGCGAGGCTGGCGGACGAACTACGGGGCGTCTCGCGCGAGTGGTGCGACATCAGCCAACTCGTCCTGTCACTGAAGTGCGGCGGGTCCGACTACACGTCGGGTCTCGCGTCGAATCCGGCTCTTGGGCGCGCGGCGGATCGTCTCGTCGATCTCGGAGGCGCGGCGGTCCTCGGAGAGATCGCGGAGATCATGGGCGCTGAACATCTGCTGGCGGCGCGCGCGTCGCGTCCCGACGTGGGGCAAAAGTTGCTGCGCGTCATCAACCGGGTCGAAGCGGAGACCATGGCCCTGGGTCTGGACATCCGCGGCACGCAGCCGTCGCCCGGCAACATCCGAGGCGGGCTCACGACGATCGAGGAAAAGTCCCTCGGCGCCACGCACAAGGGCGGTGAGCGCACGCCGCTCGTCGACGTCGTGCCGTATGCGGGACGGGTCTCGAAGCCGGGCCTGACGGTGATGGACACGCCTGGGCTCGACGTCGAGTCGGTCACGGGCATGGTCGGGGGCGGCGCACAGGTCGTGGTCTTCACGACCGGTCTTGGCACACCGACCGGCAATCCGATCGCGCCGGTGATGAAGATTACCGGCAACGCACGCACCGCGCAGCAGATGGCTGACAACATCGATCTCGATGTGAGCGGTGTCATCCAGGACACGGAAACGCTGGAGGGCGCCGCGGAGCGGTTGTTCGCCGCGGTTCTGGCCGTCGCGTCCGGCCGGCCGGTCGCGGCCGAAGTCCTCCGCCACCGCGAGTTCGCCATCCATCGCCGCAATCCCACAATCTGACGCGTCGGGTGTCCGACCGCTTCGTGCGCCGTGGACCGGACGGTTCAGGGCAGTTGCGTGTTCTATGCGAGAATGCGTGGGTTTCTCAACGCAGTTGAACCAGGTCCAGGCGCGCGGAGGCGCACGCGACTGGGCGGAGGACATGCACGATGGAGTTGTCGCACGCGCCATCCCGCACGGGCTATTTCCGCTGGGTCATCTGCGGGCTGCTGTTCCTTGCGTCGACGGTCAACTACGTCGATCGGCAGGTCATCGGCATCCTCAAGCCGACGCTGCAACACGAGTTCGCGTGGACGGAGACCGACTACGCCAACATCATCTTCGCGTTTCAGCTGGCGTACGCCGTTGGGTTCGTGTTTGCGGGACGCGTCATTGACTGGCTGGGCACCAAGCGCGGGTTTACCGTGGCGATCATCATCTGGAGTGTGGCCGCGATCGGCCATGCGGAAGCGCCCGCGGTCGGTGCTGGCCTGGCGCCGATCGTGGCCTTCTTCGGCGCCGGGTTCTCGACGTCGGTCATCGGATTCGCCGCGATGCGCCTCCTGCTGGGCCTGGGAGAGGCCGGCAATTTTCCGGCATCGATCAAGACCGTGGCCGAGTGGTTTCCACGCAGTGAGCGCGCGTTCGCGACGGGTATCTTCAATTCGGGCACGAACATCGGCGCGCTCCTCACGCCGCTCGTGGTCCCGTACATCACGGTCACCTACGGTTGGTACTGGGCCTTCATCATCACGGGCGTCATCGGGTTCGTGTGGCTGGCCTTGTGGCTGGTGATCTATGCGCCCGCCGCCAGTCATCCACGGCTCTCCACCGCGGAGCGCGCCTACATCACGGACGGCCACGAGGAGTTGTCGCGGCCGATGCCGTGGCGCAAGGTCGTGCCCCATCGCCAGGCATGGGCGTTTGCGGCGGGTAAGTTCCTCACCGACCCGGTCTGGTGGCTGTATCTCTTCTGGATTCCGGACTTCCTCAATCGTAACTACGGGGTGAACCTCACACAGATGGGACCACCGCTCGTCGCGATCTATCTGCTCGCCGATGTCGGGAGCATCGGCGGCGGGTGGTTCTCCTCGTGGCTCATTGGCCGCGGTTGGACCGTCAACGCCGCGCGCAAGACCGCGATGTTGACAATGGCGCTCCTCGTGACGCCGATCGTGTTTGCGTCGAGCGTCCAGAACCTGTGGGTGGCGGTCGCGCTCGTCGGACTTGCCGCCGCGGCCCATCAGGGCTGGTCGGCGAACCTCTTCACGCTCACGTCGGACACGTTTCCAAAATCCGCGGTCGGATCGGTCGTGGGTTTCGGCGGCATGTGGGGCGCCATCGGCGGCATGCTGATCTCGAAGGTCACCGGCTACATTCTCGATACCTCAGGCAGTTACCTGCCCGTGTTCATCATGGCCGGTGGCATGTATCTTTTTGCCCTACTCGTGATTCACCTGCTGGCGCCGAAGCTGGAGCCGGTGAAGTTGGACTAGTGCTGAAGCGCGCGGCCCTTTTGATCGCGTGCGTCGCGTTGTCGAGCGGCGCGTCGCTGGCGCAAGTGGCGCCGCACCCGACGCGCATTGTCCTGGTTGGCGATTCCACGGTCACAGACGACTCCGGCTGGGGGCTCGGCTTCAAGCAGATGGTGCGGGCCGGCGTGATCGTCCTGAACACGGCGGCGAATGGGCGCAGTTCGAAGAGCTACATCGATGAGGGGCGTTGGCAGGCGGCCCTCGCGATGCGCGGCGACTACTATCTGATTCAGTTTGGGCACAACGACGAGCCGGGTAAGGGACCGGAGCGCGAGACGGACCCCTCGACGACGTACGCGGCCAATCTGCAACGCTACGTTGACGAGGTCCGTGCGCAGGGCGCGACGCCAATTGTCGTGACCTCCCTCGTCCGGCGCCTGTTCGAGCCGGGTTCGTCCCGTGTGCGGTCGACCCAGACGGCCTACGTTCAGGCCGCGCGGCGTGTGGCTGCGGAGAACCACGTGCCGTTGATTGATCTGTTTGCGCGCAGCAGCGTGATCGCGGAGCGCCTGGGCCAAAGACGGCTTGAATCGTTCAGTGCGAGACAGGCGGACGGAACGGTCGACACAACGCACCTGAACGGGGCCGGCAGCCTGCTGTTCGGTCGACTCGTTGCGGAGGATCTTGCCGGGATCGTTCCGCAACTCGCGGGCGTCATCTTGAAAGACCCGCGACCTGCGTCGGCTGTCGCGATCGAACACCCGCCTGACGCGATCGTCTCTCCGAGCGGGCCCGCCACCTACAAGACTGTGCAGGAGGCCATCGACGCACTCCCGCAGACGACGACCGCCGATCGGCGGTGGGTGATCCTCGTGCTGCCGGGCACGTATCGGGAGCGCATCTACGCGCAACGCGAGAAGCGGTTCGTGTCGCTGGTTGGCGCCGATCCGTTGCAGACAACGATTACGTTCAACGCGAAGGCCTCGGACATCGGGCCGGACAATCGACCCATCGGCACGTACCGCACCCCAACCGTCACGATCGACGCGGACGACTTCGCGATCGAGAACCTGACGATCGAGAACGGGTCTGGTCCCGGATCGCAGGCCCTCGCACTCCGCGTCGACGGCGACCGCCTTGTCGTGCGCAACTCGCGACTGCTTGGGTGGCAGGACACCCTCTTCGTCGATCGCGGCCGTCAGTACTTCGAGGACACGCTCATTGCGGGGCACGTGGACTTCATCTTTGGCGGCGCGACGTCGTTCTTCGAGCGATGCCGCCTGCATGCCTGGCGCGACGGCTACATCACCGCGGCATCGACGCCTCCCGAAAGCCCATTCGGGTTCGTGTTCGACAACAGTCGCATCACCGGCGCCAGCCCCGACGTGCGGACCTATCTCGGCCGGCCCTGGCGGGGCTTCGCACGGGTCACCTGGCTGCACACGCGGATGTCCGGCGTCGTCCGTCCCGAAGGCTGGCACAACTGGGACAGTCCGGAGCGCGAGAGAACGACACGATATGAGGAGTTCGCGAGTGAGGGAGACGGCGCCTCACCGGCGGGACGGGCTGTGTGGGCGCACCCGCTGACCACCTCAGCCGCGGCGGCCTACTCGGTCACGCGCGTCCTTGGCGGTCCCGATCGATGGGATCCGCGCGGCGTTCGGGCGTATTCGTCCGCCACCCGCGCGCTCGACGATGAGACGCCGGCGGCTCCCGGTCCGGCTGGGCGGTAGTGCCCAGGCTATGGCCCGCGCTACTGTAGAAACGTGACCGTCCGCACTGCCACGCTCATCGATGCCGAGTCCATTGCGGCGCTGGTCAACCTCGCCTACGAAGTGGAGGCGTTCTTCGTCGCGGGTGACCGTACGAACGCGGCGGACGTCAGAAGCCTCATGACCGAGGGAGTCTTTCTGGTCGTCGACCAGGACGATCTGTCTGGCGGCGTTGTCGCCTGCGTGTTCACGTCGGCTGCCGGCGGCCGCGGCTACTTCGGGATGCTGGCCGTCTCGCCTGAGGCACAGAAGCGCGGTCTCGGTCGCGCGCTGATCGAGGCTTCCGAGTCGGCGGCTCGTGATGCGGGCTGTCGTGTGATGACCATCAAGGTCGTGAACCTGCGCACCGATCTTCTTCGCCGATACGAGCGTCTCGGCTACGGCGTCACGGGCACCGAACCCTACGTCCATCGCCCGGTCCTTCAGCCGTGCCACTTCGTGGCGATGGAAAAGACGTTGACGACGGGCCGATGACCTCGCCCAGTCGCTCCGCGGGGCGCTGGACCTGAGGGTCCGAGGTACGCCCCCTAGCCGCCGGCCTGCCAAACCCTCACTGCGTCGATTGGATGAATCAGCATGAGGATGTTGATGGTGAGGTTGTCGCGGATCACCCACGCCAGCAGACCCTCCACTGCGATCACGAGCACGATGCTGGCGACAACCGGCAGGCGGCGGGCCAGATAGAAGCCGAGCAGCATCGCCAGCACGTCCGATATCGAGTTGATGACGCTGTCGCCAAAGTAGTCGAGCGAGATGGTGACGGCGCGGTAGCGGTTGATGATGAAGGGCGTGTTCTCGAGGATTTCCCACGAGGCTTCGATGGCGGTCGCGAGAAGCAGCCGAGTGGTGATGGGCCACCGGCGTCCCACGAGCCGGAGCAGGGCGTAGAAGAGCAGACCGTGGACGACGTGGGTGAAGGTGTACCAGTCGGTGAGGTGTTGCGAGTTCTCCGAGCTGAAGACGACGCCGTGCCACAGGCGCACGTAGCCGCACTTGCAGATGGGGACGCGGCCCATGGCGAGCAGGACGCCCGCCATGATGCCGATCGTGCCGAGGATGGCGAGCACCGGATGAGCGGTGAGTCGTTTCCACATTGGGCGGGCTCGCGAACGCGCGGCGGCGATAGCTACCGGATGGCGCGAACTTCGTCCGGCGTTGCCAGCAGGTCCACGTCACGTTTTCCCGCCCACGCGATGGCGCGCAGGAAGACGGCCCGGACGTGCGGGGACGAGAACGTCGTGAAGTGGTGTCCCAGCAGTGACACGAAGGCCCGATATGGCACTCCGCCGTCGACCTGGCGTTCGTACGCCCACATCTGCGGGATCAGCGTGCGGATGGACGCGTCAGCCGTGGCACCTGCCGCGGGCCGCACAGGTTGCATCGATGACGCGAGTACCTGGACGTTCGGCATCATGTGGAGGTCCCAGTAGACCTCGTCGGTGAGCGTAAAGTTCGCGGCGCCTTTGACGACGGGGTGCTCCGGGCTGACGTAGTAGTACGTGTTCTCGCCCTCGAAGTACTTCGCGACGCGATTCTCCCAGGATCCGCCGACGATCGTCTTGAACCACTGCGGATCCTGAGACGTGACGACGCAGTCGTGCAGGCACACGATGCCGCCGCCCCGCTTGAGGAAGGCCTCGAGGTTGGCGCGGTCGGCGCCGAGAATGGTGCCAGCATCGGCGGCAAACATCACGAGCACATCGGTGCGCGCCAGCTCTTCGCCGGTGGGGAAGCGGATCGCGCCTTCGACGGTTGCGCCCCGCGACTGCAACAGCGGCACCCACTCGCGTACCCACACCTCGCCGTCGTGCAGGCCGTTGCCCACCGGTCCGTGGGTTTTCGGACCGCCGCGCAGGAAGATCCGCAACGGCGCGGTTTGGGCGGCCGGCAACGCGGAGAACAAGGTAACGAGGATCAGGCAAAGAATGGCGACGGGCGATCGTGTCACGGACGCCTCCGAACCAACGCGAAATGTCGGTGGATTGTATGCCGCTCGGCTTCCTGTCTGCACTCTGCCGCCCGCGGGCCGCTAGAACAGCGTCAGTCCGCCATCCACCCGAATGAACTGCCCGTGGATGAACCGAGCTGCCGGTGAACACAGAAACGCCACCGTGTTCGCCTGATCGCGCGGAGCGCCGTAGCGGAGGAGCGTCCCCTCGTCGTGGAGCAGCTCCGGATCGATTGGCCGCGTGGCCTTGAAGCGCGCGGTCGCGGTCGCGCCTGGACTCACGCAGTTGACACGGACGTTGTGCGGTCGCGTCTCGAACGCGAGACACCGCGTGTAATGCACGATCGCGGCCTTAATCGTGGAGTACACCACCTCCGGCGAGGTGCCGAAGTGTCCCGCGCTCGAGGAGATGTTCACGACGGCGCCGCTGCGGCGATCGATCATGCCGGGAACCACCGTGCGGCACATCAGCATCGTGCCAATCAGATTGCGATCGATCAGCGCGCGCGCGTCCTCCATCTTGATGCCGAGCGCTGTGTTCGGATGGGGCTTGCCGCCGGCCGCTGCGATATCGCCGCCGGCCGCGTTGACGAGAAGGGTGATCGGCCCGAGGGCATCCTCGGCCTCGCGCACCATGCGCTCGACGACGGCCTCGTTGGCGATGTCGCCCACGAGCGCGTGCGTGCGCCGCCCGAAACGACCGACGTCCGACGCTGCCTGCGCGAGGTCCGCGAACTCGCCGAACTCGGCCGGCGCATCGACGCTGCGATCGTGCACGACGACCGCGGCGCCCAGTTCGGCCAACCGTCTCGCCACGGCGTGTCCGAGGCCGCGTCCCGATCCGGTGACGAAGGCCACCTCGCCCTCGAGCGAGTACTCACGGTCGATCGCCGCAGGCACGTTCACATCCATCCTAGAGACCTCATGTTCCGTACGGAGCGTTCCAGATCAGCGGTTTCATACGCAACGAGGTCGGCGACCGGCGCGCGGCGCTCCCACGGCGTCCGATAGTCCGCATCGTCATCGAGCCGCCGTTCCCGCAGACGCGCCAGAGCCTGACCGAACTCGCGCGCGTCGCGCGGACCATAGCCGTCCCACCAGGCGTTGGTGAAGAACCTGACATGGCGCGCCTCCAGCGCGGCCGGCTCGAGAGAGGCCGTGACGGACACGCCGCGCGCCTGCAGCACCGCCGCGATGTCCGTCAGCGGCACGCATCCGTCGCCGATCGGGCAGCGCACCAGGCGCACGCCCTCGTTGGTGAACTGGGCACGGTAGTCCTTGAGATGCACGTGCTTGATGCGGGCGGCTGTGCGCGTCGCGAATGCGACAGGATCCTCGCCCACGGCAAAAGGATTACCGGTGTCCATCACGATGCCCACATGATCTCCCGCCGCCCCCGCGATGGCGAGGAGTTCCTCACTGCCGAAGTCCTGGTGATTCTCGAGGCCCATGGCGAGTCCAGCGTCCTTGAGCTTCGGGGCCTCGGCCAGAATCGTTTGCCGTGCATGCGCCGCCATCGATGACCACGCGGTTCCAGCGCGTGCCCGACCACCTTCGAGCACGGGTGTGAGATGCAAACGCAGGAGCGTGGCACCGAGCGCCGACGCCACGCGGAGGGGTGTGTCCAGGGTTTCACCGGCGCGTTGCATCAACCAGGCACTGAGGATCACGGTCATGCCGTCAGCGCGACACGCGTCGCCAAGACGCCGCAGGACGTCATCGTCCATCCCCGTGAGCCAGCGCCAGTCCAGCTCCGCGCACCGCGCCCCCACGCGACGAGCCGTCGCGAGAAAGCCCTGCAGGCCGGTGCCCCGCGGATTGACGCGCGCGGTGCCCATTCCCTGCAACCCCAGGGTGTACGTCAGACCGTACGGGTTGAGGCCGACGTGAAACATGCGAAGGCGGATTATAGATGATCGGATCATCGGACGATCGGATCATCGGGGTAATTGCGTCGAGCAAGCGGGACATCGGAGCAATTCATCGGTGATCGCTCGACATTGGGATATCTCATCGGGACATCGGCGCGTGTGGATTTGGGTATCGGGACGTTGCGA
>JBDTNQ010000009.1:0-69509 GCA_039933635.1 Acidobacteriota bacterium
CCCTGGTCCCTGGTCCCTGGTCCCTGAACTTATCGCTTGAGTCCGTTTTCCAAATCCGGCAGCGCGGCAAGGAGCACGTCGCCAACCGTCTGCAGACTGCGTGCGCTGACGTGGTCGAGCGTGTCGTCCGGCGTGTGCCAGTACGGGTAGTCCAGATCGATCAGATCGACCGATGGGATGCCTGCGGCGATGAACGCCAGGTGATCGTCTTCGATCGCCGTCGTCTGATCGGCGAACACGCGGCCGTACGCGAGCCCCTTCGCGGCGCGCCAGATGGCATCGGTCATCCACGTGGTCGAGTTCGTGTCGCGGAGCAGACGCAGGTCGGCGTCGCCGATCATGTCGACGAGCACCATGCCCTTGATGGATGCGACGGCGTTGGCTTTCTTCGCGGCCTGGACGAAGTAGCGGCTGCCGTAGGTGTTGTCCGGTGAGCCGGGCCGTCCGCATTCATCCCATCCGGCGCAGAAGGCTTCCTCACCGTCGAGCCAGATGAGCTCGTAGGTGTACTCGTGCGTCCGCGTCGCCAGCACGCGAGCCAGCTCGATGAGAAACGCGGCGCTCGAACCTCCGTCGTTCGCGCCGACGAATCGCTGGCCGCGGAGCGGCTTGGTGTCGTAGTGGCCGGTGAACAGGAGCCGGTCGGGCCGGCGTCCGGCGAGCCGCACAATCAGGTTGACCATGTCGACGCCGCCCGCGGGCGTTTGCGCCACGAACGGCTGTTCCTGCACGGTGAGGCCGAGCGCCGCAATTTGTCGGGTGATGTACGCGCGCGTCCGCCGAATCTCGGCCGATCCGGCCGGGCGCGGACCAATCGCCACCATCGCCTTGAGGTGTTCGAAGGCGCGCGCGCCGTCGAAGGACGCCGTGGCGGGAGGCCGCGCTGGTGTCGTCTGCGCGCGAAGGACGACTGGCGAGCCCGGCGTACGGGCGGACCACCCGGCGAGCGCGGCGGTGACGAGCACCGCCGCCACGAGTCGCGCGGTCCTAGCGGCCATCCTTGGTGATCTCGACGTCGCGCTTTGCCGCACCGATGTAGATTTGCCGCGGCCGCGCGATCTTCTGCTCGGTGTCACGCATCAGCTCATCCCACTGCGCGAGCCAGCCGGCCGTGCGCGGAATGGCGAAGAGCACCGGGAACATCTCCACCGGGAAGCCCATCGCCTGGTAGATGAGACCCGAGTAGAAGTCGACGTTCGGGTACAGCTTCCGGCTGATGAAGTACTGATCCTCGAGCGCGATGCGTTCGAGCTCGAGCGCGATGTCGAGGAGCGGATTGCGTCCGGTGACCTGGAAGACCTCGTCGGCCGTCTTCTTGACGATCCGCGCGCGGGGGTCGTAGGACTTGTAGACGCGGTGACCGAAGCCCATCAACCGGCCCTCGCCCTTCTTCACCTTGGCGATGAATTCGGGGATGTGGCTCACCGAACCGATCTCCTGGAGCATGCGGAGCACGGCTTCGTTCGCGCCGCCGTGCAGCGGGCCATAGAGCGCCGCTGCCGCGCCCGCGAGCGCCGAGTATGGGTCGGCGTGCGAGCTGCCGATGCCGCGCATCGCGTTGGTGCTGCAGTTCTGTTCGTGGTCGGCGTGCAGGATGAAGAGCACGTCCAGCGCGCGCTCGAGCACCGGGTCCGGTTTGTAGGGCTTCGAGCCCTTGCGGAAGAGCATTTGCAGGAAGTTGCCGGTGTAGGTCAGGTCGTTGTCCGGCGCGATGAGCGGCAGGCCCGCGTGGTGGCGGTACGCCCACGCGCCCACGATCGGGACCTGCGCGATCAGGCGGCGGATCTGACGGAGGCGATCGCCGACGTTCTCGACGTGCTTGGCGTCGGGATAGTAGGTCGAGAGGCCCCCGACGAGCGAGAGGAACACGCCCATCGAGTGCGCGTCGCGCTGGAAGCCGTCCAGGAAGTGCTTGGCCGTTTCGGGCAGTGGCGGCTGGGCGGCCAGCTGCTGCGTCCAGACCTCGTGCTCGGCGCCGGTCGGCAGTTCGCCATTGAGCAGGAGATAGGCGACGTCCAGGAACGTGCTGCGTTCGGCCAGCTGTTCGATGGGGTAACCGCGATACTCCAGGATGCCCTGATCCCCGTCGATGAACGTGATGCGGCTGCGGCAGGACGCCGTGTTCTGAAAGGCCGGATCGTAGGTCATCAGTCCGAAGTCATCGGCGGACGCCCGAATCTGGCGGAGGTCCATGGCCTTGATGGCCCCCTGTTCGATGGCGATCTCGTACGTCTTACCGGTGCGGTTGTCAGTGATTGTCAGAGTGTCGGCCATACATCACGACGGCACGCGGCCGTCATCCCTGGACTACGAGTGCTGCCCGTCCGCACCGTCGGGGTCGTCCTCATCCGCGTCGGTCGAACTTGGGGTGACGGGGACTCGGTACTCCCCCGACAACCATCGCCCCAGGTCCGCCATCTTGCAGCGCTTGCTGCAGAAGGGCGGCCACTGAGGATCCACCGGCCGCTCGCGACAGTACACGCACAATGCCGGTGCAGGCATCGCAGCATTATGACAAAGGTTCAGGGTTCTGCGGTTCCGAGGTTCCGGGTTCGGTGCCCGGTTCTACGTTCTGCGCTCTCAACGCGGCGCGCGAGCACACCGCTGGGCGAATGTGGTCAATCCTCTCGCAGGACGGGATCGTGCGGGCCGAGTCCGAAGGGCATCGCGGTCGCGAGGCGCCGCAATATCGGTGGAACCCGGAACCGGGAACCCTGAACCTCGTTACCGATGCTCTTCCTGATGATGCCGCACGTCTCTCGCGGACACCATGAAGATCACGTCCTCGGCGACGTTCGTGGCGTGGTCGCCGATCCGCTCGAGATGGCGGGAAATGAGCACGAGATCCAGGCCGGGCTCGATCGTGGCCGGGTCGCGCAGCATGTGGTTCAGCAGGTCGCGGAAGACCTGCGTCTTCAGGGCGTCCAGTTCGTCGTCGCGATCGAGCACGGCTTGGGCGAGGACCGTGTCGCGGCGCACGAACGCGTCGAGCGCGTCACGCAACATGCCCTGGGCGATGACGGCCATGCGGGGAATATCGATGAGCTCCTTGACGCTCGGGTGTTGCAGGTAGCGGCCCACCGCCTCGGCGATATTGATCGCCAGATCACCCACGCGTTCGAGGTCGGTGTTGATCTTTTCCGCGGCCACAATCGCTCGAAGGTCAACGGCCATCGGCTGGTGCAGTGCGAGAAGTTTGAAGCACCGGTCGTCGATCTCGATATGGAGGCGGTTGATGGCCTCGTCGCTGACGAGCACCCGCTCGACCGTGGCGTAGTCCCGGTCGACCAGCGCTCGCACCGCCGACCGGACACGGTCCTCGGCGAGTCCGCCCATCTCGAGCAGACGCGTTTTCAAGAGTTCGAGCTCTTCCTGGAAGTGTGGGATGTGACGGTCCATGGTGTGCAGAGACTCGATAACTCAAAACAGACAAGCCAAAGGCCAAAACAAGAGATACGCGAACTATGGCACGCCGCTCAGCCGAATCGACCAGTCACGTAGTCCTCGGTTAACTTTTCGCGCGGATTCGTGAAGAGCGCGGCCGTCGGGCCCGCCTCGATCAGACGGCCCAGCCAGAAGAAGGCCGTCACGTCGGACACGCGCGCGGCCTGCTGCATGCTGTGCGTCACGATGACGATCGTGTAGTCGCGCTTGAGCTCATAGATGAGTTCCTCGATGCGCTGCGTCGCGATCGGGTCGAGCGCCGACGCGGGTTCGTCCATCAGCAGCACTTCGGGCCGGATCGCCAGCGCCCGCGCGATGCAGAGTCGTTGCTGCTGACCGCCCGAGAGCGCCAGCGCGGAATCATGTAAACGATCCTTGACCTCGGTCCACAGCGCCGCGGCCTGCAGACTGGCTTCGACCTGCCCTTCGAGGTCCCGCCGGCTCGACGCCATGCCGTTCAGGCGCAGGCCGTAGGCGACGTTCTCGAAGATCGACTTGGGAAAGGGATTGGATTTCTGGAACACCATTCCCACTCGCCGGCGGAGGCTCACGACGTCCGTGCCGGGCGCGTAGATGTTCTGCCCGTCGATCTCGATCTTGCCCTCGACGCGTGTGCCAGGGACGATGTCGTTCATCCGGTTGAGCGTCCGGATGAAGGTGCTCTTGCCGCAGCCGGATGGTCCGATCAGCGCCGTCACCAGATTGGTGCGAATGTCGAGGGAAATTGCGTCGAGGGCGCGCGTCTTCCCGTAGAAGAAGTTGAGCGCCTCGGACCGCACCTTGACGGGCGTCACGGGCGCGGGCTCGACGCTGGGCGGTGAGGAGGAGGCCAATCCGGTATCCCTCGGCAGTGTCAGCGGCGCGATCATCAGACCACGATTCTGCCAACCTGCAATTACGGAGCAGTTTCGGAGATGTAAATTCGGGGTAACACGCCAGGGATCTGGTTGGATTGGGCGGGAACCGACCTGTGCAATAGCGGACGGCGCGCCGTTGCGTTTCGGGCCACGATCGCATCATGACTGCCGACGACCGCCGAGCCGGGCCCCAAGACGGGTCCCCGGAGTCCAACCGCGAACATGCCGAGGAGCAGCGCGTGACGGCAGAACATACCCGTACGAACGCCGAGCAAGGGCGTGACGTCACCGAAGAGCGTCGCCAGGAGGCCGAGGCTCGCCGCATCGAGGCGGAGCAGTTGCGGCGCCTGGCCGAAGACATGCGCGAGGTGCGCGACCAGCATCGGGAGGCGTTGGAACAGGTGCGCCAGGAGCGCGAGGCGCTGCGGCGCGTGGCCGAGGACGCGCGCAAGGCCGCGGAAGGCGCGCGTCACGCGACGGTGGATGCCGTCCGGGCCACCGCCGATTCCCTCACCGCGACCGTGGGGCACATGCACGCCGTCGAGGAGATGCGCCGGCAGCTTCGCGCCATCCAGGACGGCCGCGTGGACGAGAGCTAGAGGCGTGCTGCCCTGCGCGTCGGCGTCTTCGCCTTCGACGCGCGGCTCCTCGGCTTGAGTTCGAACAGGATCGCGGTTTCGAGCAGGTCTGACAACGCGGCGGCGTGACGGGCGGCCGCCCACAGTTCCAGGTCCGCGTTCCCCTTGGCCGCCATCCTGAAGGTCAGGCGATCGCGGCCGGCTCGCGCGCTGAGCCGGCCCACAACTTCCGTGTGGCTGCGGTCGAGCCCTTCCGCGAGGCGCACCATGGCAGCGAGCAGGCGCACCACCCTTCGGGCCTCGACGCCGAGCGCCGTGAACTCCGCATGGGACTTCTTCGGCGTGGCTTGACGATGGTAGCGGGCGACAAGCGCGATGATCTCGATTTCCTCCGGTTCAAACCCGCGCAATCCACCGTGGCGAATCAGGTAGTACGAGTGCTTGTGATGGCGCTCGTAGCTGATGTGCGTACCGATGTCGTGGAGGAGTGCGCCGTATTCGAGCCACTCGCGTTCGCGGGCACCCAGATGGTGGCGCGCTCGGGTGGCGTCGAAAATCTCGAGCGCCAGCCGGGCCACCTGCTGGGCGTGCGAGGCCAGGAAGTTGCAGCGCTCGCCGAGTTCGATGACGCTGCGCCGCCGCACGTCGGGGTAGCGGTCCACTGTGCGGATGTGCTGCTGGTTCTGCCGGATGTAGTCGAGCACCAGCCCTTCGCGCAGCGCGAAATCACAGAGCGTCAAATCTTCGGCGCCGAGTCCCTCGAGCAGGGTGTCGAGCAGCACCGCGCCGGCCGGCGCGAGGTCCGCGCGCTTGGGATCGAGGTCGGGCAGCTTCAGCCGCTGCTGCAGCGACAACGCCGTGAGCCGTTTACGTAACCGATGGAGTGCCCGCGCGCTCACGCGGACATGGCGCAGATCTTCGCCAATCTGCTGGCCGGCCGCCATCCCGCCCAGCGACTGAATCGTGCCGGACGTGCCGATGACGCGATCCACCCGGCGGCGGCTCAGGAGTTGAAGATAGCCGCCGAGTTCCTGACCGATGTGCCGCACCATGCGCCGCTCGTCCCGGCCGGACAGCGGGTCTGACTGCCCGAATCGCTCAGTGAGGCGAATGACGCCAATCTTGAAACTCTTGCCCAGCAGTACGCGCTCCGACGTGCCCAGTGTGATTTCGGTGCTCCCGCCCCCAATGTCGACGACGATGCTCGGGCGCTTCCCGACGTTGATGGCGTAACAGGCCGCCAGGTGGATGAGTCGGGCTTCCTCGGTGCCGGAGATGACACGCACGCGCAGCCCGAGCTCGCGCTGGACGCGACCGACGAAATCCGCGCCGTTTTCGGCTTCACGCACGGCGCTCGTCGCTGCGGCAACAACTTCGTCGACGCTCTGCGCGGCTGCAATACGCAGGAATTTTGATAACGTGAGGACAGCCGCGTCCATGCTGCTGTCAGCCAGGCGCCGGCCGTCGAGACCGCCCATGCCGAGCCGCACCATGTCCTTTTCGCGATCGATGACCTCAAAGGACAAGTCCGGCCGGACGCGGCACACCATCATGTGCAGCGAGTTGGTGCCGATGTCGATGGCCGCGATACGCATGAAAAGGAACGGAACCGCCGCGTGATGGCAAATGGTACCACGCGCGCCGCGACCGCGGTCGCCGATGCCGTCGCCGTGCAGGGCGCGCGGCTGCTCGACGCCTGGCCCGCCGCGCTCGACGGTGACGCAGAAGCTCTGCGTCGCGTCCGCATCGCCACGCGTCGGCTTCGTGCCATGCTGCCGTTGGTGGCGGAGGCGACCGACGGGGCCGCCACGGGACGTGTCAGACGCGACCTCAAACGCGTCGGGCGCGCGCTTGGCCCCTCGCGGGAATTGCTCGTCTCGCGCGAGGACCTTGCCCGCGCGGCGCGCGACCACGCGTGGCATGGGGGCGACGTCGCCGTGGCCGAGCGCTGGCTCGATCGCCGCATCGCCCGGGCGGATCGCGCGCGTCGACGTAAGCTGCGACGCCTCGAGATCAGGGCACTGGCTGGTCGGTTGGGGACCGCGACGCTCGCCGCGACGAGTGCGGCCCCCTCCGTGTCCTGGACGCGGCTGGTCGCGGACATGCTGGCGCGACGCACGTCGCGCGCCGTCGAGGCCCGCGACGCGTGCGGCACGCTCTACGAGCCCGAACATCTGCACGCGCTCCGCATCGCCCTGAAGAAGTTGCGGTACACCGTCGAGCTCGTCGGCGTCGCCACCGATGCGCGCAGCGGTCCGCTGACCGCCGCCCTCAAGCAGGTTCAGGGACGGTACGGGCAGTTGCACGATCGCCAGGTCCTGCTCGCCGAAATGCGAAAGGCCGCCTCGGCCGGCAAGACCAGCACGGCGCCATCGTGCGCCAGGCTGGTGGACGACCTCGAGGCCGATTGCCGGCGCTGGCATGGCGATGCGATGACCGCCATCTCTGAAGTTGATGACTGTGTCGCCGGAGCGACGTGGTTGTCACGCGTGCTCGTGACGCCGCGCCACGCGCCCGCTCGCGCGCGCCTCGCGGCTCCCGCGCGCCGACGTCGCACGGGTTGAGGCGATGGCGGCCTCCCCTCGTCGCCTTTATTTGATTCGTCACGCGATTGCCGCCGAGCGCGGCCCCGATTGGCCCGACGATGGTCAGCGCCCGTTGACCAAGCGCGGCGCGCAACGCATGGCGCAGGTCATGAATGGGTTCGCGCGGCTCGGCGAGTCGATCGACCTCATCCTGACGAGCCCGCTCACCCGCGCCGTCCAAACCGCGGCGATCGTCGCCGATGCTCTCGGCCGCCGCCCGCCGGTGCGCGTGCTTCCGGCCCTTGCGCCTGGCTTTGAGACATCGCGCGCGGCCGCCGCGATGGCCACCGCCGCACGCACCGCGCACCACGTCGCGCTTGTGGGCCACGAACCCGATTTGGGACAGCTCGCCGCGTGGCTCATCGGGGCGCGAGAGCCGCTGCCGTTCAAGAAGGGCGGCATCTGCCGGATCGATGCGACGCGGTGGCCGCCAGGCCAGAGCAACCAACTCGTGTGGTTGGCGACGCCGAAGATGCTGAGGCGCTAAACGACCGTGCCCGGCTTCACAATGCCGTTCTTCGGCACGACGATGAGGCCGCTCCGGATGAAGTAGCCGTCGCCATCGAAGTCCTGGAGTCCTTTTTCGTTCGTCAGACGCGCGCCCGCACCGATCCGGGCGTTCTTGTCCACGATCACGCGATCGAGCACGACGTTCGGGCCCACGCCGAGCGGCATGTCGCCGAACTGGTCGTCGTAATAGTCCGCGCCGAGGAGCACCGAACGCGAGACCTTCGCGCCCGGGTGTACCGCCGTGCGAACCCCGACGACACTGTTCGAGATTTCGCAGCTGTCGAGGTACGCGCCCTCGGCGACGAGCGCTTCGTCGATGCGGCAGTCGTGGAGCCGCGCGGCCGGCAGGAAGCGCGGCCGCGTGTAGATCGGCCGGCTCTCGTGGAAGAAGCTGAACGGCGAGTCGCGATGCGTCAGCATCAGGTTCACGTCATAGAACGACTCCACCGTGCCGACGTCCGCCCAGTAGCCCCGATAGAGATAGGCATGCACACGATGCGTGTTGATGGCGCCGGGAATGATCTCGCGCCCGAAGTCCACGCCCTTCGTGCTCGCGAGCACGTCGTACAACACCTCGCGTGAGAACACGTAGATGCCCATCGACGCCAGAAACGGCTTGTCCGCGGACAGCAGTCCGGCGGGGGAGTGCGCCGGGGCGCTACTTCGCATCTCGGCCAGGCGCTCCGGGGTCGGCCGCTGCTCGAAGCCCACAATCTGGCCGCTCACGTCGAAGCTGAAGATCCCCATGTCGGTGCCGAGTTCAGGCGATACCGGCTGGGCGGCGATGGTGATGTCCGCGTCGCGTTCGATGTGCGCTTCGATCAGCTCCGCGAAGTCCATGCGGTAGACGTGATCGCCGGCGAGCACCAGGTAGTACTCCGCGTCCATGTCCTTGAAATGGCGTTCCGCCTGACGCACGGCGTCGGCTGTGCCCTGAAACCAGTTCTCGCCCTCTGGGGTCTGTTCGGCGGCGAGCACTTCCACGAAGCCGCCCGAGAAGACGTCCATGCGGTACGTCTGCGCGATGTGCCGGTTGAGCGAGGCGGAGTTGAACTGCGTCAGGACGTAGATGCGTTCGAGGCCGGCATGCAGGCAGTTACTGATCGGGATGTCGATCAGGCGCCACTTGCCGCCGATCGGCACGGCCGGCTTCGATCGCTGCTGCGTGAGGGGAAACAGACGGCTGCCCCGGCCGCCACCAAGGATGATCGTCAGAACATCGGTCACGCCGCCATTCTACTGCGGCCGTGCCAATCGACCCGCCACGGCCCTCGAGTGCACCACGATGCAGCAATGATCGAAATCGCGCACTCTGCAAGTGGCACCGAACAGGGCAGTTGTGAGATGTCACAACAAGTTTACACGCGGCCGACCTCCGGGGATGTATGTACAAGACGCGCATTGAAGTGAAGCGAGGCGGGGAGGAAGACATATGGTTACGCTCGAACAGGTTCAGGACGGTCGCACCAAACGGGTCATCGTCACACGCGGCGTGGTGGGGTGGGACGTGCGCGAAGAGCACGACAGCCGTGTCGTGCGGCAGACGACCTATCAGGATTGGCACCGCGTCGAGCGCGCGATGCAGGCGTTCGAACTGCAGGGCGCCGCAGCCGGTCACTCCACGAAGCGATAGCCCAGCCCGACGACGGTTTCAATCTGATCACCGGCCGGCCCGAGCTTCGAACGGAGCCGGCCGACGTGCACATCGACCGATCGCGTTTCGATCGACTGGTCGTAGCCCCAGACACGCTCGAGCAAACGATCCCGCGACAGGACGCGGTTCCGGTTCTCCACGAGGCACCGGAGCAGGTCGAACTCGCGCCGCGTGAGCCGCACCGGCGCGCCATCCACCGTGACAATCACCGCGTCGAAGTCGGCCGCCAGGTGACGGCCTTTGTAGATGGCCACGTTCGGATGGCGTTCGCCCGCGCGTCGCCGCAACACCGCTCGTACGCGCGCGGCCAGCTCGCGCAGGCTGAAGGGCTTGGTGATGTAGTCGTCCGCGCCCAGATCGAGGCCCGCCACGCGGTCGGTCTCGCCCGTTCGGGCCGTCAACATGATGATCGGCAGATTCGCCGTCGTCGGCCGCGCCCGTAGCAGCCGGCAGATCTCCGTGCCGTCGATGGCGGGGAGGTTGAGGTCGAGGATCAGCAGGTCCGGGGGGGCGTCCTTCACGGCCTGCAGCGCGGCGTCGCCGGTCGTGACGATGTCCACGCTGGCATCGCCAGTGCGCTCCAGGGCGTGTTTGATGAGGGTGGCAATGTCCGGTTCGTCATCGACAACGAGGATGCGCGGGGTGGCAGTGGCTGAAGTCACCCCTCGACGATAGGGCCACGACGTTTCCCGGCCGTGACGCTGTCGTTAAATGCCCGTTACGCTTGACACCAGCCGCACTCCGGTGCTGAAGACGCGGGACTCCGTACACGTCCTGCCTGACGTACCCGGCTCACCCGCCGTATCCGTTACACTGACGTTACAATCTTCCCGACCGACTGAGACGAGAGGGCCCCCTGTGTTTGGCATCCGGCTGTTTCCCAAAGACGAGCAGTTCTTCGATTTGTTCAACAAGATGGCGGACGAGATCAGGCTCGCCGCAGGCCTGCTCGAGCAGTTGCTGGCCACCGATCCGCCGGACGTCACCAAGGTGGACCCAATCAAGGACGCCGAACACCGCTGCGACGCGCTGACCCATGACACGATCCAGCGGTTGCACCGGACGTTCGTCACGCCCTTCGACCGCGAGGACCTCTACGCGCTCGCGACGAGTCTCGACGACGTGATGGACGCCATCGATCACGCTGCGCAGCTCGTGCGTCTCTACAACATCGAGAAGGTCCGCCCGGGCGCGCGGGAACTGGCGCACACGGTCACCGCATCCGCCGATCGTCTGCACGCGGCGCTCGGCGCCCTCGCGTCGAAGAAGCCCGTCCATCCGCATGCCGTGGAGATCAACCGTCTCGAGAACGAAGCCGATCGCGTGTATCAGGAAGCCGTACGCGGGCTCTTCGACGGCGAGAAGGATCCGATCATGATCATCAAGTGGAAGGAGTTCTACGACATGCTCGAAGTGATCACGGACTGCTGTGAGGACGTGGCGAACGTCATCGAAGGCGTCGTGGTCAAACACGGGTAGGGGCTGCCAGTGACGCTCCCGTTCCCCCTCGTCAGCGCGATTGGTCTCATCATCTGTGTCGCGCTGATCTTCGATTACATCAACGGCTTCCACGACGCCGCCAACTCGATTGCGACCGTCGTGTCGACACGCGTGTTGTCGCCGGGCCTCGCGGTGATCTGGGCGGCGTTCTTCAACTTTGCCGCCGCGGCCGTCGTCGGCACCGCCGTCGCGAACACGGTGGGCAAGGGGATGGTGGACCTCTCGGTCGTCACCAATTCCGTCATTCTGGCGGGGCTGATCGGCGCGATCACGTGGAACCTCATCACGTGGTATTTCGCGCTGCCGACCAGTTCGTCACACGCGCTGTTCGGCGGCTATGCGGGCGCCGCCGTGGCCAAGGCGGGCTTCGCGGCGGTGATCATTTCGGGCTGGACCAAGACGCTCGTCTTCATCGTCCTCGCGCCGCTCATTGGTCTGGTGGTCGGCCTGTCGCTCATGCTCGCCATCCTCTGGCTGTTCCACGACACCCCGCCCTCGCGCGTGGATGGGTGGTTCAGGAAACTGCAGCTGCTGTCAGCCGCGGCGTACAGCCTGATGCACGGCGCCAATGACGCGCAGAAGACGATGGGCATCATCACGGGCGCGCTGTTTACCGGCGGATACATTGCCACCTTTCACGTGCCGTTCTGGGTCGAGTTCCTCTCGTACTCCGCGATCAGCCTCGGCACGTTGAGTGGCGGCTGGCGGATCATCAAGACGATGGGATCGAAGATCACCAAGCTCACGCCCGTGGGTGGCTTCGCCGCGGAAACCGGCGCGGCGGTGGCGATTTTCATCGCGACACACATGGGCGTCGGGATCAGCACCACGCACACCATCACCGGCGCCATCGTCGGCGTTGGCGCCACGCGCCGGCTGAGCGCCGTTCGGTGGGGTGTGGCCGGTCAGATCGTGTGGGCGTGGATTCTCACGATTCCCGCATCCGCCACGATCGGCGCCGTGTCGTACCTGATCGTGCGCTACGCGCGGCTGGACTAGTCGGCCTTCAGCATCACCGTCACGATGGCGCCACCGGCGTCGCGGTTGCGGGCGCTGACGGTGCCGCCGTGGAGTTCGATCAGATGTTTCACGATGGACAGTCCGAGGCCCGTGCCGCCCGGGTCGCGTGACCGCGATCGGTCGACGCGATAGAAGCGTTCGAAGATCCGTCCGAGATCGGCCTCCGGAATGCCGGGGCCTCGATCGGCCACGCTCAGCTCGACGTACGGACCGATGCGGCGGCTTGCGATTTCGATGACGCCGCCTTCGGCACTGTAGTTCGACGCGTTTTCCACGAGGTTGCGGAGCGCGTCCTGCAGTTTGGCGGGGTCGCCAGGCACGCTGCCGGCATTGCCGTCCACGTTGACGTCCAGGCGCTGATGTTTCGCGTCGAGTATGCCCTGCAGATCGCGTGACACCGCCGTCACGAGGCCCGTCACGGCCACCGGCGCCCGTTCGAGCGTTTCCTGGCCGGCGTCGAGGCGCGCGAGCCGGAGCAGGTCGCGCACCAGGCGCTCCATCCGCAGCGCGTGGCGCGCAATCACCTCGAGGAACTCGCGCGACGCTGGCTCCTCGGCGGGCGCGTCGAGCAGCGCCTCCACATAGCCCCGAATCGCCGTCAGCGGCGTGCGGAGCTCGTGAGAGACATTGGCCACGAAATCGCGCCGCACCTGGTCGGCGTGGCGGAGGTCCGTGATGTCATGCAGCACGAGCACGGCGCCGCCCCCGCGCTCGGTGGCGACCGGCATGACGTTGGCCATGACGCGGCGTTTGGGTTCGCGATCGAGCTCGACTTCGACCGCGGCCGTGGGACGGTTGGCCAGCGTCGCGGCGACGACCGAGGCGATGTCCGGTTGTCTCACGACCTCGAGGTAATGCGCGTTCACGGCCGAGTCGGGCAGGCGCAGCATCGACCGTACCGCGGGATTGGTCAGCAGCAGATGTCCGTTGGCGTCGATCAGGACCACGCCCTCGACCATGCCGCTGAGAATCGCATCCGTGTGGGCGCGCTCCCGCGCCATCTCCGCAATCTGCGCGCCCAGTTGCCGCGCGGTCTGATCGAGCACGTTCGCCACGGTGCCGATCTCGTCCTGGCCGTGATCGCGAGCGGGACGGCCGAATTCGCCGCGCTCGTAACGCCGCGCCGTGTCCGCCACGATCCGCAACCGCCGGTTGAGCAGGACAGACGTGACCCACGTCGCCAGGACCGCGACGCCCAGCCCCGCCACCAGCCCGACAAGGGCCAGGCCGCGCACTTCGTTGACGCGACGGTTGACGGCCGTCAGCGGCAGGGCCACGCGGACAAATGCCACCGGGCCTGTCGCGACATGAACCGCCGCGTACATCGTCTCGACTCCGGTCGAGTGGCTCAATCGCGCGAACGTGCCGACGCCGACGTGCCGCGCCGCCACGATTTCCTCGCGGGTCAGATGGTTTTCGAGGGTTGGCAGATCGGTGCGCGTGATTTCCGAGTCGCCGACGACCGCGCCATCGGCGGCAATCAGCGTCACGCGCGCGTCCAGCAGCCGTCCGAGCGCATCGGCTTCGGCGTCCGGATCGGCCAGATCGGGCTGCTGAGCCAGCAGATAGCCCGCAAGCCGGGCTTCGCTGACGAGTCCCGTCCGGATGTCGTCGCGAAAGTAGGTTCGCAGCGACCGCTCCACGAGCATCGTGGAGACCGTCAGCGCGAGCGCCGATGCCACGAGGACGGCGAGAAACGTTCGTGTGCGAAACGTCACGAGGGGGCCGTGACCGGATCCTCGAGCCGGTAGCCAAACTGCTTGATCGTGGTGACCGCTTCGGCGAGCAGCGGCATCTTCTCGCGCAGGCGCCGCACGTGCACATCCACCGTCCGCGTGCCGCCGGTGTACTGGTAGCCCCACACGTCGGTCAGCAGCAGATCACGCGACAACACACGCCCGGGGTGTTCGATCAGATACTGCAGGAGCAGGAATTCCTTCGCCGTGAGCTTGATCTCCGCGCCGTCCACGCGCACATCGTGTCGTTCGAGATCCATCGTCACCGGGCCGTACCGCAGGATCGACGGCGGTGGTTGAGGCCGTTCGACGCGCCGGAGCAGGGCGGCCACGCGGGCGGTGACCTCTTTGGGACTGAAGGGCTTCACGACGTAGTCGTCGGCGCCCAGTTCCAGCCCGCGGATGCGGTCCGTTTCTTCGCCTCGCGCGGTGAGCATGATCACCGGAATGGCGGCCGTGGACGGGTCGTGGCGCAGCGTCTGGCACACGAGCAGGCCATCCATCCCCGGCAACATCAGATCCAGCAGAATCAGATCGGGCGGCATCGACTTCACGCGACCCATGACGGCATCGCCGGTCATCACGTGATCGACCTCGTGTCCGGCGTTCTTCAGATAGAGCTTCAGCAGATCCGCGATGTCCGCACTGTCTTCGACGATGAGCACGCGGGCCATGGGGGGATATTAGCGCTAGAATCATCCCGCATGTCTGTGTTGATGCTGGCGCTGTCGGCGCTGACGCTCGGATTCGTGCACGGGCTCGGGGCCGATCACCTCATGGCGATTGCCGCGCTGGCCGTGGACACGCGCGCGGACCGCCGGCGCGGCCGCGTCATGCAGACCGCGGTGGGATTCGCCGTGGGACACACCGTCGTGCTGGCCATCGGCGCGGCGCTCGCGCTGACATTTGGCTGGGTTCTGCCGACGGCTTTCGAGTCTGGCGCCGAGCGCCTGGGCGGCGCGATGCTGATCGGGCTTGGCGTCCTTGGTCTCTGGAGCGTCTGGTCCGGCCGGGCGTACAGCCACTTGCACCAGGAAATCGGCGGGCCAACGCGCTGGCACTTTCACTTCGGCCGGTCGACCCATCGTCCGCACGCGCATTCAAGCGTGCCGACGCTGATGGGCGCTGTCTTCGCCGCGAGCAGCCTGCGTGCGCTGATGCTCCTCGAACCCTTTGGCGCGTCCGCCGCCGTGCTGGCGGTGCCCACGCTGCTCGTGCTGATCATCCTGTTCGGCCTTGGGATCCTGGCGTCGATGTCGCTGTTCGGCGTGCTGCTGGCGGGCGTGCTCTCGCTGCACGCCGTCGAAACGCTGGGCCGCGTGTCGGCCGGCGTCATCTCGATCGCGTCCGTGTCGCTGGGCGTGTATTGGATGCTGTTCTAGCGCGAGCGTGCGGTCTAGGCGGCCGAGGTCGTGAGGCTGCTGCCTTTGCGAAATAACAACAGCGAGCCGGCAATGAGCGCGAGCAGGAGGCCGTTGACGGCCATCACGCCGGGGGCCGAGAACTTGTCGGCGAGCGCGCCCGCCACCAGACCGCCAATCGGCCCGCCGCCGCGCAACGCGACCATATAGATGCTCACGACGCGACCGCGGAGCGCGTTCGGCACGGTCATCTGCAGCAGCGAGAAGCTGATTGAAAACAATCCCATGAAGAAGATGCCGCCGAAGAAGAGCAGCACCAGGCTCAGCATCAGCGACGTCGAGAGGGCGAAGGCGGCGATGAGCAGTCCCAGACAGACCTGCACGGTCAGCAGGATGTGGCCCATGCGGTTGCCGCCGCCGATGAGACCGATGATGAGCGCCCCGACGATCGCGCCGAGGCCCTGGGCGGCCATCAGCATCGACAGCCGGGTCTGATACGACGGTCCGCCTTTGATCACTTCGCTGGCAAACGCCGGCAGCATGATGAGGATCGGCATCGCGAGAAATGTGCTGACGGTCACGAGGATCGTGAGCGTCAGAATCAGCCGGTTGTCGCGCACGTAGTGCAGGCCGCTCTTGAGCTCGGCGCCGAGCGGCTTGTGATCGGTGGCCATCACATGCGGCGGTAGCGTCAGCATGGCGAGCGCGATGACGACCAGGAAGAACGACACGCCGTTGATGGCGAAACACCACGCCATGCCGATCGTCGCGAGAATGGCCGCGCCGGTGCTGGGGCCCAGCACGCGCGAGAGATTGAATTGCGTCGAGTTGAGCGCGATGGCGTTCGGCAGATCTTTCTTGGGGACGAGCGACGGAATCATCGCCTGATAGGCCGGGCCTCCAAAGGCCTGGCCGCATCCGGAGACGAACGACAACGCGAACACGTGCCACACCGTGATGTGGTGCGTCCACAGCAGCAGCGCGAACGAAAACGCGGCGAACGCCTGGACGTACTGCGAGCCCGTGAGCAGGCGCCGGCGATCATGCCGATCCGCAATCACGCCGCCAATCAGCATGAACAACAGGATGGGCAGCTGGCCCAGGAAGTCATCGAGTCCCAGGTAGAACTTGGATTTGGTGAGGTCGTAGATCAGCAGGTCCTGGGCGTAGTTCTGCATCCAGGTGCCAATCGTCGAGCCCAGCGCCGCGAACCAGAGGAGCCGGTAGTTGCGGTGTGTCAGGGCACTGGCTATACGGACCCACCAGGGCTGAGGCTGTTCGGATTCGAGCGGACTGGTAGGGATGGACGTTGACACGGACCGGCCATCTTAGCATTTGAAAGTATAACTTTCGCCTCTTGATCGCCATCGAAAACCGTGCCTATACTTGCGACCCCTGAAGGCGAAAGTTAGGCGAAAATGGCATCCTCTGCGGTTCAGCTGCTCGAGACCCTGTTGCAGCACAAGAAGTTCGCCGGCACGTTGGTGAAATCCCGTGAGACGCCGCGCGTGGTGTCGTCCGGGTTCGACGAACTGGACCAGCGGATCGGCGGCGGATGGCCGATGGGCGCGATCTCCGAGATCGTCGGCCCGCGCTCCTCCGGACGCACGCGCGTGCTGCTCTCGGCGCTGATGATGGCCACCCGGCAGGGACAGGTCGTAGCGCTCGTGGACGCGCTCGATCGGTTCGATCCGCGATCGGCGGCCGACGCGGGACTCGATCTCACGCGAGTGCTCTGGATTCGCGGGGCGCCCGTCACCGTCGAAACCGCACGTCCCACGGTCATCGATCATGCGATTCGGCAGGCCGTGCGCGCCTGCGATCTGATCATCCGTGCCGGCGGCTTCGCCGTCGTGGGGCTCGATCTCTGTGACATTCCTCTGCGCCGGTTACAGGCGTTGCCGGCGGTGACGTGGCTGCGCCTGGCGCACGCGAATGACGGGCGAGACACCGTCGGGCTGCTGGGCAGCGACGCGCCGATTGGACGGAGCGCACGCGGGGTGTCGGTGCAGATTGCTGCGCAGCCCTGCTGGACCGGCGCCAGCGCGCAGGGACGCCGGTTGTCCGGATTCACGCCCGCCATCAATCCGCGATGGGCCGGAGCGATGAAGGTGCAACGGCAACGTGCACCGTTCAACGTGGCCCCTGCCGCCGTGGGCGAGGGAGGCCGCTGATGGTCTGCTGTCTCTGCGGCGAGGCGTCGGCGTCGCTGACGCCTGGTGATCTGGATGCGGTAGCGCGCGCCTGTTCACCGCGCGTGGCGCCGCACGGGGCGAATGCCGTGCTGTTCGATGTGGAGGGGTTATCGCGCGTGTGCGGTCCACCACACGTCATCGCGCGTGAGGTGATGGCGCTGGCCACGACCGAAGGTCTGGCCGTGCGCGTGGCGATTGCGGGCACGATGACGGCCGCGTGGGTGCTGGCGCACGCGCGCGCGGGCTCGACGGTGGTGCCTGCGGGGGGAGAGGCCGCAGCGCTGGCGCCGCTGCCTGTGGCCTGGCTGGGAACGGTGCTGGAACTCGATCAGCCACGTGAGGAGCCAGACGAGGCGCAAGGGCCGAGCGCCAGCGCGTTCAAGCGGGGCCGTCGAGGCGGGAGAAATTTCCGGATGGCGCCGGGGCCGATGGAGTCGGCCCTGGACCTGAAGGTCCAGGGCTCCACGGAGGGGCAGTCACGACACGCTGCGGAGGGGAAATCACGGCACGCCACGGATCGGACGGCATGGGGCTCGACGGAGTATCGCGACCACTTCACCACGCTGGCGCGGTGGGGGATTCGGACCTGCGGGGAACTGGCCGCGCTGCCCCGCGCGGATCTGCACGCACGCATGGGGCCGTCTGGCGTGCGGCTCCATCAGGCCGCCTGTGGCGAAGACATCGTGCCGCTCACGCCCGTGGACGACGCGCGACGATTCGTCGATCGCCTGGAACTCGAGTGGCCCATTGAAGGTCTCGAGCCGTTGTCGTTCGTGCTGGCTCGCCAGTTCGAACGCCTGTCGGCCACGCTCGAGCGCGCCGATCGCGGGGCGATTGCCATTACGACGCACCTGACGCTCGTGGACAAGACGCTGCACACGCGAGAGCTGCAGCTGCCGGCGCCGATGCGGGAGGCGCGCGTGCTGCGCACGCTGGTGCTGCTCGATCTTGAATCGCATCCGCCACCGGCTGGTATCGACGTGGTGGAACTCGTGCTCGAGGTGGCGCCCGGCCACATCCTGCAGGGATCGTTGCTCGCGCATGCGACACCGTCTCAGGAGGATCTCTCGACCCTGCTCGCGCGGCTCGGTGCGTTGATGGGCGCCTCGCGCCTGGGCGCGCCCATCGTGCTCGACACGTACGACGCCCGACAGGTGGCGCTCGGGCCGTTTCGATTGGGGTTTCGGGGTTCCGAGGTTCCGGCGTTCCGGGGTTCTGGTGCTGCCGGTTCTGCACACCCCAGAACCGAACCGCGGAACCTGTGTCCCTTCGCCTTCCGCCGTTTTCGCCTGCCCATCGCCGTGCGTGTCGCGGCCGAGCATGGGAGCCCGACACGCGTCATTGCCGGCGCGGCTGCGGTGCCCGCCGGGCGTGTGGTCACCTGTGCCGGTCCCTGGCGAACGTCGGGCGGATGGTGGCATCTCGATCGCACCGATTGGGATCGTGACGAGTGGGATGTGGAACTCGACTCGGGTGTGCTCTGTCGGCTTGCGCGACATCGCACGACAGGCGTGTGGGAGATCGAGGGTGTTTTTGATTGAACCCAGAGCCCAGAACCGAACCTCGGAACCCCGGCACCTCAGAACCTCGGAACCCATCCCTGTGTATTTCGAACTGCACACGTCATCGGCGTTTTCCTTTCTCGACGGCGCATCGATGCCGGCGACGCTCATCGAGCGGGCCGCGGATCTGGGCTATCCCACGCTGGCGCTGCTCGACCGCGACGGCCTCTACGGCGCGCCGCAGTTCTATCGCGCCGCGAAAGCCGCGGGCATCAAGGCGATCGTCGGCGCGGAACTGACGATGGGGGCACCGGCTTCGGAGAAGACGTCGAACGAACGTCGAACGTCGACGGTGTCCTGGACTCTGCCCGTACTCGTGTCCAGTGCCGAAGGCTACCGCAATCTCTGTCGTGTCATCACGCGGGGCAAGCTGCGTGCGGCCAAAGGGGAGGCGGCGTATGCGCTGACGGATTTCGATGGCCACGCGGCGGGCCTCATCGCGCTCATCGGACGAGAAGCGCTGAATGCGCAGCGGCATGGGGTCGGCGGCCTGGTCGACCAGCTCGTGGGTGTGTTCGGGCGCGGCCACGTGTGGATCGAAATTCAGCGTCATCTGGAGTGTGGGGACCAGGGAGCCCTGCATGCCTTGCTCGAGTTGGGGGTGGCGTTCCGGGTGCCGGTGATGGCGTCGAACGGCGTCCGGTTCGCGACGCCCGAGATGCGTCCGCTCTACGACGTGCTGACGAGCATCCGGCATAAGACCACGCTCGCGCGCGCGGGCCGGCGGCTCGCCGCCAACGCGGAGCGGTATCTCAAGCCGCCCGAGACGATGGCGCGGATGTTCTCGGATCTGCCGCAGGCGCTGGCCGGCACCGAAGCACTGGCCGAACGCCTGGAGTTCACGCTCGCGGATCTCGGGTACCGATTTCCCGAGTATCCGGTGCCGAGCGGCGAAACGCAGACGTCGTTCCTGCGGCGGCTGACGCAGGTCGGCGCGCGGGATCGCTACCGGCCGTATCACGATCGCGCCCGGGCGCAGATCGCCCGCGAACTCGATCTCATCGAGAAACTCGATCTCGCCGGCTACTTTCTCATCGTCTGGGATCTCGTCAACTTCTGCCGGCAGCAGCGCATTCTCGTGCAGGGCCGGGGATCGGCCGCCAACAGCGCCGTGTGTTACGCGCTCGGCATCACGGCCGTCGATCCGGTGGGGATGGAGCTGCTGTTCGAGCGCTTTCTCTCGGAGGAGCGCGGCGAGTGGCCGGACATCGATCTGGATCTGCCGAGTGGCGATCGGCGCGAGCGTGTGATTCAGCACGTGTACGAGCGCTACGGCACGTTCGGCGCCGCGATGACGGCCAATGTCATCACGTACCGCGGCCGCAGCGCCGCGCGCGAAGTCGGCAAGGTGCTCGGCATCGAGCCGGACGAGATCGATCGGCTGGCGCGGCTCATGAGCCAGTTCGAGTTCGTCGATCCGGACGAAACGTTTGCGCGCCACCTGCGCGAGTCGGGGATGAATCCCGACGATGGGCGGTTTCAGCAGTTCGGCAAACTGTGGCGGGAGGTCCAGGATCTGCCACGGCACCTGGGCCAGCACTCCGGGGGCATGGTGTTGTGTCAGGGCCGGCTCGACGAGATTGTTCCGCTCGAAAACGCCTCCATGCCCGGGCGCGTCGTCGTTCAGTGGGACAAGGACGATTGCGCCGATCTCGGGTTGATCAAGGTCGATCTGCTCGGCCTCGGCATGATGGCCGCGCTCGAGGACGCGATTGCGATCGTCAATCGCGACGCCGTTCGTCCTTCGGCGAACTCAGGACGTCCCGAGCGTGTCGAGGGGCAGAGGCCGAAAGTGGATCTCGCCCATCTCCCACCCGACGATCCGGAGGTCTATCGCATGCTGCAGCGCGCGGACACCATCGGGGTGTTCCAGGTGGAATCGCGCGCGCAGATGGCGACGTTACCGCGGCTGCGGCCGGAGCACTTCTACGATCTCGTGGTCGAGGTCGCGATCATTCGTCCTGGCCCCATCGTCGGCAACATGGTGCATCCGTTTCTGGCGCGCCGGCGTGGAGAGCAGGCGGTCACGTATGCGCATCCGCTGCTGGAACCCGTATTGAAGCGCACGCTAGGGGTGCCGCTGTTTCAGGAGCAGTTGCTGCGGATGGCGATGGTCGTCGCCGGGTTTTCAGGCGGCGAGGCGGAGGAACTGCGTCGGGCGATGGGATTCAAGCGATCCGTCAAGCGGATGCAGCAGATCGAGACGCGATTGCGCGAAGGCATGGCGCAGAACGGCATTGTCGGCGACGCCGCGGATCAGATCGTGCTGTCGATTACGTCCTTCGCGTTGTACGGGTTCCCTGAATCGCATGCCGCCAGCTTCGCGTTGATCGTCTACGCGAGCGCGTATCTCAAAGTGCACTATCCGGCCGCGTTCTACACGGCGCTCCTCAACAACCAGCCGATGGGGTTCTATCACCCGGCCACGCTCGTGAAGGACGCGCAACGTCGCGGTGTCCGTTTCGCGCCGGTGGATGTGCAGACGTCGGACTGGAACTGTCGGGTGGATCTGGACGGCACGATTCGGATGGGGCTGCGCTACGTGAAGGGGCTCAGAGATGACGCCGGGAAGAAGATGGAAAACGCGAAACGTGAAGACCAGAAGTCCACGGCGCGCCTGACACGATTCCAGTCCATCGATCAGCTGGTCGCCGACATAGGACTTCGCCAGGATGAAGTTCGCGTCCTTGCCGAGGTCGGGGCCCTCGCCTCGTTCGGCGGGGACCGCCGAACGGCGCTCTGGCAGGCTGAGCAGGCGGGCCGGCCGGCGGGACCGCTGTTGAACGAGGATGCGGGAACGTCCTCGCCTTTGACGCCGATGACGATCGTGGAGCGCGTGCAGGCGGACTACGACGGCACGGGCCTGACGATTGGGCCGCATCCGATGGCGCTTGTCCGCGCGTCGCTGGCGCCGCGCGGCATTGCGCGGGCTCTCGACCTCAAACGCGGGCGCGCCGGCCGGCGCGTCCGCGTGGCGGGCGCGGTGATCACGCGTCAGCGGCCCGGCACGGCGAAAGGGTTCGTCTTCCTGTCCCTGGAAGACGAAACCGGCATCGCCAACATCATCATCACGCCCGATATTTTCGCCGCGAACAAACGGGTCATCGTGGACGAACCGTATCTGCTCGTCGAAGGTATCCTGCAGGATCAGAGCGGATCGATTTCCGTGAAGGCAGAGCGGGTCAGTGGTCTGAAGGACGCCGGGCCTGAAGTCGAGTCGCATGATTTTCACTAGCGTCCCGTCCTTCGCCACGACAACATCAACTCGACGGCCTTGGGTTCTCACGTAAGGCTGGGCTATGTCCGCTCACCTCCGTACACGCGCCGCGCATATGGCCTTGGCCGTTGTGGCTGTCCTGGTCGGTCTGCTGGTTCACGGCGGGCGGACCGGGCTCGGTCCACTCGCCCGGGATGTGGTCGGCGACGCTCTGTGGGCAGCCATGATCGTGGGGATGGTTGGCGCGACAGTCCCGCGTGCGCGCGTGGGCAGGCGGGGCGCGATGGCGCTTGGCATCTGCGTCGCGGTCGAACTGAGCCAACTGCTCCACGGGCCGACGATTGATGCCGTGCGACGCACGACGTTTGGTGAGTTGGTGCTTGGTAGCGGGTTCGATCCCCGCGACCTGGCGGCGTATGCCGTCGGTGTTCTTGCCGCGACCCTACTCGAACGGCTGGTCGTCGGGAGACGCCGACCGCGAGCGTGACCGCCCGCCCGCAACGGGCTCGGGGCGCCACTCGCTGCAGAGGCCGGACTGTGCGTATGATGCGAGCGACTGGTCGTGCCTGAAGTCATTGGAATGGATCACGTGGTTCAGCGCCGATCTGATTGACGCGATGCGCGGATGCAGGTTCGTGGGCGTAGCCTCGGGGAACTGACATGTCGGTGGCTCAGATAGTGACAATGCTGGTGGCTGGCGCGCTTGCCGTGCCCAGTGCGGTCACGCGGCAGCAAACCGGGCTCTGGGTGGCGTTTCGATACGACGCTGATCGCGTGCTCTTCTACGTCGATAGATTGATTGACCCCGTCACACAGGACGACTCCCGGCCGCTGAAGCCGCCAGTGGCGAGATATGGCGCTGGTGGATACCTGCTCTCGCTCTCACCCGAACGGCTGAGCACGTTTCGGCCGCCGGAGCCTTCGACGCCGGACACTGCGCGTCCCGGTCCGAACCATGTCCCGGCCATTGGGACTGAGCTGCGGCTGATGCTTGGTGGTGACGTCGAGGTTCCAGCCGTTGTGGAAACATATGTCGAGCAATGGGGAAGTGAGAATCCGACGGTCAGGGTTGCCGCCATGGCGAGAGTGCGTGCGGGTGCTCTGGTGACTTTTCGTGCTGCGCCATCCGCGTATTTCCTCATCGGCGCCTACAGCCCGCTCGCGGTCGGTGTCGGAATACGGCGTGGGGTCGAGTGGAAGCGCAGCGAGATCCTGAATCGCCTCGGCCCACGTGGCGTGCTGACGGTACACGTGGCCAAGGCCGGCTGGTGCGTCAGCCTCGATGTTCTCCGGAACGGAACGATGCGACCGAGCGCGGTCGAGTACTGCTATGGGGACTGACGGTCATGGCGCCCATCATCCCGAATCCACGCGCCATCAAGACGTTCCGCACACAAGCGGCGTTTGAGATCTGGCTGGCCGCACACCACGCTCGCGAGAGAGAGGTGTGGGTGAAGGTGCACAAGAAGGCTTCCGGATTGCCAAGCGTGACGTGTGCCGAGGCGCTGGAGATCGCGCTCTGCTGGGGATGGATCGACGGCATCCGCAAAGGTCTTGACGACCGATCCTTTCTTCAACGCTATACGCCTCGTACACCGAGGAGCATCTGGAGCCAGATCAACCGCGACCACGTCGCGCGACTGACAAAGGCGGGCCGGATGACGCCCCACGGCCAGCGGCAGGTCGACGCGGCGAAGGCCGATGGGCGCTGGGCCGCCGCGTACGCGCCCATGCGCGAGGCCACCGAGGCGACGATTCCTGACGACCTTCGCGCCGCCATCGAGGCGAGTCCGGGCGCGCGACAGACGTTCAGAACCCTAGGCCGCACGAACCTGTTCGCACTGGCCTTTCGCACGAACAATATGAAGACCTCGGCCGGACGTGCGAGGAAGATCGCAGCCCTGGTGGCGATGCTCGAGCGAGGGGAGACCATCGTGCCCGAGCGGCCGAAGTCATGACCTTCGTGCGCGCCGTGACGAGCTTTCGCGACAGCTACGTGCTGCGATACGAGGTCGATGGCGCTCGCACGCCGGGCTGGCATGACATCGTCGTCCGGGTGAAGCGGGAAGGGAAGTTCGACGTCCGTGCCCGCCAGGGTTACTTCGCCTCGTCTTCCCTTACAATGTTCGGATCGTGAAACGTTCATCGCCCAAACCGTTCAACTACGCCAAAGCCATCAAGGCCGCCGAAGCCGCTCGGGCCCTTGCGCCGACACAACCGCTCAAAAAGATTGCGCGACGACGGTCGCCGATTTCCGGGTGGGGCGTGTTTGCCCTGGAGCCCATCAGCAAGAACAGCCGCATCGTCGACTACGCCGGCAAGGTCATCACCTGGAAAGAAAGCGACCGCCGCGAAGAGAAGCAGGTCGCGCGCGGCTGCATCTGGTGTTTCGTGCTGAGGTGGAAGCGTCTGTGCGTGGACGCCGAGGTGGGTGGCAACATCGCGTGCTTCATCAATCACGCCTGCAAGCCGAACTGCTATACGCAGGTGATTGACGACATCATCTGGGTGCGCGCGTCGCGGAACATCAGGAAGGGCGAGGAACTGTCGTACGACTACGAGACCGGAGGGGGCGCCGACATTCAGTGCCGCTGCCGGCCGAACTGCAAGACCAAGTTATGACCCCCATCCGCCACGTCGTCTACCTGCACGGCTTCGCCTCGTCACCGCTGTCGTCGAAGGCGACCTGGTTCGAGCGTGAGTTGACGGTGCGCGGCGTGGGATACAGCTGTCCTGATTTCAACGACCCGGCGTTCGAGACGCTGACCGTCACGCGGATGCTGGGACAGGTGCGCGACGCGATTGCGGCGGTGCCCGAGGGCCCCGTGGCGCTGGTCGGATCAAGCCTGGGCGCCTTCGTCGCACTCCACGCCGCCGCGGCGGACGCGACGGGACGTGTCGACCGGCTGGTGCTGCTTGCGCCCGCCATTGATTTCGGTGGGAACCGGCTCCGGCAACTGGGGGAGCACGGCATCGACGAGTGGCGCCGATCTGGCTCGCTACGGTTGTTCCACTACGGCTACAACGAGTCTCGCGACGTCAGCTTCGCGCTCTACGAAGACGCCTCCCGGTACGATGCCTTCGCGGTGCCGGTACGGCAGCCCGCGCTCGTCGTGCAGGGCCGCCACGACGCCCTGGTGGATGCGCCGACGGTGGAACGATGGGCATCCAGCCGGCCGGCCGTCGATCTGCGGCTGGTTGACGATGGCCACCAGTTGACGGCATCGATGCCATTCATCTGGCGCGAGAGCGCGCGACTGTTCGGACTCGACGCGTAGCGCGCGGGGGAGGCAGCCGATGACGGATCTTACAGGCAAGGTGGCATTGATCACCGGCGGTAATCGGGGTATTGGACGCGCGATTGCCCTGACGTTCGCGTCCGCGGGCGCGGATGTGGTGATCAGCTTCCGCGCGCGTGAGCGCGACGCGAGCGAGACCGCGGATGCCATTGCCGCGCTGGGACGCCGTGTGGCGGTTGTGCAGGCGGATGTCGCGCGGGCGGAGGACATCGAACGGCTCGTGACGACCGCGCGCGATCGGGTGGGCGACATTGGCGTCCTTGTCAACAATGCGGGGATCATCCGTCCGCAGCCCATCGACGCCATCACCGCGCGGGACTGGCACGAACTGATCGCGGCGAACCTGACGTCCGTGTTTCTCGCGACGCAGGCCGTGCTGCCCGCCATGCGGGCGGCGCGCTGGGGGCGGGTCATCAATCTCTCGTCGGTCGCCGCGCAGTTGGGTGGCGTCGTCGGTCCGCACTACGCGGCGTCGAAGGCGGGGCTTCACGGTCTCACGCACTCATATGCGACGCTGCTCGCGAAGGAAGGCATCACGGTCAACACCATTGCGCCGGCATTGATTGCGACCGAGATGGTGACGAGCAACCCGCGCGCCAAGGCCGATCTGATTCCGGTTGGACGGTTTGGCGACGTCCAGGAAGTGGCCGACGTGGCGCTCATGCTCGCCGGTAACGGCTACATCACGGGGCAGACGATCAACGTGAACGGCGGTTGGTACATGAGCTAGCTCGTTCAGCCATCGACAGAAATCATGGATGACATGTTGGATGAACGGCCGGTGCGTGACCGCGACGTTGTGGTCTCTCGCGTGGCGTCGACGTCGCTCGAGGCCCAGCTCCTCATTGCTGAACTCGACGCCGAGATTCAGCGCCGGTATCCCGGCGCGCCCGTACATGGTCTCAGCGCGGCCGACGTCGCAGACCCCGAGTTCTCGTTCTATGTGGCGCGCGTGGACGGCGTGCCGGCGGCGTGTGGCGCCCTGAGGCGACGGGAGCCGGGCGTCACCGAAGTGAAGCGGATGTTCGTGCGTCCGATGTACCGTCGTCTGGGCCTCGCGCGTCAGATTCTCCAGACGCTCGAGGGCCGCGCGGCGGATCTGGGGGCGTCGCGAATGCTCCTCGAGACCGGCGATGGGCAACCCGAAGCCATCGCGCTGTATCGATCCGCGGGCTATGCGGACATCCCGCGATTTGGCGAGTATGCGGCCATCGCCGTGAGTCTCTGCTTCGAAAAACGCTTCCAGGACGCTTAGACGGCGCATGCTACGATCCTCCTCGTCCGTGCGGCCCCCGCCGGCGTCCAATTGCCAGGCGCATTCGAATCAGGAGGCACGATGCGACGCAGAATCCTCTCCATGACGCTGGCTACGGCCATGGTCGTCACATCGGGGGCCGGTCTCGGCGCGCAATCGCGATTTCACACGGGGGCGCGCTTTCCGAGCATGACCTTCATGCCGCCGCAGCCTGCCAGTCAGGCCCTTCCAGCACCACGGTCCAAGCTGTCTCAGGCGGCGAAGGCCCTGGAGCAGGCCACGGCTGAGAAACTGGTGACCGTCAACGCGCCGCCGGCAGCGATCGACTGCGAGATGGTTCGGCAGGCGGGACAGGGGATCGATCCCAAGATCCGCAAGTCGACCTCGCCGACCACGGCGCCCGTATCGGGCGGGGTGGTCACGATGCCGTCGTGCGCGAAGAAGTGAGGCGCTACATCCGTGCGATCAGGCCGGCGAACAGCTGGCAGAGGATCGCGCCCACGACCGTCATCGAGAGTCCCCAGATCATCAGCTGACGAAACAGGGTCCGGGCCGCGCCGGCGTCGGTCACCGTCGCCACACACAACGCCCCGAGCGTCGAGAGCGGCGAGACGTCCACCATCGACGATCCGACGTTGATGCTCAGGGCGACCGCCAGGGGATCTCCGCCGCCGATGCGGGCCACCAGTCCCGGCACTGTTGGCAGGAACGCCGGAAGCACGACACCAGATGTGCTGCTCCAACTCGAGATGAGGCCGGTGACGAACGCGATCGTGCCGTTGATCGTTGCCGGACCGGCGAGGCGGGCCAGGAGCGCCGTGAACAGGTCCATCCCGCCGGTCTTTTCGAGCACGCCGATGAGCACCGTCACGCCGCTGACCATCACGATCACGCCCCACGGCAGTTTCCTGAGTGCCGCGGTTTCGTCCGCCGCGCCGGCGACGATCAGAATCGAGGCTGCGGCGAAGGCGGACAGGCCCACGCTCAGGTCCAGACCGACGACCCCGACGATCCACACGGCGATCACCGCCAGCGTGAGCGCCTGCATGCCAGTCAACGCGGTTGGGGCCGCAGCCTCGTCGTGGGCGCCGGCCTGGGCCAGGGCGTCGCGGCGACTGAACAGCGCGTAGGCCACCGCCCCGACAAGCGCGTGCGCCGCGAAGTTGGCAAACCACACCTTGCCCTCGTGTCCGCCAAGCGCGGCCTGGGCCATCCGGCTGTTCGCGATCACGCCGACGGCACTCACGGGAGAGAGATTGCCGGCGTTGGCCCCGTTCGCGATCATCAAGGCCGTGAGCACGCGGGGGACGCCGCCGCGGATGCCGATCGCCATGGCGATCGGGATCAGCAACGCAACGGCCGAGACGGCGCCCGGACCCACGGATGACAGCACCCCCGCCACCAGAAAGAACACGACGGGCACCACGCGCGGGTGTCCGCCGGACAGACGGATCACCCGATTGGCCACACGCTCCAGCGTGCCGTTGGCTTCCGCCAGTGCGAAGAGCAGCGTGACGCCGGTGAGCGTCAGGAAGAGCGACGCCGGAAAACCGGCCATGACCTGGTCGGCTTTCCATCCTGCCGCGTAGGTGCCGATGATCCACGCGAATGCGGTCGCCAGCACGCCGACGTTGATGCGGGACGTGCACGAGAGCACGATCGCCGTGAGCAGCGCCAGGAGCGAGAGAACGGCGGGACTCATGCCACGGGAGCCGGCGGCAGGAGGTGCTTCTGCACCTTGCCCAGCGCATTGCGCGGGAGCGCGTCGACCACCACGAAGGCGCGTGGCACCTTGAACGAGGCGAGGCCTCTGGCGCACAGGGCCTGCGCGGCTTCGGCGTCGAAGTCCGCCGCGGCGACGACGTACGCCACCGGCACCTCGCCGCGCCGCCGATCCGGCGCGCCGACGACGGCCACCTCGCGCACGCCGGGCGACTCGAGCAGCAGCTCTTCGATCTCACGCGGATAGATGTTGAATCCGCCAGAGATGATCAGCTCCGAGGCCCGTCCGCAGAGTGTGTAGTACCCATCCGCCGCTCGCTGGGCCAGGTCGCCCGTACGGAACCAGCCATCCGTGAAGGCGGCGGCCGTCGCTTCGGGATTCCGCCAGTACTCGCGGATGACGTTCGATCCGCGGACCTGCACGTGGCCAATCGCGTTGCCGACGATGGGCGAGCCTTCGGCGCCGACGACGCGAACGGACACGCCTGGCAGTGGAAATCCGACCGTGCCGGCACGACGCTCACCGGCGTAGGGATTCGAAATCAGCATCAGCGTTTCGCTCATGCCGTAGCGCTCGAGGATGACGTGGCCGAACTTCTGCCTGAAGGCTTCGTGCACGTGTGCGGGGAGTGGGGCCGAACCCGACACGAAGAGCCTCGCGCGCCGGCCGATCCGCGCCGCGGCTTCGGCGGGGAGATCGAGCAGGCGGACGTAGATCGTCGGCACGCCGAAGAACACGGTCGGCTGGAACTCCTCGAACACCGCCGCGGCGCGCTGATGTTCGAAGCGCTCGACCAGCCGCATGCGGCAGCCGCTCGCCAGCCAGCCGCAGAGGCCATTGGCCAGGCCGTGCACGTGGAAGAGCGGCAGCGCCGCCAGGTAGCGATCGGCCGAGACGATGTTCCAGCACGAGACGATGCTGACGGTGTTGGCGAGGAAGTTGTTGTGCGTGAGCGCCGCACCTTTCGATCGTCCGGTCGTGCCCGACGTGTAGACCAGGGCCGCCACGTCATCGCCGTCGATCAGGACCGCCGGTCTGGTGGCCAACTGACTGGTGGCCTCCTCGGCGAGCACGTCGACATCGACCACGGGCGACCCCGCGGGGAACAACGGCAGCGTGGCGGCTCCGGCGACGATGAGCCACGGGTCGGCGTCCGAGACGATGTGGGCGATCTCGCGCTCTTTGTAGAGGATGTTGACGGGGACGAAGATGGCGCCGAGGCGGAGACAGCCGAGGAACAGGTCCAGGAACTCGAGACGGTTGGCCAGGTGCACGGCCACGCGGGCGCCGCGCGCCACGCCCCGCGCGGCCAGCGCGTGGGCCATCCGCGACGCACGGGCGTCGATTTCGCCGAAGGTCAGAGTTTCCACTCGGCCGGACGCGCCGTCGACGTCGAGCGCCGGGGTCTCCGCGCGGCAGACCAACGACAGGTCGAACAGATCACCGAGCTGCATAGACGCCGGACTATAGCCCATGCCGGAGCCGGACTTGTCTAGAATGTCCTCATGGCTTCTGCCCGCTTCGTCTCGCGCTTGTGTATCGTTGCTCCCGCGCTGGCCGCCGTCACTCTGCAGGGGGCGTCACAGGAACGCGAACGATCGCAGATTCCCGATCAGTACAAATGGAACCTCTCGGACATCTATCCATCCGACGTCGCGTGGCGCGCGGCAAAGGAGAAGGTCGCCACCGATTTCGGGCGGCTCAAACAGTTCGAGAGCAAGCTCGGTTCGTCGCCCGCGACGCTGGCGGAGGCACTCGACACGTTGTTCGATCTCGACAAGGAGCTCTCGCGCGTCTATGTGTATGCGGCGAGCCTGGCCGACGAGAACACGCGCGACAACGCACGCGAGGGCATGCGCCAGGAGATGGTGAAGATAGCCGCGGAGTTCGGCGCGCGTTCCGCGTACGTCGAGCCCGAGATCCTCCGGTTTGCGCCAGGCACGGTGGCGCGCTTCCTGGCCGCCGAACCTCGCCTCAAGCCCTACCAGTTCTACCTCGAGGACATCGCGCGAAGGGCTCCGCACACGCTATCGGAGCCGGAGGAACGCCTCCTGGCTGATGTCGGCCCGTTGGCGAGCTCACCCTCGTCGATTTTCAACATCTTCACGAACGCGGATTTCCCGTATCCCACCGTCAAGCTCGCGGATGGACGAGACGTGCAGGTGACGCAGGCGAACTTCACGGCGTATCGCGCGAGCGGCAATCGCCAGGATCGCGAGACCGTCATGGCCGCGTACTTCCGCGCGCTTGGCGGCTTCAGCCGCACGTTCGGGACGACCATGAGCGCGAGCGCCGAAAAGGCGTGGTTCATCGCGAAGTCGCGCAAATACTCCTCCTCGCTCGAGGCGTCGCTGAACGGCCCGAACATTCCGGCGTCGGTCTACACGCGCCTCGTCGATGGTGTGAACCGCCATCTGGCGAGCTTTCATCGCTACCTGAAGCTGCGGAAGCGGATGCTCGGCGTGAACGAGCTGCACTACTACGATCTTTACGCGCCGCTCGTCGGCTCGGTGAACCTCGCCTACACACCCGAAGAGGCGCAGACCCACATCAAGGGCGCGATGGCCCCCCTCGGAATCGACTACGTGTCGGTGCTCGAGCGCGCGTTCAAGGATCGCTGGATCGATCTGTTTCCGACGCCCGGCAAGCGGTCGGGCGCCTATTCGCAGGGTGGCGCCTACGACGTGCATCCGTTCATGCTGATCAACTACAACGGCAAGTACGACGACATGAGCACGCTGGCCCACGAGTTGGGTCACACGATGCAGAGCTACTACTCGAACAAGGTCCAGCCCTACGCCACGGCGGGCTACCCGACCTTCGTGGCTGAGGTCGCGTCGACCTTCAATGAGTCCCTGCTCATCGATCACATGCTCAAGACCATCAAGGACCCGGAGGCACGGCTGTCGCTGCTGGGCAACTATCTCGAAAACATCAAGGGCACCGTGTTCCGGCAGACGCAGTTCGCCGAATTCGAGCTGAAGATGCACGAGATGGCGGACAAGGGGCAGCCCGTCACCGGCGATGCCCTCGCGAAGCTGTACATGGACATCACGAAGCGGTACTACGGCGCCGATCAGGGCGTCTGCGTGGTCGATGACTACGTCGCCCATGAGTGGAGCTTCATCCCGCACTTCTATCGCGACTTCTACGTGTTCCAGTACGCGACGTCGTTCACGGCCTCCGAGGCGCTCGCGCAGAAGGTGAAACAGGGCGACGCGCAGGCGGTCCGCCGTTACATGATGTTCCTCTCCGCCGGCGGATCGAAGTATCCGATCGATCTGCTGAAGGATGCGGGCGTTGACATGACCACCGATGAGCCGCTCGACCTGACGATCCGCGAAATGGATCGCGTCATGGACGAGATGGAGCAACTGCTTGCCGCGCGATCGGCGGGCCGTTGACCTCCCGCCGATGTCTGTCGTCATTCGCCAGGAACGGGCACCGCTGATGCAGCGGCCGTTCGTCGCGGCGCTGATCGTGGCCGTCGGACTCGCGGCGGCTGGCTTCTTCGTGGCGGCCGGGCTCGTCCGCGCCGGCGACGGTGGCCGCTTCGTCGAGGTGAGCGGATCGGCCGAACGCGAGGTGACGGCCGACTCCGCGGTGTGGCCGCTGCGCTTCAGCGCCAGCTCCGAGGAACTCACCGTGGCGCAGGCGCAGCTGGCCCGCGCCACGCAGGCGGTGATGGACTTCCTCGCGCGTCATAACATCGAGGCGGCGCAGACCGAGTTGCAGAACCTGCAGGTGAACGACGCGAACGCGACTCGTGCCCAGCCTCGCGTGGGCCCCCGGTTCATCGTGTCGCACACGGTGATGGTGCGATCCGATCGACCGCTGGTGCTCCAGGCGGCCAGTCAGGACCTCGGCGAACTGCTCGGAGCCGGCGTGGTGCTGGCCTCACCAGGTGACGCGGCGCCGGCGGGGCCGACGTTCCTGTTCCGCAAACTGAGCATCCTGAAACCGCTGATGATGGCCGAGGCGACCGGCAACGCCCGGAAGGCTGCGGATCAATTCGCGCGCGATAGCGGTGCGAGGATCGGCGGCATCCGACAAGCCACACAAGGCGACTTCGTCGTGCTTCCACGCGATCAGATCCCGGGCGTGAGCGAGGCGATGCAGGTGCAGAAGGTCGTGCGCGTGACGACGACGGTGCAGTACTTCGTGAACTAGGGAACGCTCGTCAGCTCTTCCCTGGCGCGCCGAGCTTGAACACGTGCGCAGCGGGCGTCTTGATGGCGTTGCGCGAGTCGACAATCAGGTGCGCGTGCTTCAGCACCAGGCCGTAGTCGAACACGCGGTGGTCGGTGAGGATGACGACGCAGTCTGCGCTGCCGAGGGCTTCGATCGTGAGCGGGACGGACGCGATGGTCTCGCCGCCTGGCCAGTCGCGCCCGTCGATCCGCGGGACGTACGGGTCGTGGTACGACAGCCGCGCGCCGCGCTGCTGCAACTCGGCCATCACGTCCAGCGCGGGTGATTCACGGAAGTCGTCGATGTCCCGCTTGTACGCCACGCCGAGCACGAGGATCGACGAGCCGCGCACGGCCTTCGCCTGCGTGTTCAACGCATCGGCCACCTTCTGCGCCGCGTAGTGGGGCATGGCCCCGTTCACGTGGCCGGCCAGCTCGATGAACCGGGCCTCGAACCCGACTTCTTTCACCTTCCAGGACAGGTAGAACGGATCGATCGGAATGCAGTGGCCGCCGAGGCCGGGACCGGGATAGAACGGCATGAAGCCGAAGGGCTTCGTCGCGGCGGCATCCACGACTTCCCACACGTTGATCCCGAGGCGGTCGCACATCAACGCGAGTTCATTGACAAGCCCGATGTTGACGGCGCGGAAGGTGTTCTCGAGCAGTTTCACCATCTCGGCCACGCGGGGCGAGCTCACTTCGACGACAGTCTCCACGGACGCGCCGTATAGCGTCTTCGCGAGCGCCGTGCAGGCGGGCGTCAACCCGCCGACCACCTTCGGCACGTTCCGTGTCGTCCACTTCTCGTTGCCCGGGTCGACGCGCTCGGGGGAGAACGCGAGGAAGAAATCCCGCCCGGCCACAAGGCCCCGCTTCTCGAGAATCGGTTTGACGACTTCGTCCGTAGTACCCGGGTAGGTCGTTGATTCGAGGACGACAAGCTGTCCCGGTCGAAGATGCGCCGCGATCATCTCCACGGCGGCGACGACGTAGGAGAGATCCGGGTCCTTGGTCTTCCGCAGGGGAGTTGGGACGCAGATATTGATGGTGTCGAGCAGGCCAACGTCGGCGGGGTCGGCGGTCGCGCTGAGCAGGCCGGCGGCATGGAACTGGGCGACGTCGGTCGTCGGGACGTCTTGAATGTAGGATCGGCCTTCGTTGATGGCCGCGACCTTCCGGGCGTCGAGGTCGATGCCGGTGACTCGGAATCCCGCCCGCGCGAACTCGACCGCCAGCGGCAGGCCGACGTAACCTAGGCCTACGACACCCACGCGGGCCTCGCGGCTGGTCAGGCGGGCGTGCAGGGTGGCGGCAAGCGAGTCGGATGGGGCTGAGGTCTGGGTCATGGCGGGCATACTGCCGGCTGCGGAATTTTTCGGTCCAGCCGATGCATTATGTCATTGAGACCCGTGCCACGGGGCCGGTCTCCTCGCACAAACGCGGTTCAAGCTGGAACCAGGCCCGGTTGGGAGTCAGTGATGATCATCAAGATTCGTAAGTCGTCCGACGCGCGGTACTCAGAGGTCGCGCCGGAAGCCACGTACGCGTCGCGGCGGGAGTTCATGCGATCCATCGCGGGAACCGCCGCGGGTGTGGCGGCTGGCCTCGTGGTGGCCGATCGCCTGATGCCCGGCGCGTTCGCGGCTCAAGCCGGACTCGCGCCGCTCAGCGCCACGAAGAATGCTAAATACACGGCCGCTGACAAGCTGAACACGTTCGACCAGATCACGACCTACAACAACTACTACGAGTTCGGCACCGACAAGGACGATCCGGCGCGCTACGCCGGGCGGCTGACGGTGAAGCCCTGGTCGGTCAAGGTCGACGGCATGGTGAAGAAGCCGGCCAGCTACGGCGTGGAGGACCTGGTCGACTTCAAGGCCCTGGAAGAGCGGGTGTATCGGCACCGGTGCGTGGAGCGCTGGTCGATGGTGATTCCGTGGATTGGCGTCTCGCTGTCCCAGGTCATCAACAAGGTCGAGCCGCTGCCATCGGCGAAGTTCGTGGAGTTCACCACTCTCGAGCGCCCATCCGAGATGCTCGGCCAGAAGGTGCCCGTGCTCCAGTGGCCGTACGTCGAAGCGTTGCGAATGGATGAGGCGATGCATCCGTTGGCGATGATGGTGGTCGGTCTCTACGGCAAGGTGTTGCCGAATCAGAACGGCGCGCCGCTCCGCGTGCACATTCCCTGGAAGTACGGATTCAAGAGCGGCAAGTCCATCGTGCGCCTGCGCTTCACGGACAAGCAGCCGGCGACGACCTGGAACATCTCCGCATCGAACGAATACGGGTTTTACGCGAACGTCAATCCCACCGTGCCGCACCCGCGCTGGAGTCAGGCCAGGGAGCTTCGCCTGCCGGGGCTGTTCATGAACACGCCCACGCAGCTGTTCAATGGCTATGCGGATGAGGTGGCGAGCCTGTACACGGGGATGGACCTGAAGAAGAATTATTAAGAGACCGGGTGTAGCAGTTCAACACCCGGTCTCTTCTGCCCGGACAATGACCCCCAGCGACACCGTCAACGCATTCCTGAAGTCACGCTGGTTCTACCCACTCGTCTTCGTGGCGTGTGCGATGCCGCTCGTGCTCCTCTTGAAGGAAGCCATCCCGGTTCTCGTGCCGGCGATCTGGCCGGATGTGACCGTGCCGTGGTCCGGTGACCTCGGCGTGAATCCCGTCGAGACGATGCTGCACACGACCGGGCGCAACGCGCTCCGCCTCCTGCTCATCACCCTGGCCGTCACACCCGTTCGGCGCTTCACCGGGTGGAATCGCGTTCAGCTGGTGCGCAGGACGATCGGCGTCTGGGCGTTCGTTTACGCGCTCTGTCACTTCTCGATCTACGTCGCGTTCGACCAGTTGGGCGACGTCCACGCCATCCTCGATGACGTGGCGAAACGCCGCTTCATCTTCGTCGGCATGTTCGCCTTCGTCATCCTGTTGTTACTCGCGATCACCTCGACGAACGGCATGATCCGGCGGCTCGGGCGACGATGGCAGCGGCTGCACCGGCTCGTGTATGCCGCGGCAGTGGCAGGCGCCATTCACTTCGTGTGGGGCCAGAAGGCCGACATCCGTGAGCCGCTGATCTGGTTCGGCATCCTGACCGTGCTCCTGGGGATCCGGGTCGTCTGGGCAGTCCGTAAGCGACGAACAAGGCTTGCCGCAGCTGTAAGTCACTGATACGAATGGCTTTCAAGCCTGAAGGTGCCCGCCAGTTCACCGGGACGATCTGCCCGTTCGTGTCCTGATTCTGCCCGTTGAGCACAATTCTGTACGCGGCTCCGGACCTGGCGACTATTCTCAGGCGGGCGGGAGACCATCCCGCCCTGACGTCACGGACGTCCCACAGGTCCGGGCTTCGGTCCGACCCACGAGGTAGCGAGAGTTATGCACAAGCCGATCAAATACGTCGAAAAGGGTTTGACGATTGCCGCCAAGGGCGCCTGGGGCGTGTTCGACACGCTCAACAGCATCAAGCCGAACGCGTCGATTACCCCGAAATGGTCGGAGAAGCCGCTCCTGAAGTCGTGGGAAAAGGTCAAGCCGCCGCTTGGCTGGCCGCGCGAGACCGACTCGCTGTGCCCGAAGTGCGTGCGTGAAGCGCGCCAGGAAATCCTCGATGGCAAGCGCGACTATTCCATCCTGCTCACCGAAAAGATTGGCGAGATCAAGGCGCAGATCATCGAGCGCGACGGCAAAATTCTCATGGTGAAGGACTGCCCGCAGCACGGGCACTTCGAAGACACCATGGCCATCGACACCGCCTTCTTCAAGCACCTCGAAGAGGCCTATCCCGGCTCGGACATCCGCGCGCACGCCGACGAGAAGCTCCACAACCACGGATCGTCCACCATCAAGTACGGCCGCGGCTCGGTCCTGACCATCGACCTGACCAACCGCTGCAACATGATGTGCGACCCCTGCTTCATGGATGCGAACCAGGTCGGGTTCGTCCACGAACTCGCGTGGGAAGAAATCAAGACGCTGCTCGACAACGCCATCTCCATCAAGCCGCGCCGGCAGATGTCCGTGCAGTTCTCTGGTGGCGAGCCGACGCTGTCGCCGTACTTCCTCGACGCCGTGCGCTACGCGCGCAAGGTCGGATACAACTCCGTGCAGGCGGCGACCAACGGCATCGAGTTCGCCAAGAGCACGGACTTTGCCCGGGCGGCGGCCGAAGCCGGTCTGCGCTACGCGTACCTGCAGTTCGACGGCATCGGCAACGCGGCCAACTCGCACCGGCTCGTGGGGAATCTGTTCGACGTCAAGCTGCGCGCCATCGAAAACCTCTGGAAGTCCGGTGTTGACATCGTGCCGGTGACGACCATCGTCAACGGCGTGAACAACGAGCAGGTCGGCCGGATCATCCAGTTCGCCCTCGACAACCCCCGCAAGATTTCGTTCCTCTCGTTTCAGCCGGTGTCGTTCACCGGCCGCGACGAGGAGATCACCGACGAGCGCCGGCACGCACAGCGCTATACGCTGTCGCACCTCGCCCACGACGTGAAGAAGCAGACGGGGCTCGGCGAGCCGGTCCGTGACTGGTTCCCGATTTCGTTCACGGCGACGTTTGGCGACTGGGCCGACCTGGTCCACGGCGCGGCGGCGGACTTCGGTCAGCTGTCCTGCGGGTGCCACCCGAACTGCGGCGTCGGCATGGCGGTCATGATCGACAAGGAAACGAAGGAGGCCGTGCCGGTCACGGCGTTCCTGAACGCTCAGGGCATGGCGAACGACGTCAAGAAGGTGAACGACGCCGCGCGCGGCCGGTTCCTCTCGGTGACGGGCATGGCGCTCGCGCTCATGAAGAACTACGACCCCTTCAAGTCGCCAACGCACTTCAAGCTGACGGACTTGATGAAGAAGTTCGACAAGACCTTCGGCGCGACGGGCAAGAACTACGGCAAGGTGACGGGCGACCGCACGCTCGAGGACATCGAGAAGCGCCGTACCGATCGGTGGAATTTCCTGTTCATCGCGGGCATGTGGTTCCAGGACCTGTTCAACTACGACTTCCGCCGCACGGAGCGGTGCATCATTCCGTACGCGACGCAGGAAGGTGAGATCAGCTTCTGCGCCTACAACACGGGGGTCGGCTGGCGGAACATCATCGAGAAGATGCACATGACGGCCACGCTCACGAAGTGGTACGAAGAGCACGGCCGACACGAGATCTTCGCGGGCGGCAAGAAAGTGGCGCTCGACACGACCGCGCACACGCTGAAGCTCGACGCGGAAGCGGTGGCCAAGGGCATCCAGCACGATCTTGACGACCAGGGCATCGCGAAGAACGCGCGTGAAGAGAAGCTGCGGGCGCGCAAGGCCGAGGCCGAGAACAAGCGCATGGCCGAGCTGTACCGGCAGGTCGTGCTGAAGGAAGCGAAGCCGGAAATTGCGACGGGCCTGCAGATTCAGGGCCTGGGCAATAAGAAGACCGACGACACGGTCGCGCACTAGGCAGGCGGCCGCCTGCATGCGGCCACCTGCAATCTTGGGATGGAACGCCAACGAGCCGGTTGGGGTGACCCAGCCGGCTCGTGGTGTTTTCGGCCGCACACGTCTTGTGACTGAGGGGCGCCAACCGGCAGGGGGTCAGTCCCGCCACACCACGCCGCGCTGGGCGAGCACCTCCGGAAGCGCCCACGCACGATGGCCGCTCGGCTCGCTGTCAGGCGGTGGAACTATCTGGCGCTGTAGTAGCCAGCGACGCACCGCTCGAGCGCCCACGACGCGCGCGCACCGCTCTCGCCCGTCGATTCGCAACGCCCGCGGCCCAGCAGTTCGTCGACGATGCTCTGAATCAGCGGTTGGTGCACGTACGGCGGATTCCGCACGTGGAACACGTCGGACGCCTCACCCCGCGACAGCACAACGTCGACGTCCTTGAACATCGATGTCGCGATGGCACCCTCCGTTCCGCGGACGATGAGGCTGTCCTGCTTGCGATCCGTGTTGAAGTTCCACACGCCGCTGCCGGGGATCTGAGTGGCGCAGCGTAAGCTTGCGACCGTTACATCCTCAGCGTCGTACGCGCCGCCGGTGTTCTCGGCAAAGCCGCTGATCCGATCGATCGGGCCCACCAGGAAGTCCAACATGTCGAGGCAGTGGGATCCGACGTCGAAGAACAACCCCGCCCCCGCTGTTGCCGGATCCACGCGCCACCCGATGGTCTGACCGTCGTGCGGCAGAGTGTCGAGCACCTCCACCTGGACCGATGTGACGCGACCGATGGCTCCCGTACGGAGCAGGTCACGCATCTTCAAGAACCGCGGCAGGGCGCGACGGTAGTACGCGACCCAGAGGGGGGCGCCGTGGCGCTCGAACGCGGTCACCATGTCGAGGCACTCGGCATGGGTCATCGCCATCGGTTTCTCGACCAGGCAGGGTTTGCCAGCCGCAGCGACTCTGAGAGCAAGATCGCGATGACTCGACGGGGGCGTGGCGATGTAGATGGCGTCGACCTCGGGATCCGCGATCAGGTCGTCGGCCGTCGCATGGACGCGCGGCACCCCGTGACGCCGGGCGAAGTCTTCCGCTCTGGCCCGGTCGCGGCGTGTAACCGCCAGGAGCGATGACCCGTCCGCTTCCTGAAAACCGGGTCCGCTCTTGAACTCGACCACGTCGCCGCACCCGACGACGCCCCAGCGAATAACCTGTCGCACACCGGGAGTATGTCCGAAACCGGGAGTCTTAAGACTCCCGGTTTCAAATGTGACAAACGCCTGTCGAACGGTTGGCCGGAGGGGGATTCCGTCCCGCGATCGGGGTGCATCATCGATACGCGATTTGGCTGGTGTAGGCTTGCGACATTGCCGATTTCAAGGAGCTCGCCGATGACCCGCACGATCGCTCGTGCCGCAACGGTCGGCGTCTTCGCGCTCGCGGTGGCCACTGGGCTCCGAGCACAGACGCAGAACGCCACCAGTAGCCTTCCCGCCCACGTTCAACTGACGCGTGACGAAGATTTTCAGCGGACGCGCGCGCTGCTGGGGCTGAGTGGACCGCCGCCGGCCGGAGCCGTGAATGGCAGTCCGGACACGTTCAACGAGGCCGTGGCCAACCCGTATCCGAACCTGCCCGATCCGCTGCGTCTGAACAACGGCCAGCGCGTCACGACCGCCGCGGTGTGGAACAACCAGCGACGGCCCGAACTGCTCGAAATCTTCGAGCGCGAAATCTATGGGCGCACGCCGAAGGTGACCCCGAAGGTGACGTGGGAAGTGTTGAGTACCACGCGAGAGACGAACGGCGACGTGCCGATCGTCACGAAGCAACTCGTCGGGCACGTCGACAACGCGGCGTATCCGACTCTCACCGTGAACATCCTCGCGTCGCTCAGCACGCCGGCGAATGCGACGGGCCCGGTGCCGGTCGTCCTGTCGTTTACCGCTCCGGGCTTTGGTGGGCCCACAGCGCAGAGCACGCCCGGCGCGCCCGCCCCGACGACGGTGTGCAGTCCCACGAACGCCCCGCCTCCTGCGGCACCACCCGCGGGGGCAGGACGCCAGGCCGGCCCGCCGGCCGCAGGTCGCGGCGCCGCCGGGCCGCCACCGCCGCAGGGGCCGACCAACCAGCAGCAGGCCCTCGCGCTCGGCTGGGGTTATGCCTCCGTGAACACCGGGTCCGTCCAGGCCGACAACGGCCAGGGCATGACGTGCGGGATCATCGGCCTCGTCAACAAGGGCCAGCCGCGTAAGGTTGATGACTGGGGTGTGCTCGCGGCCTGGGCGTGGGGCGCCAGCCGCGTGCTCGACTACTTCCAGACGAACAAGGCCGTCGACGCGACGCGCATCGGCATGTACGGCCACTCACGCTGGGGCAAGGCGACGCTCCTCGCCTCCGTGCTCGATACGCGCTTCGCGATCGCCTATGTCAGCTCTTCCGGACAGGGTGGCGCCAAGCTGCATCGCCGCAAGTACGGGGAGACGGTCGACAACGTGGCCAACACCTTCTACTACTGGATGGCCGGCAACTACATGAAGTACGCCGGAAACTGGGACAAGATGCCGGTCGACTCGCATGAGCTGATCGCGTTGATGGCGCCGCGCCCGGTATTCTTCAGCGGCGGAAATGAGCCGCAGAAGAATCCCGACGGCACGATTGCCACCCGCGTGAACGACCAGGGCCAGACGGTGGTCGTGCAGGCCTACGACGCGTGGGTCGATCCGCGCGGCACGTTCATGGCGGCCGTCTCGGCCGCGCCGGTGTACGAGCTCCTTGGCAAGAAGGGGCTGGGGATCAAGGACTTTCCGCCGCTGGATACGAAGGTCATCACAGGGGATATCGGATTCCACGAGCACCCGGGCGGGCACGTGTCCGGTCCGGCGTGGGAGACGTTCTACACGTTCGCCAGTCGGGAACTGAAGAAGTAGGAACGACTACCGGCTGGGGCGGCGCAGGCTCCAGAGCGCCGCCAGTCCGACAATGCCGGCGACGAGGCTGAGGCCGAGGACGACATGCGCGGCCAGGGCCTGGGCAGGAGGCTGGTGAGTGGCGGTCCAGCGCCATCCGGCGACGGACAGCACCATCACCGCGACAATCAGGAGCGACATCAGGGCCCGGATGATGGTCACGGGGAGATTCTCGGGTCCGGGGCGGGCCGGGTCAATAGTCGGTTCACATCAGGAGGACACGCCCGAGATGCCCTTGCGGGCGCCCGGCTGACGAGCGAAGGTCCAACGATCGTAGAATCGGCCCGAGTGGACCTCCGCCAACTCGAAATTCTGCGCGCCGTAGCCGACACCGGTTCGTTCACCGCTGCCGGTCACCAGCTTCATCTTTCCCAATCCGCGGTCAGCCGGCAGATTCTGCTCCTCGAGGAGGAGTTGGAAGAGCAGGTGTTCCTCCGGGTGGGCGGCAAGATCAAGATTACGCCGGTCGGCTCGACGCTGCTCGGCCTCAGCCGGCGTGTCTTCGAAGACATCGAAGCGACACGGGCGTCCATCGTCGATAGCCGCCAGACCTTGGGGGGAACCATCCGGCTGATTGGCGGCATGACGGTGTGTCTCTACGTCTTTCCGCCGTTGCTGAAGGAGTTCCAGCGACTGCACCCGAACGTGGAGGTGAAGGTCACGCCGGCGCCGACGCCGCGGCTCGTGCGTCAGATCCGGACTGGCGCGGCCGATCTCGGCCTTGTCACGCTGCCGGTGGACGATCCGAATCTGGTGGTCGAGCCGGTCCTGCGCGAGGAACTGCTGCTTGTCACGTCTCCGCAGCACCCGTTGGCCCGCAAGAAGCACATCGTCCCGCAGGATCTGGCCCGTCAGCCGTTCGTCCTCTTCGAAGCGGGCTCCAACAGCCGCCGCACCATCGAGGAGTTCTTCGTCCGCGAGCAGATTGCGCCGAAGGTCGTCACCGAGACGGAGAACGTGGAGATCATCAAACAGCTGGTGCGGGTGAAGCTGGGGATCTCGATCGTTCCGTATCAGGCCGTGGCGCGCGAGGTCAGCGCCGGACAGCTGTTCTGCGCGCGGATCGCCGGACGCCAGCTCTTCCGCGAGACCGGCTGGGTGCATCTGAAATCCAACCGCCTGCCCCGGGTGGTCCTGGAGATGAAGCGCATCCTCGAGGAGATTCGGCCGCGTCTGAAAATGCGGCCCGACGGACCGATCGTCTGAATTTGCGCCATTTCTGACGGTCCATGCGCCGCCCTCCCTCGAGCCAGAAGCGGTACGCATGGGCACGATTAGGAAATTCTGTTCGTAATTTGTAACCGACTAGTCCATAAACAGGTGTGGATTACGACGGGCAGCCCTCCGCACACGGCCTCTACGACCCTCGGTACGAGCATGATGCGTGTGGCGTCGGCTTCGTCGTGCACATCAAAGGACAGCGCTCGCACGCCATCGTGCAGAAGGCCTTGCAGCTGTTGATCAACCTGCTGCATCGCGGTGCAACCGGGTGCGAGGTCAACACGGGTGACGGCGCCGGCATCCTGATTCAGATGCCGGATCGGTTCTTCCGCAAGGAACTGGCGAAGGCGGGTGTGGCGCTGCCGGTCGAGCGCGGCTACGGCGCAGGGCTCGTGTTCCTGCCGCGCGAGGCCGATGCGCGCCGGACGATTCAGGCGCTCATCGAGCGCATCGTCGAGGAAGAGGGACAGCGCGTGCTCGCCTGGCGCGACACGCCGTCCCAGGATCACCACATCGGGCCGAGTGCGGTGGCCGTCGAGCCGGTCTTCAAACAGCTGTTCGTCGGGCGCGGTCCAGGCATGCCCGACGCGGGCGCGTCGGTGGACGGCGATGCGCTCTTCGAGCGCAAGCTCTACGTGATCCGCAAGCGGATCGAGCATCTCGTGGACGGCCTGGATCTGGCGGGCAAGAAGACGTTCTACATCGTCAGCCTCTCGTCGCAGACCTTCATCTATAAAGGCATGCTCACGGCCGATCAGATCGAGACGATGTTCCCTGATCTGGCTGATGCGGACGTGCAGTCGGCGCTGGCGCTCGTGCACCAGCGATTCAGCACGAACACGTTCCCGTCATGGCCGCTGGCGCATCCGTATCGCTACGTCGCCCACAACGGCGAGATCAACACCCTCCGCGGCAACATCAACTGGATGAAGGCGCGTGAGGCGCTGTTCGCGTCCGACCTGTTCGGCGATGACCTGAAGAAGATCCTGCCGATCATCCGCGAGGGCGGCAGTGACACCGCGACCTTCGACAACGTGCTGGAGTTCCTGGTGATGGCCGGCCGCTCGCTGCCGCACGCCATCCTGATGATGATTCCCGAGCCGTGGCAGGCGAACGACAGCATGACCCCGGCGCGCCGGGCGTTCTACGAATACCACTCGTCGTTGATGGAGCCGTGGGACGGGCCCGCGTCGATCGCGTTCACGGACGGCCGTGTCATCGGCGCGGTGCTGGATCGCAATGGGCTGCGTCCTTCGCGGTACTGCGTCACGAAGGACGACCTGGTGATCATGGCCTCGGAGACCGGCGTGCTGGACGTCGCGCCCGAGGACGTCCTCGTCAAGGAGCGCCTCCATCCCGGCAAGATCTTCCTCGTCGACACGACCCAGGGGCGCATCGTGGAGGATGAAGAGGTGAAGGAGGCGCTGGCGCAGGCCCATCCGTACGCGGAGTGGCTGGCCGACAACCTGCTTCACATGGAGGACCTGCCGGACGCGCCTGAAGTGCCGTTGCCGTTGCCGAAGACCGTGCGACAGCGCCAGCAGGTGTTCGGCTACACCGAGGAAGATCTCAAGATTCTCGTGGGCCCGATGGCGGGGAAGGGCGAGGAGCCCACGGGATCGATGGGCAGCGACGCGGCGATTGCGGTGCTGTCGGATCGCTCGCGGCTGCTCTACGACTATTTCACGCAGCTGTTCGCGCAGGTGACGAACCCTCCGCTGGACGCGATTCGCGAGAAGCTCGTGACGTCGATGGAGTCCACGGTCGGTCCCGAGGGCAACCTGCTCGATCCGAAACCCGCGTCGTGCCGGCAGATCACCATCACGTACCCGATCATCGACAACGATCAGCTGGCGAAGCTGCGGCACATTCAGGTGCGCGGCTTCACGTCGAAGACACTGCCGATGCTGTTCGATCCGACGCAGGACGGGCCGGGGCTCGAGCGTGCGATGGACGAGCTGTGTCGCCAGGCCGAGGCGGCGGTGCGGTCGGGCATCAACCTCATCATCCTCTCCGATCGCGGCGTGAGCGAGACGGCCGCGCCGATTCCGAGCCTGCTCGCGACCTCCGGGGTGCACCACCACCTCGTGCGCAACGGCCTGCGGACGCGGTGTGGCCTGATCATCGAAACAGGTGACGCGCGCGAGGTGCATCACGTCGCGCTGCTCATGAGCTACGGCGCCGGTGCCGTGAACCCGTACCTGGCGTTCGAAACACTCGATGACATGATCCGGCGCGGCGCGCTCGAAGGCCTGTCGCACGTCCAGGCCGTCACGGGCTACATCAAGGCGCTCAATCTCGGCATTCTCAAAGTCATGTCGAAGATGGGCATCTCGTGCCTGTCGAGCTACTGCGGCGCCCAGATTTTCGAAGCGATTGGGCTCGACGCGGCGTTTGTCGAGAAGTACTTCACGTCGACGTCCTCGCGTCTCGGGGGCATCGGCGCGGACGTCGTGGCGGAGGAAGTGCTGCGGCGGCATGAGCGCGCCTACAGCGTGCCGATGCCCGGCGAACCGGATCTCGAGACGGGCGGCGAGTACCAGTGGCGACGCGACGGAGAGTTTCACCTCTTCAACCCCGACACGGTGTTCAAGCTGCAGCACGCCACGCGAAGCGGGCAGTACGGCATCTATCGGCAGTACGCGAAGGCGGTGAACGACCAGAGCAGGCGCCTCGGGACGTTGCGCGGGCTGTTCGAGTTCAATCATGACGCGCCGCCGGTGCCGCTCGACGAGGTCGAGTCCATCGAGTCGATCGTCCGACGGTTCGCGACCGGCGCGATGTCGTACGGATCGATCAGTTCCGAGGCGCACGAAACGCTCGCGATTGCGATGAACCGGCTCGGCGGGAAGTCGAACAGCGGTGAGGGCGGCGAGGATCCGGCGCGGTACACGAAGGACGCGAATGGCGACTGGCGCCGGAGCGCGGTCAAGCAGATCGCGTCGGCGCGATTTGGCGTGACGAGCGAGTACCTCGTCAACTGCACCGACCTGCAGATCAAGATGGCGCAGGGGGCGAAGCCCGGCGAAGGCGGGCAGTTGCCCGGGTTCAAGGTGTACCCGTGGATTGCGACCGTGCGCCACTCGACACCGGGCGTGCAGCTCATCTCGCCGCCGCCGCACCACGACATCTACTCGATCGAGGACCTCGCGCAGCTCATCTTCGATCTGAAGAACGCGAACAGATACGCCCGCATTCACGTGAAGCTCGTCGCCGAAGTGGGTGTCGGCACGGTGGCGGCGGGGGTCTCGAAGGCGCACGCCGACGTCGTGCTCATCTCCGGACACGACGGCGGCACCGGCGCGTCGCCGTTGACCAGTCTCAAGCACAGCGGCGCGCCCTGGGAACTGGGGCTGGCTGAGACGCAGCAGGTCCTCGTCATGAACCGCCTGCGCGATCGCATCGTCGTGCAGGTGGACGGCCAGATGAAGACCGGGCGCGACGTCGTGATCGCGGCGTTGCTCGGCGCGGAGGAGTTCGGGTTCGCGACCGCGCCGCTGGTGGTGTCGGGCTGCATCATGATGCGGGTGTGCCACTTGAATACGTGCCCGGTCGGGATCGCGACGCAGGATCCGGAGCTGCGCGCGAAGTTCGACGGCAAGCCGGAGTTCGTGGAGAACTTCTTCCGCTTCGTCGCGGAGGAGGTGCGCGAGCTGATGGCCGCGCTGGGCTTCCGGACGATCGACGAGATGATTGGCCGTGCAGATCGTCTGAACGTCCGCCCGGCGGTGACCCACTGGAAGGCGAAGGGGCTGGATCTCTCACCGATTCTCCAGGCGCCTGACACGACAATCGACACGCCGCACCGGTGCGTGGTGCAACAGGATCACGGCCTCGAGAAGGCCCTCGATAACCGGTTGCTCGCCGAGTGCGAGGCGGCCCTCACGGATCGAACGCCCGTGCGGCTGCGCATGCCGATTCGGAACGTCAACCGCACGGTCGGCACGATGCTTGGTTCGGAGCTGACGCGACGGCAGGGCAGTGGCGGGTTACCGGATGACACGATCCACATTCACTTCGACGGATCGGCGGGCCAGAGCTTCGGCGCGTTCATTCCGAAGGGCATCACGCTCGAGCTCGAGGGGGACGCCAACGACTACTTCGGCAAGGGGCTCTCGGGCGGACGGCTGATCGTCTATCCGTCGAAGGCGTCGACATTCCAGGCCGAACAGAACGTGATCATCGGCAACGTGGCGCTGTACGGCGCGACGGGGGGCGAGGCCTTCGTGCGCGGCCTCGCCGGGGAGCGCTTCGCGGTGCGGAACAGCGGGGCGCTCGCGGTGGTCGAGGGCATCGGGGATCACGGGTGCGAGTACATGACCGGCGGCCGCGTCGTCGTGCTGGGCCGGACGGGCCGGAATTTCGCGGCCGGCATGAGCGGGGGCATCGCGTATGTCCTCGACGTCACGGGGCAGTTCGGCGCGCGGTGCAATCGCGCGATGGTCGATCTCGAGTCGCTGGAATCAGACGAGGAGATCGCGTTTCTGCGCGATCTGATCGGACGGCATGTGCAGGTGACCGGCAGTACGCATGCGGCGCGCTTGCTGGCCGAGTGGGCCGCCACTGAGGAGCAGTTCGTGAAGGTGATGCCGCGCGACTACAAGCGCGTGCTGCAGGCCGAGGCCCGGGCGCGGTCTGAGCACCGGGAGCCGGCATTCGAGGAACTGGTCGGGGTGGCACATGGGTAAGATCACGGGTTTCATGGAATTTCATCGGGCGAAGCCCAAGGCGCGCCCGATCGCGGAGCGGGTGAACGACTGGCGCGAAGTGTACCTGCCCGTGCCGGAGCCGCAGTCACGCGAACAGGGCGCGCGCTGCATGGACTGCAGCATTCCGTTCTGCCACCAGGGCTGCCCGCTGGGCAACCTGATTCCGGACTGGAACGATCTCGTCTACAAGAATCGGTGGCAGACGGCAATCGAGCGCCTGCACGCGACGAACAACTTCCCGGAATGGACGGGACGACTCTGCCCGGCACCGTGCGAGACGGCCTGCGTGCTCGGGATCAACGACGATCCAGTCACGATCAAGACCATCGAGCTGTCGATTGTGGAGCACGCGTTCGATGAGGGGTGGATTGCGCCGCAGATCCCGCTGCGTCGCAGCGGGAAGCGGGTGGCCGTCATTGGATCCGGGCCCGCGGGCCTGGCCGCGGCGCAGCAACTGGCGCGCGCCGGTCATCGCGTCACGGTCTTCGAGCGCGACGACCGCATCGGTGGGCTCCTGCGCTACGGGATCCCCGAGTTCAAGATGGAGAAGCGCTTCCTCGAGCGTCGTCTGCTGCAACTCGAGGCCGAGGGCGTGGTGTTCCGCACGAACGCCCACGTCGGCGTGAACGTCTCGGCGCGTCAGATCCAGCAGGAGCACGATGCCGTGGTGCTTGCGGGCGGGTCCACCGTGCCGCGCGACCTGCGGGTGCCAGGGCGGGAACTCAAGGGCATCCACTTCGCGATGGAGTACCTGGCGCAGCAGAATCGGGTGAACGAAGGGGACGCGGTGCCGGCCGACGAGATCATTTCGGCCGCCGGCAAGCGGGTGGTCATCATCGGTGGTGGGGATACGGGCGCGGACTGCCTCGGGACCGCCCATCGGCAGGGAGCCCTGTCGGTCCATCAGTTCGAGCTGATGCCGCGGCCGCCCGAGCAGCGCGCGTCGGAGAATCCGTGGCCGGAATGGGCCCACGTCTTCCGGGTCTCTTCGGCTCATGAAGAGGGCGGGGAGCGGGTATACTCCGTGTCGACCAACCGCTTTGTCGGGGAGGACGGGTGCGTCCGGCGCCTCGAAGGCACCACCGTGGAACGCGTGGTGCGCGACGGCAAGATGTCGTTCGAGGCTGTGGCGGGAAGCGATTTCGCGGTCGACGCCGACCTCGTCCTGCTCGCGATGGGGTTTGTGGGACCTGAACCGGGCGGGATGATCGGCGAGCTCGACGTGAAGCTCACGGAGCGCGGCAACGTGTGGACGAACGAGCAGTGGATGACATCAGTGCCGGGGGTCTTTGCCGCCGGCGACATGCAGCGCGGCCAGTCGCTGATTGTCTGGGCGATCGCCGAGGGGCGGAGCGCCGCGGCTGGCGTCGACGCATACCTGATGGGCTCGACCGACCTGCCGGCGCCCGTCGCCGCGATCTCTGCGCGGTAGGATTGCGCCTCCCCTCATGAGCCCGACGGACATCCTCGATGCGGTTGACGCGGCAGATGCCTCGGGCGATGTCCGGCAGATCGCGTCGCTTACGGAAATCGGCCAGGCCCTTTCTGGCACGCTGACGCTGCGATCAGCCCTTGTACGCGTGCTCGAGATCCTCGGCCGGCAGCACGGCCTCGTGCGCGGCGCCGTGGCGATGATCAATCCGGCCGGCGTGCTGCACGTCGATGCGACGTATGGCGTGCCCCCCGACCGGGCCGGCGCGCGCTACGGTCTCGCGGAAGGTGTCACCGCCAAGGTCGTCGAGAGCAACAAGCCGGTGATCGTGCCGCAGGTCAGCCGGGAGCCGTTGTTCCGCGACCGCCTGCCGCGCAGCGAGTTCGACAAGCGCGAGGTCAGCTTCGTGTGTGTGCCGGTGTCGGTGAACCGGCGCCCGGTCGGCGCGATTGCGGTCGATCTGCCGTTCAAACGCAATCGGGACTACGACTATCTGGTGCGCGTGCTCCGCCTGGTCGCGGCGATGGTGGGACAGGCGGTACGCGTCGAGCGCCTGGTCGACGTCGAGCGGCAGCGCCTGCTCGACGAGAACACACACCTGCGTGAAGAGCTGCGCGAACGCTACGACTTTTCGCGGATCGTCGGCACGAGCGGCCCGATGCGCCAGGTGTATGAGCAGATCGCGCGCGTGGCGCGGGCCAACACCACGGTCCTGATTCGAGGCGAATCCGGCACCGGCAAGGAGCTGATTGCGCACGCGATTCACTACAGCTCCCAGCGCGAGAAGAAGCCGTTCGTCAAGGTGAGTTGCGCGGCGCTGCCGGACTCGCTGATCGAGTCGGAACTCTTCGGGTACGAAAAAGGCGCCTTTACCGGCGCCCAGGCCCGTAAGAAGGGCCGCTTCGAGATGGCCGAGGCCGGCACGCTGTTCCTGGACGAAATCGGCGATATCAACCTTTCCACCCAGGTGAAGCTGCTGCGCGTGCTGCAGGAGCGTGAGTTCGAGCGGCTTGGCGGGACCGAATCGGTCAAGGCGAACGTGCGGCTGATCGCCGCCACGAACCAGGACCTCGAGAAGGCGATTGCCGCCGGCACCTTCCGCGAGGATCTGCATTATCGACTGAACGTCTTCACGATCTACGTGCCGCCGCTGCGCGAGCGCAAGCCGGACATGCTGCTGCTCGTGGATCACTTCCTCGAGAAGTACTCGGTCGAGCACGGGCACCAGGTCAAGCGGATCTCGACGCCGGCCATCGACATGCTGATGAGCTACCACTGGCCGGGCAATGTGCGCGAACTCGAAAATGCCATCGAGCGGGCCGTCCTGGTGTGCGACGGCAGTGTCGTGCACCCGCACCACCTGCCGCCAACGCTCCAGACGGCCGAGGCCTCGGGCACGATCCAGGACGTGTCGCTCGCCGACGCCGTGGCCGCCTACGAGAAGACCCTCATTCAGGACGCGCTCAAGACGGCCCGCGGCAATGCCTCGAAGGCCGCGAAGCTCCTCAACTCCACCGAGCGCATCATCAGCTACAAGATCCGCAAGCTCGCCATCGATCGCGACCGCTTCCGCGGCTAAGCGAGACCGGGTGTTGCCCTTCAACACCCAGTCTCTTCGGCGTGCGACAAAAGTGCGGCTTGCATCGGGCCCGACGGCTCGTGGTTTAATCCGCCCGTGGAAGCCTCGACGTTCACGCCGTCCCTGATCTGGATCCTCCCGTTCGCGTCATTGCTGCTGGGCATCGCGGTGATCCCGCTGGCGGCGCCGCATTTCTGGGAGTCGAACGCGCGCAAGCTGGCGGTGTCTGCGGTCCTGGGCCTGCCGGTGCTCTGGCTGTACGTTCAGCATCAACCTGCCGCCATCGGTCGCACGTTCGAGGATTACGTCTCGTTCATGATCCTGCTGGGCAGCCTGTTCGTCATCTCCGGCGGCGTGCAAATGGATGGCGATCTCGAGGCGACCCCGGCGGCCAACACCGCGTTTCTCGCGATTGGCGCCCTCGTGGCTTCCATCATCGGGACGACGGGCGCCTCGATGCTCTTGATTCGGCCGCTCCTGCACACCAACAGCGAGCGCCGGAACGTCGTGCACACGGTCGTCTTCTTCATCTTCCTGGTGTCGAACATTGGCGGGTGTCTGACGCCTCTCGGCGATCCCCCGCTGTTTCTGGGCTACCTCCAGGGGGTGCCGTTCACCTGGACGCTGCGACTCTGGCCGGAGTGGCTGTTCACGACGGTGCTGCTGCTGGCGATCTATTTCGTGTGGGACACGCGCGCGCACGCGGCGGAACCACCCGAGCGGATTGCGCGGGACAAGGCCGAGCGGATGCCGTTGACGATTCTCGGGACGGAGAACCTTGTCTGGCTGGCGGGTGTCGTGGCGGCGGCGGCGTTTCTGGGCACGCCGTGGCGGGAGGTCGCCATGGTCGGCCTGTCCGTCGTCTCGTATGTCAGAACGAGCAAGGCGATTCACGCCGGCAATCACTTCTCGTTGCACCCAATCATCGAAGTCGCCGTCATCTTTGCGGGCATCTTTGCGACAATGATTCCCGCGCTGGACATCCTGCGTCATCACGGCGCCGCGCTTGGCGTGCATCAGCCCTGGCACTTCTTCTGGGCCGCTGGCGCCCTCTCATCCTTCCTCGACAATGCGCCCACGTATCTCACGTTCCTGGCACTCGCGCAGGGGCTTGGCTTTCAGCCCGACGTGGTCGGCGTGTCGCACGGGATCCTGGCGGCGATCAGTCTCGGCGCCGTGTTCATGGGCGCGAACTCCTACATCGGCAACGGTCCCAACTTCATGGTGCGCTCGATTGCCGAAGCCCGCGGGGTACGCATGCCGAGTTTTGGCGGCTATCTCGCCTATAGCGGCGCCATTCTGATCCCCGTCTTCGTCCTGGTGACCCTCGTCTTCTTCCGCCAGTAGCCCCGAATCAGGGCGCGGCCAGCGTCCGTCCTGCTATCCACACTCTTGTCGGCCAGAATCAGAAATAGACATTTATGTCTATTGCCATAGCGTCGCAGCCCCTTCTGTCGTCTTTCGGAACGGCAGGCGGCGCATCCGCCCTCGGCGGAGCCGCCCAATTCTTTAGGGGTCTTCAACGTTCGTGTGGAACGGTACCGGCAGTACGACATAGATGTCGATTTAGGCCTGGTCCGCCGCGCGCGACCAACGCGCGGATCTTGCTGAAAACAGGCCTGAATTGGCGATCCAGGCGGGATCGGACTGGCGGTCACCACCTTGGCGTCCATCTTGCTCTTAGGAGGCTGTCATTAACGGTTGCGGCCCCCTCTCTACTTTTTGGGGCGGCGACAGGAGATTGTGAAAACTATGAGGCAGATCGCGCTGGGTATTCTCGTCACTGGATTGATCTCGACGTCGGCATGGGCTCAGGAGCCGGCGCAAGCTCGGCTCGTGACCAGCGGCGCTTTTTCTGGTGTGCGATTCGACACGCTGTCGCTGACAGCACAGACAGCTACACCTGCCGCGGCGCCGGCTCCCGAGCCGCCCGCGAAGAAAGTCACTGGCACCGTTGGAGCAGACGTTCCGTCCTCCTACTTCTTCCGCGGCTACCGTCAGGAGGGCGATCCGAAGTTCACCTTTCAGCCGTTCGTGGATGTCGCGGTAGCGGCCGAAAAGGCGTCGTTCAACGTGGGCCTGTGGAACAGCTTTCACACCGGCAGCCTGAAGGACGCTGGTGCCGGCTACTACGAGACGGACTTCTACGCGGCGGTGACCGTCGCCAAGGTGAAGGCGACATACACGGCCTACACCTACCCCAACTTCGACAACAGCACGATCCACGAACTCATGTTCTCGACGTCGTTCAGCGGCAAGCTCGCGCCGTCGGCGGCCATCGCGTTCGAGCTCTCGAAGGCGTCAGGCGCGGACAAGGGGATCTACCTGGAACTCGGCGTCAATCCGGCCGTGCCGATGAAGGATGGCGCTCCGGTGGCCATCACGATCCCCGTGAAGCTGGGGCTGGGCCTGAAGGATTACTACTTCGACGCTGATGGCGACACGCCCTTCGGCTACTTCAGCGCGGGCGTCAACATCAGCCACCCGCTGGCGCATGGCGATGTCCACGGCGGCGTGACCGTCTACGGATTCGGCGACGCCTTGAAGGCCGTCAACAACGACAAGTCCGGCCAGGTCGTCGGCTCGGTCGGCTTCACCATCACGTTCTAGGACGCAACAGCGGGTCCGGTGGCGCGTCAGCCTGACGCGTCACCGGGCCTGCATCCTTCCGCCTCCATTGGACCTTGTGATGACCGTGGGCAATCAGGACGCTGCGCGCCAGGAGCATCGAGCCCAAATGGCTGCGCTGCTCGCTGCCGCGCGCGACGAGTACATGGTGGCCGCGCGTGCCGGCCGCGGCGGACGTGCCATGCACGTGCGCTACGCGGCGGCCGTCGACGATCTCGTCCGCGGACTCGCCGATCGGGCGGTCCAGGAGTCCATGCACGCGTTCGTGGTCTGCGCCCTGGGCGGCTACGGACGCCGCACGCTGTGCCTGAACTCGGACATCGACATCCTTATCGTGTTCGACGGTGCCATCGGGCCGAATGAGGAGCGCTTCGTCAACGCGCTGCTGCAGCCGCTCTGGGACCTGAAATTCACGGTCGGCCATCACATCCGGGAAGTATCGGAGTTCGACGTCATCGACGATCAGAATCCCGAGTTCCTGATGGCGCTCTGCGATCTGCGTCTCCTCACGGGGGACGTTCGGCTCTTCGACGACGTGTTCATGCGCGCGCATCGCGGTGAGGAGATGCGGGCCGACCGCCTGGTCGACGTGCTGCTCACGCTGGTCGACGAGCGCTACGCGGAGTTCAACAACACCCTCTATCAGCTCGAGCCGGACGTGAAGAAGGCGCCAGGCGGGCTGCGCGATATTTCAGCCATTCGACTCATTCGCGCGCTGGCGCGGGACCAGTTCGTCGGGCGGGCGCGTCCCGAAGGCGAGCGCCTCGACGAGGCCGAAGAGTTCCTGTTCCGTGTGCGCTCCGTGTTGCACGTGATCGCCGGCCGTGACATGAACGGGCTCTCCCACGAACTGCAGGAATCGGTCGCGGAAATGATGGGACGTCCGGGGCAGGACTCGCGTCAGCGCGTCGAGGCCCTGATGGGCGACTATTTCCGGCACGCGCGCGCCGTCGCGAACGCGCTCGCCTGGACGCGCAAGGTCGTGCGGCCGCCGGCGCCCATCGCGGAGCCCGGGCCCGTGACGCAGAACGTCGCCGTCGCCGCGGACGGCATCCGCTTCGTCGATCCCGTCAAGGCCGTGGCCCAGCCCGCGTGGTGGCTCGAAGCGTTCGAGGTGGCCATCGCGAACGGCTACCCGGTATCCGACGACGTCCGCGCCTGCATTCAGGAGAACGTGGGGCGCTACACCGCCGACTACTTCATGGCGAGCGAGGAAGGGCGCCTGCGGCTCCGCGCCATGTTGTATCCGCGTCCCGGACTCTCGGCGCGTCTGTCGGACATGCTGGAATGCGGGCTGCTCGGCACGATCTTCCCGGAGTTCGAGAAGATTCACTGCCGCGTGATTCGCGACTTCTACCACAAGTACACGGTGGACGAGCACACGCTGCTCACCATCCGCAATCTCGAGTCGCTCTGGCATCCGACGAGCGCCAGCCGTGCGCGGTTCGCCTCGATCCTGAACGAGGTGCGGTCGCCGGAGTTGCTCACGCTCGCGCTGCTGTATCACGACGTCGGCAAGTGGCGCGACGATGACCACGCGATTGAGAGCGTGCGATTGGCCGAGCCCATGCTCGCGCGCCTGCAGCTTGGCGATGAGGACCGCCAGGTCATCGATTTTCTGATTCGGCAGCACCTCGCCATGTCCAAGGTCGTCTTCCGCAAGGATTTTGGCGATCCCGACACGGTGGCGGAGTTCGCGTCGCTCGTCGGCAGCGAGGAGCACCTCAAGATGCTCTGCCTGATGACGCTCGTCGACATCGAAGCCGTCGCGCCAGGCACGCTGACGCCCTGGAAGGAAGACCTGCTCTGGCGGCTGTACGTGGACGCCTACAACCACCTCACGCTGGGTTACGCCGACGAACTGATCGAGAAGCACCAGTCCGAGCGCGCCCGGGTCCTTGCCGAGTGCCCCGATGACATCTCTGAAGAAGAGTTGTCGCGGTTCCTCGACGGGCTTCCCCGACGGTACCTGAGCGTGTTCGGGTTGTCGGCCATCTATCGGCACGTGCGCCTGGCGCGCGGGCTCAAGGACGATGACCTGCACCTCTCGCTCGAGAAGCGCGACGAGATCTGGGAGCTGACGGTCGCCGCGCTCGACAAACCCTTTCTCTTCTCCAACATCTCGGGCGTCCTCGCGTCGTTCGGCATGGACATTCACCGCGGCCAGGCCATGACGACGCCGGATCACCTGGTGCTCGATGTGTTCGAGTTCAGCGACGAAGAGGGCTTCCTGCGCCAGAACTCCGGGGCGCGCGACGAGATCGCGCGCGTGCTGCGGCAGGTCGTCACCGGCGGCGTCGACGTCCGGACCCTGCTGCGCGGGCGCGAACGGAGCCTGGTGCACCGGCGGCGACGCGAAGTGGTGATCAACATCCACCTCGACAACGAGCATTCGCGACGGTACACCGTGCTCGAGATCGTGACCGCGGACGTACCGGGACTGCTGTTTCGCATCAGTCGGGCTGTGTCCGACGAGGGGTGCGACGTGGATCTCGTGCTGATCTCGACCGAAGGCCGCAAGGCCATCGACGTGCTGCACGTGACGAAGCAAGGCCGTCAACTGGGCGAGCACGACCAGGTGACGTTGAAGCAGGCGTTGGTTCGGACTCTGGAGGCCACCTATGAAGCTCATTAAGAGCGTCGTGCGACCGAACAAGGTCGACGACGTTCGCGACGCGTTGGAGAAGATCAATGTCCCGGGCATGACGGTCACGGAAGTGCGCGGGCACGGCAGGCAGAAGGGCCACACGGCCATCTATCGCGGAAAGGAATACAACGTCAGCCTGCTCCCGAAGGTGGAGATCGAGGTCGTCGTACAAGACGCCATCGTCGACGACGTCATCAAGGCCATCATCACCGCGGCACGGACGGGCGAAATCGGCGACGGTCGCGTCTTCGTGCTGCCCGCCGAGCACAGCTACAACATTCGCACCGGCGAAAAGGACGTCTAGCCGTTCCCTCTCGATTGACCCAAACGTGGGGCCGTCACCCCACAGGGAGATTCACCGTGGCCTGGATGAAGACTGTTTGTAACGTATTGATTCGACCGAAGCCGCTGATGCGGTCCCTGCTCCTTGGCGTCGCACTTGCGATTCTCGGCGCGGTCGTCGTTCGCCCCAGCCTGCAGGCGCAGGCTGCGACACCGCCGGCGGCGCTCAACGATCCGACGGGTGCGACGACCGGGACGGCGAAGGACGTGACCGTCAAGGACGCGGCCAACCCGACGCTGCCCGAGGTCATGGAGACCGTCGGGCACAACAAGATCGCCATCAACTTCGTCTGGGTGCTCATGACGGGCTTTCTCGTCATGTTCATGCAGGCGGGTTTCGCGATGGTGGAGACGGGGTTCACGCGCGCCAAGAACGTCGCGCACACGATGTCGATGAACTTCCTGATCTACCCGATCGGCATGCTCGGCTACTGGATTTGCGGCTTCGCGATGCACATGGGGGGAGTCGGCGCGGTGGCGGCTCTTGGTGGTACCGCGCCGCTGAACCATGAGTTCACGATCCAGCTGTTCGGCCATCCATTCGGGCTGTTTGGGCTCAAGGGATTCTTCCTGAGCGGTGATACCTACGACGTCGGTGTCTTCGCGCTGTTCCTGTTCCAGATGGTCTTCATGGACACCGCCGGCACGATCCCGACCGGTGCCATGGCGGAACGCTGGAAATTGACCGCGTTCATCGTGTTTGGCTTCTTCATGTCGATGTTCGCGTATCCGCTCTACGCCAACTGGGTGTGGGGTGGTGGTTGGCTGGCCATGCTCGGTCAGAACTTCGGCCTGGGCCACGGCCACGTCGACTTTGCCGGGTCGTCGGTCGTCCACATGGTCGGTGGAGTCGCGGCCCTCGCGGGTGCGATCGTGATCGGGCCTCGAATCGGCAAGTACGACAAGCAGGGGAATCCGGTCGCCATGCCTGGCCATCACATTCCCATGGCCATCGCCGGCACCTTCATCCTCTGTTTCGGCTGGTTCGGCTTCAACCCGGGCTCCACGCTCGCGGGCACCGACCTGCGCATTGCCGTCGTGGCCGTGAACACGATGCTGGCCGGCGCCGCTGGTGCGATGACGGCCATGATCTACGTCTGGCTCAAGTTCGGTAAGCCGGATCCCAGCATGCTGGCCAACGGCATGCTGGCGGGCCTGGTCGCTATCACGGCGCCCTGCGCGTTCGTCACCAGCGTCTCGGCGGTGATTATCGGCGGCATAGCGGGCATCATCGTCGTCGTTGCCGTGCTCTTCATCGAACGCACGATGAAGATTGATGATCCGGTCGGTGCGGTGGCCGTGCACGGCGTGAACGGACTCTGGGGCATCCTCGCGCTCGGGCTCTTCGCGGACGGCACCTACGGCGATGGTTGGAACGGCGTGCCCGGCACCGTGAGAGGCCTCTTCTACGGAGACGCGGGCCAGTTCTTCGCGGAGGCCATCGGCGGCCTCACGTGTTTCGTGTTCATCTTCGTGTCCTTCTTCATCTTCTTCAAGATCGTCGAGATGACGATGGGCAACCGCGTGTCGGCTGAGGCGGAACTCGAAGGTCTCGACATGCCCGAGATGGGCGCGATGGGCTACCCGGACTTCGTCATGACGCCCGGCCCCGGAGAGTCGCACCCGGACTACGTGCCTCGGGCCTAGTCCGCGACCTATCCTCCTGGTGCCGGCGCGGTCGCCGGCACCAGGAGATCTGTGGTGACACACGTGCCTAGACCTTATTGCAAGCAATGAGACGTTACTCGCGGCTTTGGATCGTGCTCCTCGTGCTGGCAGCCATCGGCCTCCGGCTGGTGACCGTCTACACGATGTCGGGCGATCCGTCACGTGCGGAGCATGTGTCACGGCGCGTCGTCCATCCCGCGGATATTCGTCTCAGCCACGCGCGCGTCTCCCGTGATCGGGTGACGCACCTTCACGCCATTACCCCGTCAGCCCTCGACCGAATCGTGGCCGACGGCCTCCGCAATCCCTCGCCCGTACGCCATACGCCTCGAGGCGCGTCCAGCTATCCGCCTTACTGGGGTTCGCTCCACCTCACCATCTGATTCCGTTGCACTTTCCCTGCGCCGTGTAAGTGCCAGGGACGTGCGACGACGACGCTGACGGGCGCCGCCCCAGCGCGTCTCGGGCCGTACCAACACACAACTCAGGGAGGTCGTCTCGGCACGGGCCGCGGCTTGCTGGCCACGGTGGGCCGCGTGTCCCGTGCCGGGCGACAGCTCTTTTCACCAAGGAGGAGACAGGACATGAAGCTCATCAAAGCGATCGTGCGGCCCAACAAGGTCGACGACGCCCGTGCCGCACTCGAAAAGCTCAACGCGCCCGGGATGACCGTGACGGAGGTCCGCGGGCACGGACGACAGAAGGGACACACGGCGATCTATCGCGGTAAGGAGTACAACGTGTCGCTCCTTCCCAAGGTCGAGGTCGAGGTGGTGGTGGCGGATGCGCACGTCGACGAGGTCGTGGCCGCCCTGATCGCCGCCGCCAGAACGGGCGAGATCGGCGACGGCCGCGTGTTCGTCATGCCGGTCGAGATCAGCCTGAACATCCGTACCGGCGAACGCGACGCCTAACGATTTCATCCGCACGCACTCTTACCAAGGAGCCAACAGTCATGAACTACCGACCGAATCGCATTCGCAGGGTCGCAACGTGCGGCTTGCTCTCCGTGCTCATCCTGGTGGGTGCCAGGACACTGCTTGCCCAGGACGCGGCCGCCGCGGCACCGGCGATCGACAACACCAAGGTCGCGCTCGACACCATCTGGGTGATGATCACCGGGTTCATGGTCTTCTTCATGAACCTCGGCTTCGCGATGGTGGAGTCGGGCCTCTGCCGCGCCAAGAACACGGTCAACATCCTGTTCAAGAACTTCATCGTCTTCGCGGCATCGTCTCTGGCGTTTCTGCTCATCGGCTGGGGTCTCATGTTTGGCGACGGCAACGGGTTCATCGGACTCTCCGGCCTCTGGATGGCCAGCGGCGCCGACAACAGTCCCATGACCGGGGATGCGTACAAGGGCGTCTACACGGCCATCGCGTGGACCACGACGCCGCTCTGGGCGAAGTTCTTCTTCCAGCTCGTGTTTGCCGGCACCGCCGCGACGATCGTTTCCGGTGCCGTCGCGGAGCGGATCAAGTTCATCGCGTTCTTCCTCTTCTGCTTCGCGCTCGTCGGCTTCATCTATCCCGTCATCGGGCACTGGATCTGGGGTGGCGGCTTTCTGGCGGGTAAGGGGATGTTCGACTTCGCCGGTTCGACCGTCGTGCACTCCGCGGGCGGCTGGGCAGCCCTGGCGGGCGTCATTGCGCTCGGGCCCCGGCTCGGTCGCTATGGCAAGGACGGGACGGTACATCCGATCCCCGGTCACAACATGACGTCGGCTGCGCTCGGCGTGCTGGTGCTGTGGTTCGGGTGGTTCGGTTTCAATCCCGGATCGACGATGGCTGCGGACTGGGCTTCGATCGCCCACATTGCCGCGGTCACCAACATGGCCGCGGCCGCATCGGCGGTGACCTCCCTCATCACCATCTGGCTTATCGCCGGTAAGCCCGATTTGAGCATGACCCTGAACGGCTGCCTCGCCGGGCTGGTCGCCATCACGGCGCCGTGCGCGTTCGTGAGCATGGGGAGTGCGCTCGTCATCGGTGCCATCGCGGGGCCGCTCGTGGTCGGAGCGGTGTTCTTCTTCGACAAGTTGAAGCTCGATGATCCGGTCGGAGCGCTCTCCGTGCATCTGGTCAACGGTATCTGGGGAACGTTGGCGGTCGGCCTGTTCGCGAATCCGAACGTGCCCAACCTGCCGGCGGCCTCCGTCGTGAAAGCGGGCCTGTTCATGGGCGGCGGGATGACGCAGCTCATGCCTCAGATCATCGGCATCCTCGCCGTCGGAGCGTTCGTCTTCACGCTCTCGATGGTTTCGTGGCTCGTCATCAAGATGGTGATCGGTCTGCGTGTCTCGGCGGAGGAGGAAATCGAAGGCCTCGACCTCGGTGAGCATGGCGCCGCGGCGTATCCCGACTTCCAGACCGGCGAGCCCTCGTCGGAACGCGGATAGACCCTCCCATGACTGTGTGTCCGGCCTGGTGCCGGACACACAGTCATGGCCTCGTGTGTTTTACTGCCACCATTTGTCAGACCCGCATGTCCAGGCGGGATCCCGTGATAAAAGAAGTGCACCTTTCGACCCGAGCGTGCTATCTCGCTGGCCGGAGGCCTGGATTTGGAGGAATCAATGAAGCTGATCAAGAGCATCGTGCGCCCCAACCGCGTGGATGACGTCCGTGAGGCGCTGGAAAAGATTGGCGTGCCAGGAATGACGGTGACCGAGGTGCGCGGCCACGGACGTCAGAAGGGCCACACAGCCATCTATCGCGGCAAGGAGTACAACGTGACCCTGCTGCCCAAGGTCGAGATCGAGGTCGTGGTGCAGGACAACATTGCCGACGACGTCATCGCGGCGATCGTCGCCGCCGCGCGAACGGGCGAAATCGGCGATGGCCGCGTCTTCGTCACGCACGTCGACCACAGTTACAACATTCGGACGGGTGAACGGGACGTCTAGCGGGGCAGCCTCTCCACCATCTCGTGGATGTAGGCCAATCGATGGAGTCGGTCTGATGACGGCAACGCGACTGCAAGTGGGCGTGGCGGTGTGCGGGCTGGCGCTGGCCGCGCCAACCCTGGCCCTGGCACAAGGGACCACGGCCACGCCGCCGACGGTCAATGCGGCGGACACGGCCTGGATGCTGGTGGCGGCGGCGCTCGTGCTGTTGATGACGCCCGCGCTGGCGTTCTTCTACGGTGGGCTCGTGCGTTCGAAGAACGCGCTCAACACGATGATGATGAGCTTCATTTCGCTCGGCTTCGTGAGTGTGGCGTGGGCGCTCATCGGCTATTCGTTGGCGTTCACTCCTGGCAACAATTGGATTGGGGACACGTCACGGTTCTTCCTCCGCGACGTCGGCGTGGACCTGCCCACGGGCATCTCCACGGCGCTGATTCCGCACACCCTGTTCATGTGCTATCAGGGCACGTTCTGCATCATCACGGCGGCACTCATCTCAGGAGCCATCGTCGAGCGCATGCGGTTCTCGGCATACGTCCTCTTCATCACGTTGTGGGCCGTGGTCGTCTACAGTCCGGTCGCGCACTGGGTCTGGGGCGGCGGCTGGCTGGCGAAGATGGGCGCGCTCGACTTCGCAGGCGGCACGGTCGTCCACGTCAACGCGGCGGTCGCCGCGATCGTCGCCGTGCTGTGCGTTGGACCACGGCGCGACGCCAAGACCGCCGCGCTCATGCCGCACAATGTCCCGTTCGTCCTGCTCGGCGCGGGTCTGCTGTGGTTCGGTTGGTTCGGCTTCAACGCCGGCAGTGCGCTCGCCGCGAACGGCTCCGCGGCCCTGGCCTTCACGACCACCATGCTGGCGCCAGCCGGCACGCTCGTCGTCTGGACGCTGCTCGACGCGTTCCGCCAGAAGAAAGCGACGGCCGTCGGAGCGGCCACGGCCATCGTCGTCGGTCTGGTTGCCATCACGCCGGCCGCCGGCTTCGTGAGCCCGATGAACGGTCTGCTGCTGGGAGCGATGGCTGCCGTGCCCAGCTACTTTGCGCTCGTCCTGAGAGCCAAGACCTCGTTCGATGACTCGCTCGACGTGCTCGCGGCCCATGGTGTCGGTGGGACGGTCGGCGCCCTCCTGACCGGCGTGTTCGCGCAGAAGAGCGTGAATGGACTCGCTGACGGCCTGCTCTACGGCAACCCGGGCCAGCTCGGCATTCAGGCGACGGCGGTTGCCGCGGCGATCGTCTACAGCGGCGTGATGAGCTTCATCCTGCTCAAGCTCGTCGGCATGATCTTCCCGCTCCGTGCGACCCCTGAAGCCGAGAGCGAAGGCCTCGACCAGACGGCGCACGGTGAAGAAGCGTACGTCCACTCAGGTGGCAGCATGCAGATCGGCTGAATCGACCGCCCAGCCTGCGGACTGAGGACGGGAGTCCGCAGGCTGGTAGACGGCACGGGAGTTCGTGTCCGGAGAATTCGCGCAGACAATGACTGACTCCATCGTGCCACTCCCGCTTTCCGCGTATCCCGCCACGGGCGATTCTCTCGTCGAGACGCTCATCGCGCGCGCGCATATCGCCCCGTTCAATCTTCTGGCGACGGCGATCTTCCTGCTCGCCATCATTCACACGTTCATTGCGCCGCGATTTGCCCGCCTGGCGCACCAAATGCAGCACGAGCACAATTTGCGTGCCCGGGCCGAGGGCCGGGCCGAGCGACCGAGTGTCCGAGCCGAAATCCTGCACTTCCTGGGTGAGGTGGAGGTGGTCTTCGGACTCTGGGCGGCCGTTCTGCTCGTCGCCATTGCCGCTTACGCTGGGTGGCACGGCGCGGTTGTGTACTTCGACGGCACGGTCAACTACACCGAGCCCATGTTCGTCGTCGTGATCATGGCGCTTGCGTCGACGCGCCCCATCGTCGGTTTCGCGGAGAGTGCGTTGCGCCGCGTCGCCGGCCTTGGTGGCGGCACTCCGAAGGCGTGGTGGATCACGATCCTCATCGTCGGCCCACTCCTCGGCTCGTTCGTCACCGAGCCAGCGGCGATGACGATCTGCGCGCTCCTGCTCGGCCGGCAGTTCTACGAACGACAGCCGAGCGAGCGATTGAAGTACGCGACGCTGGGTCTGCTATTCGTGAACGTCTCGGTCGGGGGAACGCTCACCCATTTTGCCGCGCCGCCGGTGCTCATGGTGGCGCGGCCCTGGAACTGGGACCTCGCGTTCATGTGGACGCACATCGGCTGGCGTGCGGTGATCGGCATTCTCCTATCGACCGGCCTCTACGCGCTGATGTTCCGCTCGGAACTAAACCGCCTGGGTGCAAGACCGCTTGCCTCGGAAGATCCGGATCCACTCGACACCGAAACCCCAGACGCTCCGCTCCTGCCAGTGCCGGCCTGGCTGACGGCCCTGCACGTCGCGTTCATGGCGTGGACGGTGGTGACGGCGCACTCGCCGTCGCTGTTCATCGGCGGATTCTTGTTCTTTCTCGGCGTCGCGAAGGCCACGTCCGCGTATCAGGGGCCGATAGAGCTGAAGACACCGCTGCTCGTCGGGTTCTTCCTGGCCGGGCTCGTCATTCACGGCGGACTCCAGGCCTGGTGGATCGCGCCTGTTCTCGGCCGCCTCGACGAAGTGCCCCTGTTCCTCGCCGCGACGGGACTGACGGCGTTCAACGACAACGCCTTGATCACGTACCTCGCGACACTCGTGCCTGACATGACCGACCCCCTGAAGCTGGCGGTCGTGCGGGGCGCGGTGCTTGGCGGCGGGTTGACGGTCATCGCGAATGCGCCCAACCCGGCGGGGCAGGCGCTGCTGGCCCGCTACTTTGGCGGCGCCGTCTCACCGCTGTGGCTCCTCGCGGCCGCCGCAGGGCCCACGTTCGTGACGGGACTGATCTTCCTCCTGATCTGAGAGGCGATCCTGGGCGCTACGCCGGCGCGTCCGCGAGCTGCTGCGCGAGCTGATGCAGGAACAACCCGACGTCCGTCACCAGACCGACGGTCTGGGACGATCCGCGATCGGCCAGCTTCGTGACGACGGCCGGATTGATATCGACGCACACGACGGGCACCCAAGCGGGCAGCATGTTGCCCACGCCAATGCCGTGCAGCATCGTCGACAGCACGATCACCATGCCGGCGTCCGTGAGCGCGGTGGTGTAAGCATCCTGCGCCTCGACGATGTCCCGGATGGTGTCGACGATGGGACCGTCGTCGCGGATGCTGCCGGCGAGAACGTAGGTGACGCCGGCCTTGACGCACTCGCGCATGATGCCGGCCTTGAGGACGCCGGTGTCGACGGCCGCGCGGATGGATCCGGCGCGGTTGATCGCGTTGATCGCGCGCATGTGATGGCGATGGCCGCCAGGGACGGGCGTGCCGGACTCGAGGTCGAGACCGAGCGACGTGCCGAACAGGCACAGCTCGGCGTCGTGCGCGGCGAGGGCGTTGCCCGCCAGGAGCACGTCGACATAGCCGCGACGGATGAGGTCGCCAAAGTACTGCGCGCCGCCCGTGTGGATGACCACCGGTCCGGCGACGAACACGATGCGGCCCCCGCGAGCCTTCACGTCGCGAATCGTGCGCGCGATGCGCGCCACGCTGGCCTCCACGCGGCGCTCGGATGACACCTCGTTGCTCATGAACGAGAAGTCCGCACGGTCGCGCTCGCGGAACTCCGGCGTCACGCGGATGCCTTCGAGGCCGCAGACCACGCGATCGCCGTCCTTGAGATCGCGCAGCTTCCGGCACGTGGCGCGGCCGTCGGCGATGACGAGCGCGGCATCCATGCGCTGACGCTGGACCTCCACCCATTCGCCGCCCAGCCGGACCTGGGTCCGCTGGTTGGTCGTCGAGTAGAAATCCTCCGGCGCGCAGCCGTCGCGGTCGACCGCGCGGACGAGGGCATCCTTTTCGCCCACGGCGTGGCAGCCGTAGGGGAGCAGGTCCTCGATCAGGCGCGCCAGAGAGCCTTGATCCGGTGCCGAGACCTTGAGGGTCAGCTTCGAAAAATCGTCGTTCGTCCGGCCCAGTTCGAAGTGCAGCACCTCGAAGTCGCCGCCGCGATCGATGACGTGGTCGAAGATCGATTTCAGCAGCTGCGAGTCGACGAGGTGACCCTCGGCGGAGACGATGGCGTTCGCCCGCGTGTCGTTCATGATGGCGAAAAGTCTATCGTGTCCGGGTTGCCGCGGTCTGACGCGCGGTCGGCAGGTCCGGCAGGAAGGCGGTCAGGAGGCCGATTGCGGGCAGAACCGCGCAGATGCGGAAGACGATGTCCAGTCCGACCACATCCGCCAGTTTGCCCAGCGCCGCCGCCCCCAGGCCGCCGATACCGAACGCGAACCCGAAGAACAGCCCGGCGATGAGCCCGACGCGACCGGGCAGCAGCTCCTGCGCGTACACCAGGATGGCGGAAAAGGCCGACGAGATGATCAGGCCGATCGCCACGCTGAGGATGGCGGTCCACGTCAACGAGGCGTACGGCAGCAGCAGGGAGAAGGGGAGCACGCCAAGAATTGAGACCCAGATCACGGCCTTACGGCCGATGCGGTCTCCAATAGGCCCGCCGGCGAACGTGCCAATGGCTACCGCCGCCAGGAACGCGAAGAGATGCAGCTGTGCCTGCTGGATCGACACACCAAAGCGGTGAATCAGGAAGAACGTGTAGTAGTTCGTGAGGCTGCTCAAGTAGATGAACTTCGAGAACACGAGCGCGACGAGAATGATGAGGGACCGCCGCACGTCCCCGGACGAGACTGATGGATGCCGTGCCGTGCTGCCTGGGGCCGTTGATTGCCGAGCCTCCGCATGCCACGCGCCGATCCGCCAGAGCATCACGATGCCCACAAAGCCCACGATGCTGAACCAGCCGATGCTGCGACGGCCGTGGGGCAGCACCACGAACGCGGCGAGCAGGGGACCGAGCGACGAGCCCAGGTTGCCGCCGGTCTGGAACAGGGACTGCGCCAGACCGTGGCGTCCGCCCGACGCGGCGCGCGCGATTCGCGAAGACTCGGGGTGGAAGATGGCCGAGCCGACGCCAATCAGCGCGGCGGCACCCACGAGCATCGCGAAGCGATGGGCGAACGCGAGCAGGAGCAGGCCCACGAAGGTGATGGCCATGCCGAACGCCAGTGCGTGGGGCCGTGGACGACGGTCGAGCACGTGACCCACCAGCGGTTGCAGCAACGACGCTGTCAGTTGGTTCGCGAGGGTCAGCAGTCCGATCTGCCAGAAGTCCAACCGAAAGTCGTCCTTGAGCATCGGATAGATGGCGGGCAGCAGCGATTGCAGCAGGTCATTGATCAGGTGACCCGCGCTGACGGCGATGAGCACGGCGACGACGGTGCGGTGGTGTGAAGTGGACACGGAGGGGCCAGTAGTGATGAGTGAGCAGAAGTCACGTGACGAACGGCTGGACCGTTGACGGAAGGGCGCCTGGGACCTGATCGAATCATCGATCCTCCGATCCGGCAACCCGATGATCCGATTACCCGCTGAACCGATGTTTCAGCCGCCCCTCGTATGCATCTCCAGATGCGCGTCCTTCTTCAGGGCGCGGACGGGAATGTAGACGCCGCGATCGCGGACGGACTGGCGTTCTTCGGCGCCGCGATCCGCACGACTCTCCCACACGGCGCGGACGAGGCGATGCATCGTCTCTGCTGACGCGCCCGCGCGGAGCGGGCGACGAAGATCGGTGCCGTGTTGCGCGTACAGGCAGAGCAGCATCACGCCATCGGCGGTGAGCCGCAGACGATCACACGTCCGGCAGAAGGGCTGCGACGTCGACGCGATGATGCCGAAGGTCTGGCCGCTCTCGAGGCGGAAGCGCTCGGCCGGTGCGCTGGAATCGGGTGCGCTCAACGGCGTGATGGGGCCGCGGTCCGCGGTGATGGCTGCGAGCATCTCGCTGCGGGACACCACCTTCTCGGGCAGCCAGTCGATCGCGCCGCCGACGTCCATGTACTCGATGAACCGGATTTCCGCGCGGACCTGGTGCGCGAAGGCCAACAGCGGCAGCAGTTCGTCGTCGTTGTCACCGCGCGTGATGACGGAATCGATCTTCACGTCCGTGAAGCCGGCACGTTGCGCGGCCTCGAGGCCGGCGAGAACCCGCGGCAGGGCATCGACGCGCGTCAACCGCTGGAAGCGATCGGGCTGGAGCGTGTCGAGGCTCACCGTGAGCCGATGGAGCCCGGCCTCCCGCAGTGGGCCGGCGGCGTCGTCCAAGAGCAGGCCGTTGGTCGTGAGGGCCAGGTCGGTCAGCCACGGCTTACGGGCCAGGCTCGCCACGAGGGATGGCAGGTCTCGGCGGAGCAGGGGTTCTCCGCCGGTCAGTCGCACGCGCTGGACGCCCGCTTCGGCGAACACATCGGCGAGGGCGCCGATCTCCTCGAACGTCAGCAAATCCTGACGATCCAGCCAGACGTATTCCTCCTGCGGCATGCAGTAGTGGCAGCGCAGATTGCAGCGATCCGTCACGGAAATCCGGAGCGTGCCGAGGGGACGGCCGAAGGCGTCGGTCGCGGGCATCGGGACGATTATCGCATCGGTCACACGAGCCCCGTGCGCCTCGATGCACCGGTGGCATTTGACGGCGGAACTTAAACACGTGTTTAATTCGTCTGTTTGAACTCGCGCGTCGACGCCGGCAGGCGGCGTCCTTTCCCGCGCCACTGGAGACTGCACCCCATGCGACGCCGAGCTGTTCGAATCGGCCTCCTCCTTGCCCTCATCGTCGCCGCCGGCGTGTATTACGCCCTGCGGGCACGACAGCCCGTCCTCGCGCTGACCGGTCTTGTCACCACGGACGACGTCATCGTGAGCGCCCAGGTCGCGGGCCGCATCACTGAATTGGCCGTTGAGCCGGGGCAGGCCGTCACGCTCGACCAACGCCTGGCGGTGCTCGCGCCCGACGAACTGCGGGCCGATTCGGCGTACTACGGTCACGTGGTCGACAGCAGCACGGCAGGTATTCAGCAGAACCAGGCCGCGCTGCGACTCCAGCGGCAGCAGACCGGCGCGGAAGTGCATCAGGCTGAAGCAACCCTGGCCGCGGCTGAAGCCTCGATGGCGGCGGCCACCGCGGATCTCGACAACGCCCGGCTCGTCTATCAGCGGAGCCAGCAATTGCAGAAGAGCGGCCTCGCCTCGGGCGAGACGTTCGACCAGGCGCGCACGGCATTCGAATCATCGCAGGCGCGTGTCCGTGCCCTCGATCGCCAGGCGGAGGCGGCCCGTGCCGCGGTCGCCCTGGCGCGGGCCAACGCCGAACAGGTGGCGGTCCGCGAAGGCCAGTTGGCGGCCAGTCGCGCCGACTCCGCGGCGGCGGTTGCGCAACGCGACAAGGCCGCGGTGCGGCTCGGGTACGCCGAGGTGCGCGCCCCGATCGCGGGCATCGTCGATGTGCGTGCGGCGCGGCAGGGCGAGGTCGTGAGTGTCGGACAGCCCATCGTCACCCTGATCAATCCCGATGATCTGTGGGTCCGCGTTGATATCGAGGAAACCTACATCGACCGCGTGAAGCTCGGCGATCACCTGCCCGTGACGTTGCCGTCAGGTGACGTCCGCGAAGGGACCGTGTTCTATCGCGCCGTGGACGGCGGCTTTGCGACTCAACGAGACGTCAGCCGCACCAAGCGGGACATTCGGACCTTCGAAGTCCGGCTGCGCGTGCCCGACCCCGAACATCGCCTCGCTGTCGGGATGACCGCCTACGTGAGCTTCACGGTGCCGAAGTAGTCATGGTCGCCATCGATGTCCGGGGGCTCGTCAAGCAGTTCGGGGATTTCACCGCCGTCAAAGGCGTGTCGTTTGCCGTCGAACAGGGCGAGGTGTTCGGACTGCTGGGGCCGAACGGTGCGGGCAAATCCACGCTGATCCGCATGATGACGACCCTGATTGCACCGACGGCCGGGTCCGCGACGGTGAGCGGCTGCGACATCGTGAAGGATCCGGACGGTGTCCGGCGCGCGATTGGCGTCATTCCCCAGGCGATGACGAGCGATCTGGACCTGACCGTCCGCGAAAACCTCATCATCTACGCGAAGCTCCATGAGGTGCCCCGGGAGCGGCGCAACAAGCTCATCCCGGAACTGCTGGCCTCCGTCGAGCTGTCGGACTGGGCCGACAAGCTCGTCAAGAACCTCTCGGGCGGCATGCGGCGTCGCGTGGAAATCGCGCGTGGTCTCGTGCACGAGCCCCGCGTGTTCTTCCTCGACGAGCCGACCACCGGACTCGACCCGGTGTCGCGCGTCGCCGTGTGGGAAATGCTCCAGAAGATCCGCCAGGAACGCAGCCTCACCATTCTCGTGACGACGCACTACATGGACGAGGCGGATCGCCTGTGCGACCGGATCGCCATCGTCGACCATGGGGAACTCAAGGCACTGGATTCGCCGGCGATGCTCAAGGCGTCGATCGCGGGCCGCAACGTGCTGGAGGTGAGCTTCTCATCCGTGCCCGACGTCTGGGAGACGCGCCTGGCGGCGCTGCCCGGCGTGTCGTCGGTCAGCCGGCACGACGCCGTCTTCCGGCTCGACTCCGACAACGGCCCCGCGACGACGCAGGCGCTTGTGGATCTCGTGCGGAGTGTCGGCATCACGATGCAGTCGCTCTCGGTCCAGAGCACGACGCTCGATGACGTGTTCGTCCACTATGCGGGCCGGAACCTGCGCGACGCGCTGCAGGCGCCAGCGCCCCGCGATTTCTCGTTTGGAAGGCGGTAGAGGATGCGCACCTGGGCCATCATCGAGCGGGAGTTGCGACGGTTCCGCCGCAGTCCGACGCTGATCGCGATGTCGCTCATGATGCCCGTACTGCAGCTCGTGATCCTGGGCTACGCGTTCGGGGGCAACGTCAAGCATCTGCAGGTCGGTGTGGTCGACCACGATCGCGGTGTGCCGGCCCTGCGTATTCGCGAACTGGCGCAGGCTGTCGCGTCCGGGGCCAAGACCTTCGACACGGTGGTGTACGCCGACGAAGGCGCGGCGATGCGCGATCTGCGGAACGGGCGCCTGAACGGCGTGTTGACGATCCCGCCAGACTACTCGCGCCGGCTGCTCGCAGGGGAGTCGCCGAGCGTCGCGCTGATCGAGGACAACAGTGACAACTTCGTCACCGCGACGCTCGCCGCCATTGTCGGCAACGTCATCGGCGAGGTGGGCCGGCCGGCCGTCTCGCCGCGACTGTCGAGCCAGCCGACGCTCGACGTCGTCGAGGTCTATCCCTACGTCCCGTACATCCAGTACCTGCTGCCCGGGTCGAT